>NZ_JH636434.1:2526612-2607302 GCF_000255655.1 Schlesneria paludicola DSM 18645 | reverse complement strand
ATAACATTGTCTGAAAGTGGCGATCAGTGGAACACGGAACGAAAGTGATTCCCGATGCGAGAACGACTGGCAGCCAAACTCGTCGCGACGCTGATCACGGGGGTGCTCGCCTTTTTCTTTCAACATTCCTCAACAAGCGAGTTTGACACCTGCGAAACATTGACATCACAGGTTTTCCTCGTGTTGTTTATCTACTCCGTTGCCTCTCTGATATTTCGATGGGGCTGGGTAGTGCCTTGCGTGATTTTGGGCGTGCTCGCTTGCATGGTTTGGGAAGCTTGTGTCCCGGCATTAGGACGCGGCTACCGTGTCAAATTGGATGCCAGAGTATGGAGAATGGTATTCAAGATTTGTATCGGATTTGTCGTCGGCGTTTTGATGGGAATAAGACTCGAATATGAAAAAGGTTCCTGACACCTTTTCTGCTATCATTGTGTCAACCGTTCGGGGTAACGATGTCTTCGAGTTGGAGAAAGCATTTGCTTCCTCATTCAGGGCGGGCCCACACGCCCCGTTGCGACGATGGATGGGGTATGTCGGCGCTAAAATTGATATTGCTCGAATTGAGGTGCACCGCTTCAATGCTTCGCGCGAAGTGCATAGCCGACCTTCCGACACGTGAATCGATGACCGGGATTTCATGAGGTTCAATTGACATGGTCTTTCGACGTTTTCCTCGCGTAATAGGTTTGCTAGTTGTCATCGCAGTTGTCCTGATGACGAGCTGCGGTTGGGCGCACTGGTATGGGCTTGGTCCGTCGAAGGACGAGTGGGGGGTGAAGTACGACGGGAAAGTGGACGCCGCCAATGGCGACAAGCTGATCGTCCACTTTACACTTGCTGATCAAGGCAGGCTCAAGCCCATCGATTCGGTGTTCGTGATGGCTTTCAGCAATCCGGATCGTACAGGCAAGAATCTCGTGAAGACACCCATCGCAATGAAGCCAACCGAGGCCGGCAAACTCACCGGGCAAGTGGAGATCGGAAAGGAATTTGCCGACCGCGCCGTGATCCGGATCTTTACCATGACGGTTGACGGTCGATCGCAAATGGCAGGTCCAATGGCCGGGGCAAGATACTACGACATTCCGCTCAAAAAGTTCCTGAAGAAGGCCCCGTTGGCAGCTTCGTCCCAATCAGGATCATCCGTCGCGCCTCCACCGGCATCGAGTGTTAAGAAGTAAAATCTGGTGCATTGTGCGTCTACGAGATGACGCAGTGAGCGGCCAACATCTTCTTCAATGCGAGTGCGATGCTCGTCCAGCGGCCCTAACAGCCTGTTGAAGTAACGGGGACTGGCTCCGACCAGATGAAAAAACGCCATGACATCGTGAACGCCAAGGTGCCTGTCCCCCTTACTTCAACAGGCTGTTAAGGAACGATTTGCAATTCCGGGGGCTCAGGTCCGACACGCGCGAAGAGCAGATGCGTGTTCTGACGTTGTACGACTGCCCCTCTCGTCTCAGATGTTGTCACCGAATCCTTGTAAAATAGCGGAAAATCTGGAAAGTGTAAAAACGCCGAGAGCGTTCCCAGAAAGTGGCAGAAACGCTCTCAAATAAGCCTTCTCATCGCATTCTCGCTGAATGAGACCACCCGCCTACTGAACCGAACACAGTTTCGCCTCGGTTGTCATCTGGTCCGGTCCGACACACCGCGGTCGATGTGACCGATGTGACCGATGTGACCGATGTGACCGAAGAACCTCCGGCGAATCGCGTCAAGCTGATGTCGTTGCCTTGGACTGACGAGGTTTGCATGCAGGGATTGCACGACTTCACGCGAGCCGATCTCAACGGCGTTCAACAACCCAGATGTTGCGGTACAGCACGCGGCGTCCGAAGGCTTCAAACCAAATGGGGCCATCGGGAGTCTCGGGGCCATTGAGGCCGTGCGGCGTCGGGCCGTTGACTTCCTGCTTGTCGACCGTCTGATGCCCATTCAACTTTGCTGAGATCACCGCCTTTGAAGTCTTCTTTCCTTCGCTGTCGAATCGAGGTGCCGTGAAGTCGATGTCGAGCGTCTGCCAAACCAGTGGCGGCAGACACGAATTCGGGACATTGCTCGGATAACTGAAAACACTTCCACACACGCGAGGCGCGTTGTTGTTTTTCGCCACCGGAAACTTCGAAGACGTGCTTTTCTCATCGAGCAACTTGCCGCGATGCGGACTCGTCGCGCCAGACAGATCGAAGTCGAAGCCAAAGCTATCGCCGATCGCGACTTCGTAGCGTGAAAGCATATAGATGCCCGCATCCGCTCGCCGCCACGGAATGTTTTGCGGCTCCCACCCGGTCATGAACTCCACGTGCAACTGGTAGTCTCGGAACCGCCGTTTCGTGACGGCCCCGGCGAGCATGTGTCCTTCAAACATCGTTGGCGCGGTCAAACCTTCGATGTCCTTGCGCTCTTCGAACGCGTCCATGCCGGGAGTCGCGCCACCGAAAAGCACGATCGCTCCCGCAGGAGGCTGCTGACCGAGCGTCGAGCTCTTGCGTTCCACTCGCTTCAACAGAGTTCGTCGCTCACCGCGCTTCAGCATCAGGCCGTTCTCATCCAGAACCGCGGTGACTCCCTCATCTGTTAGCGAACGAAACTCCGCTCGCCCTTGCGACAACGGGGCGCTCTCCAACAGTCCATAACGGCCCCCATCCCAACCATCACCCGGCAATCCGCCTTCGAGGAGCAGAACATGAAACGAATTCTCGCCGCGCGACACGACTTGCGCAGCAACCAGCTTCTCGCCGTCCTTGCCGACGTATTCCCCCTGCAATTTCAGCTCGACTCCGATCGCCTGAACATCGAACAGCTTCCGCGTCTCCGCCTCAGTCGCGGAGTCCAACGTCTGCGCCGAAGACACTGCGGGCCACGCGATGACCAAGCACAGCACCGAAATTCTGACGAACTTTCTCATTGTGTTTCTTTTCCATTTCACAGCGTTGAAGTGCCGAGTTTTGGATGTGGACCTTACCTTCGATGACTCGGTAACACGAGTTGCTCGCAGGCACTTTTCAGTCCCATTGAACGAAGAGAATTCGACAAACTCGTCGAGTAGGCCCGTCCAGCACCATGTTTCGCTTCATTTGCGTGATCAGAACTTCAAATACGTTGTTGGAAATTGGCGTCATTGCGAGATTCGACGCGGTCCATTCATGGCGGTTCTTGTTGGTCCGCCCTTGTGTGTTCGTACGGCCCGAAGGCCGGCTACGGGATGTCGCCGGCCTTCGGGAGTGCAGGAGACGTCGTACGATTACTTCGCAGCAGTGACACCAGGCGTCTTGCTATGCGCGTTCTGGGGGAAGTCGAAGGTTAACACGAGCGGTTCGGTTCCCGTGTTTTCGATTTCCACGCCACCGTTCGCAAGCGCCGCCTGAGTGATGAACCCGATCTCGGGATAGATCTCGCCGAGAACCATGTTCTGGTGATAGCGAACGTTGAGCTTTCCGACGCGCCCGCTTCCGCCGTTCGTATGGAACAGCGCCGGACACTCGGGGCGGAACGTTGTCTTGCCACCGGGCTGTACTGTCAGGCGGAGAATCGAGCACTTCTGGTCGCCCAGGAAATCGCCGTAAACGATCCACTTGGCGTCGACCCCGTTGCCTTGGAATTCTTTGGCCGGGATTGCCGGACGCGAATTCTTCAAGACGAAGTCTGGGTCCTGATTCGCTGCGAAGTCGAACTTTTCAACAAGGTAGTCCCAGTCTTCGTGCTTTGCCTTCGGATAGTCCTCTTCACGGCAAGCGTAGAACGCATCCTTCGCACCGATACGTCCGTCAAGAGTGAGGTCCTCGGCCAGGAAGTGCTCGTCCATCGTGACGTGCAGCTCGTGCGTGCACAGGTTCGTCGGTGAATGCAGCACGCCATTCGGCATCACGAAGCCGTTGTCGAGTTGCATCATCACATGCGGCGCCAAGTGGCGGATCCCGTTGTACTCGCCCTTTCCGAAACGCTTCATACAAGCGAGGAACTGCTCCTTCGTCACGAACGAGTACAGACCCATGGCCGTGGTGTGATAGTGCGAAGGACTGACTCCGGGATTGTCGAACGAGTTGATGTCATACACTTCCCATTTCGCCCAGTGAAGGTGATCGGGAATCGGATTCAGATTGTCGAACTTCTTCGACACAATCGGCCATGTCGCGTAGCCGAACAGCTTTTCCGAAAAAGCGGTCACCTTCTCACCGATGACGGCCTTGGGATTGGCCGCGATCAAATCCTGGAGCGAGACGGTCTGTCCGCTCGAAGTGAGTACGTGCGCTTCACCTTCGCGAAACGGTGCCTTCTTCGTGCGCGTATCAATGACGCCCGTCACGATGGGAACGGTGCAACACATCCAGAGTTCATCGAGACCCGTACCGCCCATATAGTCCGGGTAGTACGACTTCGCATCGAGGCGAATGCGTTTGCCCGGCGTACAAAACGTCCGTCCAGCGTAGCGATGCAGAAGTTGCAACACTCCGCCGCTCTTGTTCAGGCAGTCGTCAAGAACTGAAGCGATCCCCCCGCCCGTTCCGTCGATCACACCTTGCTGGGGGTACTCGTGCAGTTTGTCCGCGAGAATCGAGGTCGAAGCAGCCATAAGCATTTCTCTTCAAAGGGCGACAAAAAAACGTGTCCGTTCCAAAACACTTTCGGTTAGCTGATGCACATCAAGGCGAGCGTGTGACCGAATTCGCCGGGTTATAGCAAAATGAGGAGTGCAAGGGAAAAAGGTCGCGAGTGAACGGCGCTGAACTTCTCGTAACGGATTGTGGTGAAATAAGATGGGGCGACTTTTTGATGTGGGGTCTCACAGCAAGGATGATCGTACTCAACCTTCATTGTCAGCCGATCGCCCAGATATCGCCGTAGTTCGTCCTTCGGCCCATGAATTGTCAAATGGTCTAGATCGAGCAGCTGATTTGTGGCCTCAACCCAGAAACGATGAGAGTTGAAAAGCGACTGATGACGGGATCATTTTTTGAGAGAATTACGCCTCGGATGTCGATTTCGGCCCGGCTTAATCGACCAATTGAGAACGTCGGCTCAACAGGCCGCTAAGTCCGCGCTGGGCGAGTGATCATCAAAGGAGATGTGGCATGAAATTCGTTTGTTTAGGGTTCCATGATGAGGCGAAATTTGCACAGATGGCGCCGGAAGACGCGCAGAAAATGATGGAGGTCTGCTTTGCCTACGATGACGAACTTCGTCGTGGCGGGCATTTCTTGGAGGGAGAAGCACTCGATTTCGCCCAGACCGCGGTCACGGTGAGAGGCAGGAATGGCGTTGTCGAAGCCACCGATGGTCCGTTCTCGGAAACCAAGGAAGTGCTCGGCGGTATTCTGCTGCTGGAGGCCCGCGACCTCGAGCACGCAGTCTCGCTGATGTCGAAACACCCGGCCGTGAAGATGGGGAATATCTTCGAGATCCGACCTGCCAATGAAGAGGTCAACCGCCTGGTCGCCGAGCGGATCGCCGCGGTCGCTCGAGAGGCCTGAGCGATCAGAACCGCCGATTCGCTATTAATGCTCGAAGGGCGACACCCTCAGTTTCTGCACAACGAGCGCAGAAAACGTTCGAAGCGGAATCTCCAAGGGGATCAAGACCTCGGCGCAGGATCGTTGCCTGCGCCGATGGTTCGGTGGTCGGACGATGCCGTCGACGACGCTCTGGCTTTCATGCGGCATGAGGGCGGGCGACGCTTTGAGCCCACGTGATCCAATCGTTGATTTCGTCGTGGTCAGGCGGCGAGCCACCGCGAAGGATTCTTTGGCCGGCGGAAGTACCGACAAATGTTTCCGCCTGCTTGAGCAGTCTGGCTTGATCGGCCTTTGCAAGCTCGTTGCAACTCTCGATGCCGATCGCCGTCAGAATCTGAGCGTCGTGGCCCCGCAGGTTGGGGACCTCGCAGCATAGGCGGGCCTGCGCTTGCCATTCTTCAAGGATCTCTTTTTTGAAGTTCCTGTCGTTGATTTGGGCGGCGAGCTCTGTGGCGTTTGCTTGGAGCAAGTCGTAGACAGATTTAATTTTGAATTCAGCGAGTCGTGCGGCGGACTTGGGGCCTATTGAAGGAGCCCTTTCGATGTCCATCGATTCTTCAAGGTAGTACCGGGGCCCCTTCGTCGTCGGTCGCACGCTCTTTGCGGAACTGCCTGGTGCAATTTTCGTGATTGAAACCGGCGAATTGAGCAGCAACGGTTTCGTCGACGAGTCCGTTTCTGGCTCGACCTGGTGTGCCGATGCGCGGGCGGGGGACGGCGCTGATTGGGCGGACGTCGTACTCACGGTATCAACAGAGGCGGCCGCGGCGATGGATGGCGGAAGCGGAGACGGCTTCGCGGGCGTCTGTTCGAGAGAAATCGTTCCGTGAGCCGATCCCACGGCAACGGGTTGCTCGGCATTCAGCTCGGCTGTTGTCATACCGCGGACTTCTGCGGCATGAATTTCGCGAACCGCTTTGTCGTCGTCGCTGAGCGCATTGATGACTTTGCCTGTCTGCTGATACTCCCGATAAATCGATTCGACGAGTGCTCGTTCTTTGGCGTCGGTCAGTTTTTTGGTGACCCACAGGATTGGGATTTGGATTGTCGCAATGACGCTTTGGAGGGTGAGGTTCGTCGCAGGAACTTTCACCTGGGATTCTTCCAACGCGCGATCCATGATTGCGGCGTATCCCACAACCGCATGGCCGATCAGTCTGGCAAAACGAATTCGTAGATCTTGATCGAGTCCTCGCGGCGGATCCTTGGCACCATTCGCCAGGTTGTAATGAGTCAGACAGGCCTCGTAGTGTGGGTTTGCGAGTTCCGCGCCTAGGGTGACCATCTGACCCAGCCAATCGGCGCCGGTCGGTGCATGAACGGTCGGCCAGCCACCCAGATCGGATTCCAACAGGTCCGTCAACTCGCGATAGGCGCAAGCAATGCTCCATTCGCACGCCTGATGGATGACTCCTTCCGCTTCGCTTTGCGCCGTGTGGAGCGGTTGGATTGGATCGGTGTAGTAATGGCTCAAGACGCCCGCGGCATACACGGCGTCTGCCCAGCGACGAGATTTTAGCGCCGTCACTGTTTCGTCGTACCACCGCTTGGTGCTTGCGACGGCACCACCCCAATAGTTTTCACGGACGTGCATCACATGATTCCGGAAGTCCTTGAATTTATTGTCGGGAGCTTTGGACCCTTCGAGATATCTGTCGACATTTCCCAGGCAAAGATTCCGCCACTGTTCGGCCTGCGAAGATCTCATTTGATCCAAGGCATCCATAGCCATCTTGTGATGCGTACTGGAACACTTCCATGCGAAGACAACGTTGAACAGAGTGGACATATGACTAAAAGCCTGTTGAAGTAACGGGGACTGGCTCCGACCATATTAAAAAACGTCATGAAATCGTGAATGCCGGGGTGCCTGTCCCCCTGACTTCAACAGACTGCTAAACGCCGCCAACCCCGCGAGGTGGATTCACGTTCACGGCAACCGTCCATGATTTCAACAAGTCGTAAGGGGAATGAAGCAAACAGATGACCGAGGAATTCAAGCCCCGCGGTTTTCTCAGATACCTGCAATTCGATCAATCCGAATACAGGGCAGGGCTGATCGTTGGCAGTTCTGCGTCCCTTAGCGACGAAATACAATCGAAGAAGTCGGTGGCAAGGTAGCGATAATTAAGCAGTCGCTCGCCCCAGTTCGCCCGTCGATCGATGGATTGTCAAATGGTCCAGATCGATCATCTGCCTTGTTACCAGTACCGAAAAGGGACAGAAAAGGTTCCTGACACCTTTTCTGCCTCCCCTTTTCGGGCTCCGACGAGCGGCGGGTTCGGAGTCCCGAAAACGACTGTGGCAAAGGGAACGATCTTGGTATCCCGCGGGGTTGTCGAACATTAACTTCGGGAACTCCAAGTTATCAGGATCTGCAAAGGACTGGATCAAACCAACTGGCGATATTGAGTTTGCGAGATTGCGGCGGCAACGCGTCCGAGACGCCGTTTACGCGGAGTCGTCTGGTAGACTCGGCACGCGGCGCGTCTCGAACGTTCAACCTTAGAATTGCAACATGACAGGAATAGATTTGATGAAACGTCGTGTTCTCGAAATTTCATTATCCATTTTTCTTTTGGTGATGAGTTCTTCCAGTGTGGCGGAGGAGGTTCCCTTTCAGTTTCGAGTTGAATCGAACCTGCGGGCGGGCGTCGCTAAGGTTGATATCACTCCGTCTCCCGAAACGCCGGTGGTTGGACATGTCCGGCCGACCAATGGCGTGCATGATCCGATTCGCGCCGGGGTTCTGATTTTCGCGAATGAACAGACGAAGGCCGCCATCGTCACGCTCGACCTGATCAACGCGACCAGCGATATGGTCGCGGCGCTCCGCGAAATCATCTCGAAGAAGACCGAGATACCGGTCGAGCAGATCATGGTGGCGGCATCTCATAATCATTCCGGGCCGGGGTGGTCGCCGGAATCCGAATGGAGTCGCGGCATGGTGGCAAAAATCGGTGAGGCGGCGGTTGAGGCTGCCAGCCAGTTGCGGCCCGTGTCCATCGGATATGGCGAGGATCGCATTGATTTCAATATCAACCGACGGAAGGTCATCAACGGCCGCGCTGTTGTGCGACTCAATCCCGACGGACCGTGTGATCATCGCGTCAAAGTCCTGAGAATCGATGATGGCCGGTCGCTCGAACCGATGTGCGTGCTGATGCATGCCGTCTGTCACCCGTGTGTCTTTACCTGGGGCGACAAGCTGACTCCGCCGTTTCCGGCTGGGTTCCCGCAGATCAGTGCCGACTTCCCCGGCGAGGCTCAGACGTTTGTCGAGCTGGTTTATGGAGCAAAAACAAAAGCGATGTTTCTGCAAGGCTGTGCGGGCGACATCCGTCCGAATTTGCCGGGGCTTCCCTATCGATGCGGTGACGCGGCCGATATCAAATGGACGGGACGGAGCCTGGGTTGCGCGGTGGTGCGAGCGACAGATCATGCCGCCATTCGCGAAGAGCTCGCCAAACGCAAAACCGTTTACCCGCTGAAATGCGTGACGAGCGTGGTGCAACTTCCCGGTAAGACCGAACGGGTGGCGTGCGAGATGCAGGCGCTCCGCGTGGGTGAGTTTCTGTTTCTGACCATTCCGGGCGAACCGATGGTCGAATACGGATTTCAAATCGAAAAGGCGATCGCCGACCGAGCGACTCCGATCGTCGTCGGTTACGCGAATGGCAGCCTCGGATATATCTGCACGGAGGAATCGCACAAATACGGTGGGTACGAGCCGAATCTGTCGCCGCTATTACCAGAGGCGGAACCACTGATCCTCGAAGAACTCGGCCGACTTGCGGATAAAGTTCTGGCTGATGTGTTCGAGTCGTTCCGGCCCGCGGACTATGTTGCGCCGCGTGCGACCAAGTGACGTTGTTCTCTGGGTGATGCTGCGTGGGATGGCATCATAGAGTCATCGCGGGGATGGGCTCCGGTAGGTGGCTGTGCCTCATTCTGCGGTTTAGTTTCTTTTATTCACCGCGGTCGCTAACCAAAACGCAGCCCGTGCCATCAATCAAGCAGCAACTCCTGGGCGCCACAATACATTCGGTAACTTCGGCAACAACCGACCGAAAAAAGGGGGACAGGCACCTGGCGGAGCCAGTCCCCCTTTTTTCTCTTCCTCCTAGAAATCAGGTCCGGCAACCGCCAGTACACCGCGCTCCGTCGCGATTCATGCCCTGTGCATCCGTTGATGCCGTCGCATCTTGAGGAGAAGTTGGTAATGATTAAAACGCGTCTCACGAGAGTGTGGCGTCCCGCGGCCCCAATGCCCCAGCAATTCACTTTTGATTCGACGCGACGTGGAAGTGTCACGCGCACTCGTTGATCGCCGGTCGCCGAAACGCGAATACAATCCTGGCGCGTGGCGACCGCGACGACATGAATCGTTTTTGAAAATCTCTCACTGAAGGAATCAGAGTTGACGAACTCGACGACCGACGATGCCGCGCGACGAGCCTACTGGGCCGAACAGATGGAGCTGGGCTATGCCTTGGTGCAGCGGATTCTTGCGTTTGAGGTTCTTGAATGCGGCGAGGGTTTCGCGTCGCTGCGTGACGCGGCGGAATCGGCAGGGATCGAGATGCAGTTCTCGGACTCGAAAATTGCCGGGGAACTCGAGCGTGTCTTCTTCATGCGTGAGAGTCTTGTGCAGGACGTGATGGAAGTCGGTCGAGCGATGAACGATCGCGGCTGGATCTTGAAAATTGAGGACGCGTATCGTTCGCTAGACATGCAGGGCCAATTGGTGCGCAAGCCCGAGTTGTTCGATGCCATTCTCCGTAAATGTATTTGGGAATACGGCGGTCAGATTCCACCGGTCGAACTCGTCTTCCGTCGGGCGATCGTCCTGATCGCCAACATTCCGAAGATCGGCACTCACATGTCGGGCTCGGCGATCGACGTCTCGGTGTACCGCAGAGACGACGGCACCGAAGTCTGGCGTGGCAATCCCTACTTGGAAATGAGCGAGCGGACGCCGATGCGCTCGCCATTCGTCGAGGCCGAGGCTCTCAACAATCGTCTCGACATTACGGCCATGGTCGAGGCCCACGGCTTCATTCATTTTCCGTTCGAGTTCTGGCACTTCAATCAGGAAGATGCGATGGGCCATCTCTTGAAAGGTCAGCCGGCACCAGCACGATTTGGTCCGGTCCACTGGGACCCAAAAGCCAACCGCGTCACACGGTGTGACGATCCTCTCAGCCCGCTGAATCCGTTGCCGGTGATTCAACGAGAGATCGCGGCGGCACTTCAGCGAGCGCAGCGGAAGCTCGGCTAATTCCGCTTGTGTAACAAAATTGCGCCCGAGGGGGCGCTCCTTGCGCGGGAAGATCTGGTTGAAGCATTCCCGATCCGCAATTGAAGCGATCCTTTTGCCGACGAAACGCAGTCGAAGGAGTCCGTCAGGCGAACATCCGTAGGGCGGGCGGTTCTCAAAATTCGTGAATGAACTTCCAGAACGTCATTTTCGACGAAAATCGCAAAAGCCGTCAATTTTCTCGTTAGTTCGCTGGTTGCGTGGGTTTTATCTCTGTGGAACCCACGTTTGGGGCGGGGGGGAATGTTGCGCAGCAGGTGAAATCCGCTTCGAACATTGCCGCATCGTTTTAGAAAAAGCCGGGCCAACGTTGTCATCTCGTCCGCAAGTCTGGTGCATGCAGGCCAGGAGTTCGCTAGCGGTGCGAGAGGTCAAGAATTTGGTGCGTTTGTCTGGCGTTGCGTCACTTCGAGATCGCGGGACGAGACGAATGATCTGTCAAAAAGACGAACGGGTGAAGCGATTGGATGAAATCGCCCTCACCGCCGACGCAACCGTTCACCGCCCGAGGAGAGGGGGACGGGCACATTTTCCCGGTTCAATTGGAATTCACAGTGCATCGACTCGGGGCATCCTTCCCTTTACCGCCGAAAAAGAGCCAGTCCTCGGTCTGTGAACGACTACACCGCAGACTGCCGACGCTTGGGCATATTTGGCCTGCCGACCAGTAGCTTGTTTTCCATCTTCCGCGCCAACGTGTTTGTAAAATCAATCAGGCGTTTTCGGCGCAGCTCAAGCGAACAATGACGTCGATTCCGCTGAAGCCCCTGCTTGGATGATTCCACTCCACGACACGTCGCCCCAGTTAACCGTATCGCCATCGCTTGATTGACCTCATTTGACGAATCCAGTTTTTTACACGGACATTTCATGGAAATTTACTACCATAAGACAGTCGGTTCACTCTTCAAGTCGCGGACAGACTATGACGAAGTCTTTGGTTGTGCATGCATGGCCTATATGGGGTGTGGTGCGCCCTTTTGTCTGCTAGATTGGAAACTGACCGCGAAAACCGAGCGCTTTCGGCAAGGACTTTTTGGCGATCAAGCGCTGACGATCAATGAAGAGTGTGGGGTGCTCATTCACGCACGAAGCCGTTCTGCCATGCAGCGAGGGCTGCGAAAAGTCTTTGATATGCACGGAAATGATCCCCAGTATACCCTTAGCACGGGGAATCAAAAAAATATCACGATCGCATTCAGTGAATACGACAAGAGTATCTCAACAACCCGCTTGGCGGCGGCTGCGAAAATCGTCTACTTCAACATCAAACAGTTGACTGCACGTGGTGTGGGTAAGATCCTGATGGAACTGAAAACACTCCAAGTCGATGCGAAACAGGCCTATCAGGGAAAAGAGAACATTCCATTTCAGGAATTTAAACGGAAGCACGAGATCAAAACATTTCGAAGTAAGGTGAGCGGAGCCCTCGGGATGGACCGATTCCAATCGTTGTCCAACGTTGAAAATGCGAAGCTCCCCTTCAGTACTGGTTTCGTTGTCTATGTCGGGCCGAGTGAGTTCTTCATGCGCCAGGGAGATAGCGACAACCTCAAGGCATTCATGGGGCATACGATAAATATGGGCCAGATCGCAACTTGGATCTAGGAAAGGCCGCCACGGTCCACAGCACTGCGGCGACGTCTTCCGCTTTAAAAAAGACGCGTGGAGGTGTCGGTCGCTTTCAGGGCCATGAAGGTCTGTGTCCGAGCTGATCTTGAATCATCTGTGTTGATTCGCTCAAGCGAAATGCCAGAAGTTGCCAGGCACCAAATTGAATGTTGGTGCCTGGCAATTTCATTTGACGTGCATAATTTCCATCGCCGTTTTTTTGGTGGAACAATTCATGTGAAGACGGGTGTTGTTTTCAACATCGTTGGAAATCTCCCACAACTTCCCCATCGTTGATTTGCAGACGTCGCGTCATTGTTTCCGGATCAAGCCTGTCAGAAATTGCACGAGCGGAGCCATCGCAGAACGACGTCCAGAAACGTCCATCGCGCTGGCCAGCCAATCCTTTCAGCGGCTGCATTAAATTGATGGCAAGATCTCCGACTTCGCCCACGGGGCCGCCGTCTCGGAATTCCAGTTGATGAGCATGATGGTGTTGGGTGACGACAAGTTCTGTTCGGGGCGAACGCGAACTTTTGTTTCCCCTACCTTGTCCACCTCTAAACTACGGGTGCATTCCAAGAGGTGCAGTCCTCAATCTCGCCTCGTATCGTGATCCGGTCACAGTCCGAAGCGAGGGGGGCAGGCACATTTTCCCGGTTCATTGAGATCCACCGTGCCTCGACCAGGGCAGTCCTCCCTTCGCCGAGAGAACATGAGCCAGTTCCCGGTTTGTAAACGGCGAGGCTCGCACTGGTCGAGATGAAACGCTGGCTATGGGCAATGATTGCTTGACGCGAAATGGCATTTGGCGACATCAGATGAAAAAGGAACGCCACGACTCGAGAATTCCAGCAGGTGCGATTCCCGCGGATTTGTCACAGCAAGTTCCCAACAATTCCTACTCGCCGCCGCCAAAGTACTACGTCGATACGCCCTTTGTTTGCGTTGATTGTCGGAGCGAAGAAGTTTGGGCTGCCAGTCAGCAAAAGTGGTACTACGAAGTCGCGAAAGGTTCACTCTACGCCACCGCCGTTCGCTGTCTGGATTGCCGCCGGAAGCGGTCCGCTCGCTACGCGAATGGCGACCCACATCCGGTGAAGCACCTTGGTACTCTCATGAAACGGCTTTTCGAAGCGATCAAACCAATCCTCATCGAAGCGGGATTTCTCGTCGATCGAAAGAGTGCCATCTCTTTGTCTCGTAAAGGCCAACTTGAGTTCTCACGTTCAGATGAAATTGTGGTCGTGAGCTATCAGCGCCCTGATGGAAATCCCAGATTGGTGGCAGAATCTGTGAGCACCCAAGCGGGGTATCTGATTCTCACCTGCGTGAACTTGACGCCCAATATGGATGTTCCCGCGCTGATTCACGGAGTCGCGACCTCTATGGAGTCGCATTTCCATCGTGAAACAATTCAATAATCGTCTGCACCCAAGGATAGGCCGGTGTTGACTGGTCTCAAGATCCCATTCAGGTCTTGAAAGAGGTCGATGTGCCGCAAATGTGGGTATTGGCGGGTGAAGACCGTCAAGCCCCGAATGCGTTAACGATCGAGCGGCTCTCAAATTTGCGCCAACAAAGTCAGGACATCTCGATTTATGTCTTCCCTTAGACCGACCATGGAATGTGAAAATACGAGCAAGCAGCCGAATTGTCGCGCAAACATCGTCGTATTGCTCCAGGGTTTTACGATCTGATGGCGGACTGGGCAAAAGGCAAGCTCCACGGAAAGTACGAGAAGGCCTATCGCAAATAGCGGGTGCAACCGGAAGCCCGAGAAGGGATGCTCAAATGCAGCCAAGGATCGAAAATCATCCTGTCGTGAGGTCGTGCCGCGTATCGAGAGGTTGTGCGTTCACGAAATTCTGCCGCTTCCCGTTATCTGGATTTGATCACCAGGGTGTCCCCGACGCGATCGCCGAGTCGTTGACAACAGGGTGACAGCAGCATGCTGATTGTCGCGGGTAGCGGCGTGATGAACAACGCGAAATCGACAAGATACATTGCGCTGCGAGCGACGGCGCGGGCGTATCCGCAGGGACGAAGAGTCGATCTGACAGTGCGAATGCCAGTCAGCCATTTTCCGAACGTCACTCCGGACTTGCCTTCGTGATAGGTTCTGTAAAGCCACAGCGGTAGCAACGTGTCGATCAAGACCGTCAGAATCAGGGCGCGAAATTGCTCGAAATCGCGTGGACGCCCGATGAATTCCTTCGGATCCAAAATGCACGAGTCGACGACGTTGAGCCATGAAACGAGTCGCGAATCAATGTTCATTTCAGCATGACTCAGTAGCTGAGAGATCTTCTGATCCGCATTCCGATCCCATTTGACGTCAAGATAGTGCCACTGGATCGAGAATGACGTCGCAACGAGAAGCAACATGGCCATCGCATCAATCGCGAACGCCAAACCTCGCAATGGCGGAGGGGCAAGGTATGCTTTATGAAGTCCGAATTCATATTCTTTTGGTGAGGAATGACAACATCGCTGGCCACAGATCAATACGACGATGTGTGTCACCCAAGCCAAAAACAATCCGCCGGCGCAGCGCCCCCAGCGATTGAGGTACATCTGCTCATGACCAGGCAACGTCAACTGGGCCGGTCCGATCGTATCGCCATCGATCGGATAAAATGTGAATCGATCCCACCATTCACTGGATTGTCGAAGCACGTAAGAGCGTTCGGACGGTCCTGTGATCAATGAGTCCCATTCCCGAGTGGATGGGGATAGTTCAAGGCCGCTTAGAACTTTCCATTGACCGTCCGCGATTCGTCTGACGAATTGCATTCGTTGATTGTTTTGGATTCCGAGCAACACGCCGTCCTGTTCGGCTCGGAACGCTCCCCACCCGATGGCACCGGACAAGGTCGAGTTGATTTGCTCCCAACCTGACAACTCAAATTCTGTGTTTTCAGGCGATTGAGCTGAAGCGGGATCGCCGTCATCTACGTACTCGAATCCTTGCCGATAGGCGGCAAATAACAGTTGATTGCGAGAGCCCTGCGTCACGAAGCGAATATGCATCTCGGTGTCGTCGGGAATGACCGTCAGATAGCAACGAATTCCATTTGGAGGAGGCTCCGCATCACAGTGGATTTGTGCTCCTTGAGGCCCGGTGATCCATTGCGCATTCGTTCGTGGGAGCCGTATTCGTCGTCCCTTTTCCCAGGTTCCGTTGACGAGGTGCGCAAGTCGAAATCCTTCGGTGTGGTCCTGTTTGATAACCGTGAATTGACCGTGATAAAAAAAAGGTACCTCATAAAATTCGCTTGCAGGTTCTTTCGCTGGCAACGCGGTATACCGTTCCAAGCCACTCTCGGTTGCTCGATAGACTTCAGGAGTCGATGCGTAAGAGTCGACGACATATAGGTGTTCGCCCATCCAGATCAGATTGAATGCCTCCCACCGACGCTTCACTTCGGGCAGTTTCAATCCCGTCTCTCGACGTTCACCTGTCTTCAGATCGAGACGTACGATCCGGGATTCGCAAGGAGGGGCATAGGTTGATTGGGCGTATTTCGTCACCGGGTACCACAGTTCACCATTCTTCATGATTCCGGCGGAGACACGGTGTTGCTCGACCATGACGAGGCCCACTGGCCATCCTGAAAAGGCCGTATACATTGATACAACCACGATGGCGACAGGAAGAACGATACTCAGTGAAAGGACCGAGGTCAGTCGAATCAGTCGACGGATGCGTGATGGTTGACAGTCTGACGGTACCATTTCGCGTTCAAGCCTCAATCGATCACGTCTATCTCACGATTACGCCAGAGCGTTTTTGTCAGGGTTCAATGATATCCATCAATTGGCGGATTATCACCGGTGTGCCACTACGTATCCCGGTAAAGGATTTCTTCGTCGAATGACCGCCAGCCAATGGCTCAATTTTGCTGTGAGAGCTCTTCGCAACCTGAGATTGATTCATGTTCGCCATTCGTTTCCGCCACTCGTGTCAGTCTCGTTTTGATGCCGCTCTGGCACGCAATTGACGGATTGTCTTTCTTGTCGGATACTGGACGTCCCACATCCAGCATTCCTTTCAAAATCGGGACCAGAGCCATGCGAAAGAAATTGATCATCCTGTCCGCGGTCGCCGGCATTGCGATCTTCGCCAGCTACGCAATTACCGATGCCCAATTTGGAGGTGGCGGAGTCGGACTCGCTCCAACGAATGGTCCGGACATCGAGAACGAAATTCGCAATCTCTACGTTCATCTTCAATGGGAGAGGGAGGGAGAGTCCAATGACGACGAGGCGAGCGCAAGGCACGCGAAACTTGTGGCGAAGCACGCAGAGTTGTTTCAATTGTTGAGTAAGTACATGGCCTCAGCCCGGATTAAGAAGGCCGTTGCCGAATTCGAAATCATTATCAAGGAAATGCCGGACACCGACGAGGCAAGGCGAGCGGCAGCGGCCATTGAGGCATTGAAGGCAACGCCGTCAGAAGAATCGTTGGTTCCTGCCCGACAGACGCCGACTCCCGAGGGGTTTTAGTTTGGGCTCGGTTCACTGCCGAATTGACCAGACTCATGATCTGATTTGTGAGAGCCAACTTACGGCGAGTGGACTCGCGGACGATCACGATGTCCGTGAGTTGAATGCTGACCCTACTGTGCGGTGGTCTGGTTGGTTCTTTTGAGCGATCCAAGTGGACGCCGCTTCTGGACCGATCTAACAATGTCGGTGAAATCGTTGTCCTTCAACGACACGCTATCGTGGCCGAGTTGGACGGTTATGCTTCGTGCCTATCTTCTCGGCTTATACTGCATGGCGACGGCCCCCGAGGCGAACTCCTGCCGACTCACGAGTTTTAGTTCGACATGCTTCGAGAGCCCCGCAAAGAGCGTTGGTCCATGGCCTGCCAGCCGGGGGTGCACCACGAACTCATACTCATCGATCAACCCGAGCTCCGTCAATGCCAATGGAAGCTTCTCGCCTCCGACGAACAATCCAGTGCCGGGCTGTCGCTTGAGCTCCTGAATGGCCTTTCCCAAGTCCCCGCGCACGAGCTCCGCGTTCCAGTCGACCTGATCCAGAGTGCTCGACACGACGTACTTCTTGGTTGCATCGATCGTCCGAGCAAATGGCACCATCCAGGGTTCCATCCAGTCGGGGCTCATTCCCGTCCGCGCCGGTGCCCGCCATGCGGCCTCCATCATTTCGTAGGTCACACGACCAAAGAGCAAGGCGTCAGCCCGGGCGAGATTCTCGACAGCGTGACGATGTAATTCTTCGTCCGCGGGAATTGCACGATGATCGCAGCACCCGTCTAACGTGACATTGATAGAATATCGAAGAGGTCGCATGGCATAAGTGTATCGCCGATCAAGTCACCCGCAAAGTTCACCGGCAACCGTTCACAGTGCGAAGAGATTGGGGACGGGCCTATTTACCTGGCGTCCCAATCCAATTTTGCCCGACGTTGTTTTTGATTCGCACGCGACCAACGCAATCCGTATCGTTTGCGTAGAGGAAAGTATGAGCGAACCACATGAATCACCGCTAGTGAGGCACGACATTACAGATGTTCTGCCGTCGGCGGTACTAACGGATTTTAATGCACGACAAGTGCCTACGACTGGTCCACCGACGAACCCAGACGTCAGCTTGCTGGAGTTCTGTTCTGTTGTTCTGACGATCGTCCTGGCGGACGTCACAATTTACAACGGGCATGGATATGCCGGGCAGGCGCTGCTGCTCGCGGTCACTCCCTTGTTAATCGCGCTCGGGGGACGTCAGCGTCGTGTTGGGTGGCAGACGGTGATTGTCACGTTACTGACCTGGGGAGTGGCGGCACGCCTCCTGTGGTGTGGCAGTGAACTTGCGTTTGCCATCGGGCTTGTCTTGCTTGGCTGTGTTTCGATCAGTCTCAATTCGGGGAAGATCTATCTGCTTGAGGTGATACGGTTTCTGGGGCTACTCGTTCCGGCTGGCGGAGCAGGCATGGTCGCTTATGACCGATGGGTGAAGTCGGTGCTTCGGTACTGGGTTGGCGTTCCGACGTTTACTCGGCTGCTGACATTACTGATGCCGCCGATTGCTGGCTTGATTTTCTTGACGATTTTCGTCCTCGCAAATCCCGATATTGTGAAGTTAGTAAGCGATCAACTGGCTGAGTTGACTCGAACGTTTCAGACGTGGGTTTCGGACTTCATCGGCTCGCCGTCTCGGATTCTATTCTGGTTGGGGACTGCGTGGCTCGCCGTCGGCCTGCTGCGTCCATTGCTGCCAACGGACGCTCGTTTCGATTCAATAAGTGGCCAGCATTCGACAATGGCCGGTGCGGAAGCCGAACTCTATTTCGCGTTTCGTAACACGATCCAGCTCTTGATTGTTCTATTCGCGGCCTATCTTGGTTTCGAATTCTGGACGATGTGGTTTCGGACATTCCCGCCGAAGTTTCATTTTTCGGGATATGCACACGAAGGGGCCGCCTGGCTCACGGTGGCGTTGGCGCTCGCGACGATCATGCTGTCTGCGATTTTTCGTGGACCGATGATGCACGATCCTCGCATGCCATTCTTGCGACGTCTCGCGATGATCTGGGCCTTTGAAAACTTGGCGCTGGCGCTCGCTGTTTACAACCGGCTGTCCATTTACATCGGTTTCAACGGGATGACGCGCATGCGAGTGGTTGGTCTGCTTGGGATTTCGGCCGTTGTCGCGGGTTTCGTGCTGGTTGTGATCAAGATGTGGCGAGGCCACAACTTTGCGTGGGTCATTCGAATGCAGCTCATGGCGGTTGCATTTGCGTTCTATCTGTATGCCGTCGCGCCTGTCGACTATTGGGTTATGTCGTACAACGTGCGACAGATCATGGCCGGAAACCTGGCTCCGAGCGTACAGATCAGCCATCATCCGACGAGTACCGAGGGGATGCTGATGTTGTTCCCGTTGCTGGGATGCCCCGATCCGATCATTCGCGAAGGAGTCGCTGAACTGCTGGTCGACGCTCATGCCGAATTGAACCGCCGTCGTGTGCCGCACTGGTCCGCATTCCAAATGGCAGATGCTCGGCTTCTTCGCTCGGCCAAAGAGGGGCCCGTTGAATCCCGTGTTGCTTCACTGAAGATCGAGAAGGGGGCGGCCGAGCGATTCAAGACATACTCGTACCGGTGGTACTGACCGGGGCGAAGTCACCGAGGTTTTCAAATTTTTGTGGCTTCGATCGGCTCGATACCGTTCCAAGTGCCAGACATGTCAGTCGACTCTGAGCCGGGCTGACGTTCAAAATCCTCTTTACTTTCGGAGTCGTACCAGCGGATCGAGACCCCATTGGGGTTATTGAAAATAAAACTGCCGCGATTAGAGGCTGAGGGAGGGAGTGGTGGTGGAGGGCCTGGTTGAGGCGGCATCCTCGTCCAGCGAGCCGATCCGTCGGCAGCGAGATAGTAGTAATAGAATTCGTTTCTCCACTTCACCTTCCACCAACCTATGACCCAGGGCGGGGTGGGTCCGGGAGGTGATTGAGCAAACAGCTCGATATCCAGCCAGCCTTGCAGATCCTTGGGCTCGTACTCTTTCTTCCCGCGGACCCGCATGATGTTATCGTATTCCTTCGTAACATCCTCTGTGGGGCGAATGTGCCGGCTTTGCCCCCCGGCGACCCGCTCCAAAATGCCCTTATCCATTCCCACCGCCACATCGACGTGCCACGCGGTATGTCGCAAGATGTCGCCGCATTGAGGCAGCTTCTGACTCGTGGCAGGCACCCAGGCATGAGACTTACCCGCTTTTTTTAACGTTTCCTGAAGGTTGAAAAAGCCATCGACCTTCAAGTTAAGAGCTTTGGGATCGATGGTACTATACAGATTGATTCCCATCTGTCCTGAGTACCAGACGACAAAGTCAATGCAAACTGTCCGCAGGACTCCGGTGAGGTGCTTCGTGCTCTCCCATTCCTCCTGGAGCGAGCGATGCGTCTTTCCGTTTGCCAATTCTTCGAACAGTTTCTTCTCGTCCCCTGGGGCATCCGATCGAACTTCGCCAGGGACTTTGTCCAACAGGCCACGAGCTTTTTTGCGAAGGTCCAACATGTTGGTGTCCTCATTTGAACAGCACACTCAGTAGGTCGATGCCATGTTGTCGCCAGTCGTGCTAAAAAGTTGCTCAGAAAAGGCAATCGACCTGGGTTTTGCGTTCGAATTCGAATTCAGTCTGGCGGTCCTGCAGGCAGGCTTCAAGTACGAGTAATCCGAACAGGCAGATGGAGACTAATTGTTGAATCTCGTCCTGTAAGTTGATTAGACTTGCGGTTCACCCGAAGTCTGATTGAATCTGTTATTAATCCTATCAAAAGCCCGAGTCTCGACGCAGTTCTGCGGCGCGGGCCTCACTTCTTTCGTTGAATTTGATTCTTGAGACGGAAAGGAACCTATGCGATCGCTTCAAAATTCCCATGTTCGAGGTCGGTTGATCGGGATCTTGATTATCGCATTGGCTTGTCCGTCGTTTGTCCTGGCGAAGGAGGAACTGCGTTCCTGGGCCGATAAATCGGGTAAGAACAAGATCAAAGCCAGGTTCGTGAAGCTTGAAGATGACGTCGTCACGCTGGAAAAAGAAGATGGTGAAGAGGTCGAGATCGAATTAAGCCTGCTCAGCGTTGCCGATGCGAAGTTCGCGTCGGAAGCCGCAGAGGGCAGCCCTTTCAAGCCCAAGGCGAACGACCCCTTTAAGTCGAAATCGAAATCCAAATCGAAGACGGGAAAGAGTGTCAAAGACGTTGGAGACGGGATTCGCGAAATCGCCGTCGACCTGTCCACCGCCGAAGAAATCGGCCCGGCGTTGACGACCGAGAGCTGGAAAGTCGAGATTCCGGTCCCAAAGTCGACTCCTGCGAAAGCGTCCATCAAATCGATCTCGATTCCAGGCCGATTGGACTTCTTCGAAAAAGTGGCGGGCCTTCATATCAGTGGCGGTGAAACGTCCAAGCATGCCGTCATTGGCTATTTGTTCGATCGGCATCAGGAAGTGGGAACGGTGCGCGTGACGATCTGTGATCTCACCACGGGAAAATCGAGTAGTCCTGCCGTCGCAACCGGCAAGATGATTCCGCTTGCCCTGCATGATGACGGCAAGCAAATTGTGATGCGCCGAGAGGAATGGGGTTTTGGAAAGCATGATCTCCTGGAGATCTGGACTCCGAAAGGAACCAAAATCGCAAAGTCGGTTGCCTGGACTCCCTATAAAGGCGAGACAACCAGCGGCCGCGATGTGGTCTGGGCGCGGTTTCTGGGGCCAAACAAACTCGCGACTTGCAGTGGCAACGGACGAATTGTGATCTGGAAATATCCCGAGATCGAGCCCATTTGTAAGTTTGAATCGAGCTTTACAGCCATTCCTGCGGTGAGTCCCGATCGTAAATTGATCGCCTATTCAACGGGAAAAGAAGTCGGTCTATTCGACATTGAAAAACAAGAAATTGTCGGACAAAAGGACTGTCCAGTCCCGCTTCAACGTCCGTCCATGGCGTTTAGTCCGTCGGGCGCACGCCTGGCATGCGTGGCACTCGATAAGGTCATCGTCTGGAATACCGCAACCGGCGAGCTCGAGCATCAAGTGTCGTGTCCAGGTTTGATTCTGATCGAGGGGGCGGAATTCCCCGACGAACAATACGTTCTCGCGGGGAATAAGTATCTGATTGACCTGGAAAATCAGTTGAAGCTTTGGACCTACGACGGGGCCGAGCAGATTCGAGCCGTGGATGGAGTGAGCTATTTCGCAGTTGTTGGAACGGACAAAAAGCCGGGGGCTCTGATTCCTGCCAAGATCCCTCACCCCGCCGCGAAAGATTTCGTAACCAAAGCACTGACTCAACCAGATCTGTTCGTATTGAAATCGGGAACGACAGTTCGAATTCAAGCGGACGCGATTCCCGATGCTTCAAAACGTGATGACGTGATCAAGGGGCTGACGACGTGTCTGGAGGCGATCGGCTGCCAGGCGGGGCCGATGGGAACAATCGACCTCGTTGCATCGCAATCAGGACCGAAAGAAACCGAGATTCATTTCAACACGATCGGAACTTATAAGTTCAAAGAGTTCACTTCGAATGTGAAATTTGTTTACAAAGGTCAGTCCGTCTGGGAGCGGCACAGTACGAATTCGCCTGGATACGTTAGTCTTAACCGAGGCGAAAACATGGAAGGACATCTGCGATCGCTCGAAAAGCCTGATTACCAGTTCTTTAAGTCCGTCGAGTTGCCAAAACTCCTCCAGAAGCCGAGCGCCGGTCAGGCGACGGCGAATTTGCAGACATTGGGGCACTCACACGTCACGCCGACGGGCATTCGATAGCCGAACCCGTTCCGGTCAAAACGCCGTCCGGACAAGGCGCCATTTCTCTGACCCCGTCGCGTTCTTTGTGCTACTTTTTATCGCTGAAGAGGGACATCAAGGTCCGCAATTCGTCTTCCAAGTCTTCCGGTTTCTCGATTGTCGCAGAGACCTCTTCCAGCAGAATGTTTCGGTATCTTGATCGCATTCTGGTGATCGCCATTCCGACGGCGGCAGGTGAGAGTTGCAGTTGGCGGCCGAGTTCTGCATACGAAGACTCGTTCGCGCGTGGGATCAAATGAGGCCGAATTGCTGCGAACAATTCAGATTGGTTTCTTCTCTCGTAGTGTTCGGACAAGCGTTGTTTGACACGATCGAGCAATGCGACTGCCCACTCGCGATCGAACGCTTGATCAAGCGAGTGGTCGCAAGCTTGTGCCTGAGCGAAACGAGCGTCGGCGTCCATCTGCTCCAGAGAGATAATCGTTTTACCACCTCCCCGAATCAGTCGATTCGCATTTCGATGGTGGTTCGCCATGAAATTCTCGAACGTCCGCAATAAATACGAGCGGAAACGTCCTTTTTCAGGCGAAATCGATTCGAATCGATTGCCATTCAGCAGATGGACGAAGAAGGCTTGCGTCATGTCCTGGGCGTCGTGATCGTTGGTCCCCTTGCGTCGGCAAAAGGCATACAGCGGAAACCAATAGATGCGAGCGATTTCATTCCAGACATCTTCGGCCTCACGGACATTGGAATCCTTGATGCGCAGAACGACGCTCCAACGCGTTGTTTGAAACCGGCTGCGATTGACCCGATCATCATCAGCCAAAAACTGTTCTGCCACGTTCCCGCCAATTCATTGGAATCTGCTGACGATCCTCAAGAGCCTGTTGAAAATTTGGGGCCTCGCCCTGATGAGCCTTCACCCTCGCCATGACGTTTGCAGGGGAACAGAGTTTGCCCCGATTGCCATCACGGGGGAAGTCTGATGATCGTGCTCGCCTCGATTTCCGAACCGATGATTTAACAAAATTTCTCAAAAAAAACTGTTGTCTTTGCGACGAAAGCGTGTTGATTGAACTGGAGTCTAGCGCGTCAAAATTCCTGACGCAACTGGATTCATGCTCGGAAAGCTCCAAACGGCCAGCGAGATCTTTCGGCAGTGCCAGCGGTAGCGACCAGGACGCACGTAGCGAAAGCAACGACGAATAAAATGACTGATGGGACTGATGTGCGATGTGCCGTTTGTGGCAACGTAATTCCGGCGAACAAGACTCCACCCGAGTGCAGTTTTTGTTTGCTTGGATTGGGGCTCGGTTCGGCAGAGAAAAGGCCGAAGTCCGCGGATCATTCACGGGAACGGGATTCGTCGATTGGAGCGCCGGAATGTGAACCGCCTTAGCCGACTATTGGAGTCAGTGGGCAGGCACTTCGTATTTACATAGGCAAAAGATACCTGGCGTCAAAATCTGATTCTGACGCCAGGTATCTTCGGTGACCTGCCCTAATTCGATCGTCGCAAATCGGTCGGACCGATCACTGCGAGGCCGGACGCTGTTTTGCATTGTCTGAACAGCACTTTTACCGAACCGCGGCATGCCGGCTGACGTCGCGATGTGGGCCCATCCCTTTGTGTGATCCGGCCCCGACTCGCGTTTGTCGTGATGGATCCCGAGGTCTGGGATTCGCTTTCGGGAATCCATAGCCTTGCTGATCCCGTGCAGGCATTTCATGGGCCCTTTCGAAATGCGCGAGCCTGATTGCGACCCTTGCAACGAACAATGCAGCGCGATCAGAATTCACCCATGGCTTCGCCGTCGTTGATCTGAAAAAGTCGTCTCATGGTTTCCGCGTCAAGTTTGTCGGAAATCGCGCGGACTGATCCGTCGCAGAACAATGCCCAGATACGTCCATCGGCCTGGCCGGACAATTCTTTCAGCGGCTGTTTAAAATCGATGACAAGATCATCAGGCCTGGTCCACGCAACAGCCGTGTCGGAATTCGAGTCGACGACCATAATCGTGTTTGACGTTCCATCGGTGATTTGTTTAATTGCGTTCCCTTCTGAAGTTGCAAAGAGTGTCTTATCCGCGATTGGAACGAGAAACGTCGTCTTGCCACTCGCTCGTTGATCTCGCGTGATATTGGATGACACGAACACGTCCGGCATCCGCTTAATCAACTTGCGATTGTGTTCGCTGTCCCAGGATTCATCGAGATGAAACTCGTCGAACAATTCCTTCTGATCGAGGAATGGCAGAATGAGAACGCGCCAACTGAGCAGTTTCTTGCCATCATTACTTACGACCGCGGCTGCGGGAAATGCATTGTGCAGATCGTGGTAGTTGTGCATCGCCAGACCGATTCGTTTGAGATGATTCTTGGTCTGAAACCTGCGGTTATTTGTTTCCATCAGATTCAGCAACGGCGTGGCGATTTCATTCATCAGCCGACTGGCACCGTGATTCGCGTCGGTCAACGAAAGCACAAGCTGATCGGTTTCTCTCGACGGCGTAAGGAGCGAAAGCAATCCCGTTCCGCTTCCGATAAACGCTTTCGTCTGCGGGGAATCCAGTGCCAATTTCAGCCCTGCAGCAACGAGTTGTTGAAGAGCTTCGGCCGACGTGACATCTTTGGCTTGGACGATCATTTTGACGGAGGGCCTGGACGATGGAGTGACGCCCAGGGCCAGCCAGTTCCAGCCTTCAGTGACGGTGCCAAGCGGCGATCCACCGAACTCGTTTGGCAATCGAGGAAGAAATTCTTGCAGAACCCGCCGTACGTCTTTTCCCAGTCCGAAGGCGATCTGGATCTGAGAATCCTTGACGGATGCGAGGGCCATCGCAAATTCTGGTCGATTGCTCGACATCTTATGCGGCCCCTGAGCCACGAAACCTGATTCGTGAACGATGACTCCATGGGACGCGATTGTGACTTCGTCCTGCCATTGAGCTTTCAGCGAATCGACAATTGCGGCCCGCTCTGCGTCCGGCCCGTCCGTTGGAACGATCAGTGTCGGACGTAAATAGGGCAGACTCTCGGTCGACAGCAAGAAAAACGCTTCACGAACTTTGAGCGCGGCGAGGTCTTGCAATGTCCTTCCAAACCGCGCCGACGTTTGGCCAAAATGACCTGTGGGATCGGGAACTTCGATCATGAACTTGCTGATTGTCGCCAGGTCAGGTCGAGTCAGGTCGATCCGTGCGACGAGCACCGTTTCCTCGTTGACCCATGCTTGAACGGCGGTCGGCAACGACTGTTGAGCGATCGCCGACGATGTGATCACACAAGTCACGATTCCCGCGAGGGACAATGTGCGAATCATTTCATTTCCTTAGAAGAAGGGCGAATTGTGACCAGAAAGCGTCGGCCGGAATATTCTTGACCCGCGTCGGTGGGTGGGATCAGCAGGTCCGCTCGCTGATTGACGACTCGGTAGAGCGGTCGTTTTCCCGTGGACGGGTTGGTGGGGACGGGAACGACTGTGATCTGTTCAAGTGAGGCGGGCGGCTTGCCGGAATTCGCCGCGGCGTGCATCCGAATGGCCTCGACCGCCGTCAGGCCCGCAATCAAGACTCGCTGGCGATTGGAAGCCTGTAGCACTTGGGCCGACGCATAACTTAGTTCCGTATTGATCATCAAGGGGTCGTGCGTGGGCAACGAGCTTGCAGGCTTGCCAAAATAGCCTTGTGCGATCAGTTCCTGGGAAGCTTGTTTTTGCCGCTCGTATCCTTGAGCAAATGGGACCAGCAGCCATTTCGAGGTTTCGCTGCTGACATGGGCATAGCAGTCCCGTGCATAGATCGCAATCACCTGCCCAACTGGCATCTGTTCGATTCGCTGGGCGTCATAGCCTGCGGAAATCAATTCGCGCTTGGCAATCGGATAGTTCTTCAGCAACATCGCGGTGAAGAGGGCTTGGCTCTCTACCGAGTTCGATTGAGGATGATCGGTCCACTCGCCCAACTGGACAAACGCCTCGGTCAGCAATTGTTTCCATTCGTCGACAGAACGTTGCGCCGTTTCCGCATCTTGCAGGAACGGGAAGACGCGAACGGCCATCGTCGATTCCAAATGCGCGGCCGCTTGAATGTTCACGAGCGGATCGGGAAGTGCGCGGAACGCCCAATACAAGTTGGGCAAATTTTCCATCGCCAGCAAATCAATGACGGTTTCACCCGCGACCGAACTGACCGCGATTCCAACGAGATTGACAATAATGTTTGGGGCTTTCGCTAAGTCGTTCGACAATTGATAGATCTGTCCGACTGTCGTGATTGCGTCGTCGAGTCGCTTTTCGGCAATTTCGAGTCGGGCCTTCGTTCGTAGTAACCGGGCCAGCGACCGTGCGTACTGAAATTCAATCAAGCGAAAATCGACGACCTCTTTGCCTCGCATCTCCTGGAATCGGATTCCCCAATCGCACGCGTCGCACGTCGTCGCAGTCTTGATGTCACCAAAGAGTCCCTGCCTTTGGTTCACAAACAGTCTCACTTCATCAAGTGGAAGCTTGTCCAACGGAAGTTCGAACCAGGCTTGCATCTCGGTCTCTTTCCGGCCGCTTTCCAGAAAGTCCATGATCGCACGGTTGTAAAACACCGCCGCGTTTCCGGCGTGTCGTTCAGTGAGTGGAACGACGAATCGGTGTTTCAGTGCGGGGTTCGGTTCCTTCGCGGCCGAGACCGTCAGTTCATACGTCTTCACCGCAGGTACAGGTTCGGGAAAATCTTCGTCCGCCCAAGCTGAGCCGACCATTCCCGACGAAGTTACAGCCAGTGACGAACACAATAACAAGAACACTTTTGATCGACTGGCGAATGTTGCTGGGTCACGCGTCATAGGTTTGGCTCCTCGATGAGTCGGTTAATCAAAACTTGAGATCTCTCGCCGTGCAGCAACGTCCGGTGACTTAGAACGGGAGCGGGATCACCCCGAAAGGCGAACTCAATTGTTCGCTCTGGATTCACTGACGTCAGGCTGGAATTCGAAAGGCCGTCAACCATTTGTTCGATCGATGCCAGCCGTGTCTGCAATCCTGCGAGCTCATTCGAAGCTGGATGGGCGGTTGCCGCACTGTGGACATTCGGTGTTTCCGGTTCTTCGCGACCCGTTCGAGGCGTGATTGAAGCCAATTGCTGCGCGGGCGATTCCCGTATGGCAAGGATGCCGGTTTCAGGAACGCGCTCGGTGCTGGGGGGAATCACCGACGGACCTCGCTCGGCGACGACAATTTGAGGTGGCTGTTCATGACGCAGAGTCAACGATGCCCCAAGCCCCAGTGAGAAAGCGAATAACACGACCGCCGCAGACTGCCAGACGTGCAGAGTTCTTTCTAAAGACGAGACGTTCGCGAGCAGTACCGTCCGCGCCGCGGCCTGCCCCGCCTCAAAGACCATCTGATCGCGATTGCTGATTGGGGAATGAGCTTCAAACGCAGCAAGCCGTTTGGCAAACTCATTCAAGTCGTTCGGCAATTCGAATGATTCGTGTTGTTGCATCGAGCCTCCAATACTGCTTTCAGGTTTTTCAGTCCTGATTCAAATCGACGAAATGCGGTCGCTGTCGAGATTTCGAGCGATAGGGCGACTTCCGCGTATCCCAGTCCACCCCAAATTCGTGCGACGATGACTTCGCGCTCGTCGTCACCAAGTTCCCCTAACGCGATCAATAGCTCTTCCACATCGACGGCATTTTCATGCCGCTCGTTTGAAACGCGAGCGAGGCGAGCGGCCATCGCCTCGTGCCTTCGGCGACGTGACATCGATCGATGAGTCGTCATGGCGCGTCGTCGGACGACGTGAAATAGCCATGCGACGATGTTCTCGGGCGGCGTCGTTTGACGGGCGAGCTCCAGTACCGCCTCCTGGACGCAGTCCTCGGCTGAGTCGGTCCATTGTGAGGCAAACAGTGAGAGCGCCGCAAAATGCTCGTCGAGCAGTTGCGCCAGCTTCGCTCCACTGAACCAGGTTGTCATTCACACAGCCTTCGGTTGAACCTTTTCACTGATGTCGCCGGTCGATGGCCGTTTTTTCACGAAATTCGGGATGGTGGAAATTTGGCGTCAGAAAAAGAACTCCCGGTCCGCACTTCGGACGAGGGTTCGTGTCTCTCACGGACGTCGCTGCGTCATTCCCGATCTGGCGAGCATTGCAAATCCGTGTCTTATACTGCTACCTTCGCGAAGACGCGATGTCTGTGGTTTGCTGCTTTTGTGTTCCTGGAGCAAAACAAATGAAGATCGCTGGAGCCCGTCTGATTTCCCTTCTGATCTGCTCTGCGTTCGAAGTGTTAGTGCTGGCCGAGTACTCGCGTACCATGGCGGACGATGGTTCTTTGGCGGGAAATTATGCTGGTCAGGTCCGCGCGGATAATGGATTGTCGATGACGCTGGTCTGGTGTCCACCGGGCGGGTTGATGATGGAGCAGGTCGAAGTCCCTCAGGAGCCCTCTGAATCAGAACCGAATGCGGAACAAAATCGTCGCGCCATCAAGGTTTCATTAAATCACGGCTTCTGGATGGGCCGCTACGAAGTCACGCAGGCCGAGTGGGATCGGGTAATGAAAACACGCCCGTGGAACGATTGCCGACACTTTGTGCCTGACCAGGACGATTCTGCGGCGACGTGTATCAATTGGTTCGATGCGGCGGAGTTTTGCTGCAATCTCAGCCGTGAAGAACGCGCCGCTGGTCGGCTACCGGAGGGCTGGGAATACACGCTGCCCACCGAAGCTCAGTGGGAATATGCCTGCCGCGCTGGGACGAAAACACGCTTCGATTTCGGTGACGATGATTCTCTGATTGGCGAGTCAGCGTGGTTTTTCGAAAATACTTCGGGCAAGCGTGAGCGATACGCCCATCGTGTTGGACAGAAGCGGCCGAATGCCTGGGGACTGTTCGATATGCACGGCAATGCGAGCGAATGGTGTCGTGACTTTTACCAACAGAAATTGCCGGGTGGTGTTGACCCCTATGTCGCTGACGAAGGGTGGAATCGAGCGATTCGTGGTGGCTGTTTTAACGATCTACCGGACGCCTGTCGGTCGGCCCACCGCGATCGTTTGTCGCCAATCCCCCGCGGTAACTGTATTGGCTTTCGGATCGCGCTCTGCCCCGGAGACGCTGATTCGACGGTCGCGACGCTGCAAAAACTCAAGCAGACCATTCCTATTCTCGTGGAGACAGAACGCTCAGGACCTGCACTCGAGCCCGCAGCGCGGAAAGCAGGTGCGTTTCCCGGCGACGAGCCCGATGTCGTCCAGGCCCTGATCAAGATCAAGAATCTGAGGGGAAGCGTTCGCCGAGATTTTGGCAAAGTTGACGCGCCGATTCTTTCCGTTGACCTCGCCTTCAGCAATCACCTTCGCGACGACGATCTGGAACTGCTGCGGCCGCTCAATTCCGTGCGGGAGGTCAACCTGGCCCACACATCCGTCCATGGTGACTGTATTGAACAGATTGCAGGTTTACCTGGCGTGCTTTCCTTGAATTTGGGCGGAACGAAGATCTCGAACGCAGCGATGCGAGACATTCGAATGTTGCCAGATATTCAAGAACTCTGCCTCTATGACACGGCTGTCAGTGATGAAGGTGTGGCTCATCTCTCCGAGCTGAAAGCATTGAGACGACTATTTTTGAATGCCACGCCCATCACGGATGCCGCTCTCAAGAGCCTTGCCAGAATGGATTCATTGACCGATCTGAATCTAGAGGGGACTCGCGTTAGCCCGGCGGCACTCGATGAACTGATCGCGGCTCGACCCAACTTGACGATCACGTCGCCAATACCGGTCGTCAACAGGGACACTGTTCCATCGCCACTCGTGGGAAAAATCTCCATGAACTGGACTGCGGTTGACCTCGCGGGACAGAAGCACTCGTTGGAAGAATACCGTGGCAAAGTGGTCATTCTCGATTTCTGGTTTCGCCAATGCTCGTGGTGCCTGAAGGCAATGCCTCAAGTGAACGAGGTCGGTCTGCATTTCATGAACCAACCCGTCGTCGTGATTGGGATGAGCACGGATGAAGATGAGGAAGACACGGCCGCCGTCGTGAAAAAAATGAGTCTGAACTATCCCGTGCTGAAAGCTCGGGAAGTGGCTGAGCAATACGAGATTGATGGATTCCCGACACTGCTCGTCATTGATCCTAATGGAGTCATCCGCAAAGTTCACGTGGGCTATTCATCAGAGCTACGGGAAGAACTCATCGCAATCGTCGATGAGTTGATCAAAAAAGAATAAGTCGGCAGATGGTCGATCGATTGCCTGATCGATGCAGCGTATCCAGATGCGGCAACACCTTCTTGTACGAAGGGTGGTTCCGAGCCTCAATGTTGCTGTTGCTGCCTACTGCGGCTGGCCAGAACGATTTTTGGGTCGGACCTTGACTCGTGTGAACTTATGTAATAATTGAAGTTACATGAAGCGCGACAGTCGATTATCGGGCGTACTTCACGTCCTGCTGCACATGGCAGGGCAGAGCGATCCCGTCACGTCCGAAATGCTTGCGAAGATCATGCAGACCAACCCGGTCGTGATTCGACGGATCATGGCGGGGTTGAAAAAGCAGTTGTACGTACAGTCGGAGAAAGGGCATGGTGGCGGATGGACACTTGTCTGCGATCTGTCGAAGGTGACATTGCGTGACATCTACGTCGCGCTTGGTAATCCTTCGTTGCTCGCGATTGGTAACCGGACGGAGGCACCTGGCTGCCTTGTCGAACAAGCCGTCAATGTAGCACTCCAACAGGCGTTTCATGACGCAGAGAGTCTGCTACTAGCGCGTCTTGGTGAAGTGACGCTGGCCATGCTGAGTGCCGATCTTCAGGAGCGTCTTGTGGCGCGTGGAGGTTCGCACGAGCACTTTGAAGATGGTCACGCGTCATAACGTCGTACTCGTCGGCTGTGTAACGGACCCACGTCCAACGTGATTTGTCATCTGCCTGAAGAATTCTCGCAGTTGAAGCCGAGTGCGATGTCGGTACGCGTGGCCGTCTTGGATTTGTTCCCCTTTTCGTTCTCGAGATCGAACTATGAGCGCTCGAATCGATCCGTTCTCTGATCCACACGCCGTGGCGCGATATGCCGAAGGACCACCGCGGTTTGTCCCCGGCTACAATGGATTGCAGCGGATGACGACGCTGCTGCTTTCAGAACGTGTTCCCGAGCTTGGCCACATTCTCGTGCTGGGCGCTGGCGGCGGACTGGAATTGAACGTGTTTGCTCAGGCGATGCCCCAATGGACATTCGATGGAGTCGATCCGTCTGCTGAGATGCTGAATCTGGCCGAACGAACTCTTGGCCCGCTTGTCTCGCGCGTTCGCCTGCATCAAGGGTATGTCGATGATGCGCCGGCCGGGCCGTTTGACGCGGCGACGTGTCTTCTGACATTGCATTTCGTGGATCTGAAAGAGCGCAGACGCATTGCAGCCGAAGTCCGCCGCCGACTGAAGCCCGGAGCACCGTTCGTGGTGGCGCACTTCAGCTTTCCTCAGGGTGAGGGTGAGCGTGATCTCTGGTTGTCACGATACGCTGCATTCGTCATCGATTCAGGCGTGGCCCCCGAGCAGGCTGAGAACGCCCGTGCAGCGATTGACAGGCAATTGCATATTTTCTCGCAAGAGCAGGACGAAGCGATTCTGCATGATGCCGGTTTCTCGAATGTCGGCCTGTTCTATGCCGGGTTTGCGTTTCGCGGTTGGGTGGCCTACGCCTGATGCGTCGACGCGATCACTCGGCCGCCAGCGTACGAGTCAAATTCAAATGATTATTCGAGTTGTTCGTCCCTGTGAATTGGGGTCGGGGGCTTGGTGTGATTGAAGGGCGGCTTCTATTCGATTCGGATCACGAGCGGCTCGCCAATCCAAGGCACCAGGCGGTATTGAAAGGTGGCGACGTCATGAAGAACTGTGTCAAGTTTTTACTCCTTGTAATTGTAATTGCTATGGGCTGTGTCGCAGGGTGCGGTCAGGGGAATGAGGTCGCTTTGGTGGAGGTTAGTAGCGATCAATCGATCAATCAGAGGCCTCAACAAGAAAAAGGGGCTCATCAGGAAGCGCGGGCCAGTCATGAAGATCACAACCATCATCACGCCTTCGTTGATCCTGCCGAGCGTGCGAAGAAGTGGAATGACCCGGATCGCGATACGTGGCAGCACCCGGATCAAATTGTGGCAGCGCTGGCGCTGAAACCGGGGACAGCGGTTGCCGACATCGGCGCGGGAACGGGCTATATGGTGGCGTTCTTAAGCCAGGCGGTCGGACCCAATGGTACGGTGATCGCCATTGATGCCGAGGCCGCCATGATCGAGTATTTGACGAAGCGAAGCCTAGACCTGGGCCCCGCCAGGATCGTGCCGAAAAAAGTCGGTACGGATGATCCCCAACTCAATCCCCAAAGTGTGGATGGCGTGCTGACACTCGACACGTGGCATCACGTCAGAAAGCGAGAAGCCTACGCCAAGAAAGTGTATGAAGGGCTGAAGCAGGGCGGGCGGTTCGTGGTGGTGGACCATGAAGTTAATGCAGAGACCGGTCCGCCGAAGGCAATGCGACTCGCCCCTGAGTACGTTGCGAAGGAGCTCGCGTCGGTGGGCTTTCGCGTCGAAGTCGTACCCGAGTCGATGCCACGTCACTACATGATCGTCGGGCACAAGGAATGACCGCGCACTTGGGCGTCATACGCCATGATCTCGCACACGGATACCGCGGATGATCTGATCTCGGTAGTCTGCGTTCGAAAAATGAAAGCGATACTCGTTCGTCGCCGGATTGAATGTGACGTCAGCGACACTCCAGATCGGTGGCATCAGGCGATAAGTGAGGCAGGTGAGCAACAGCACTGCGAGATTGGCGACAGCGTAAATAACCGGTGGTACGAAGAGTGTTTGAAAAATCGTAATGACGAAAGCGACTACAAAGATTGCTTGGATCGCAAGAATTGTCATCCAAAACCAACGCCGTGATCTCATCCAGCAATCGTCGCACGTGGGAATGGTGAGCACGCCTTTTTTCAGGACCGGAAGTCGCCAGTAGAGTTGCGTTTTGATAGTGACGTCCTTGGCTGTTCTCGTGGCGGTCGCACAGGAACAGCACACGGCGGGAAACGTCAGCGCGGCAGCCGGGACTTGGAGTGCGCCATTCTCCAGAATGAAAACACCCTCGGGTAACTGCTCCATCTCTCGTTCGATATTATGGGACGGATCATTGATCCAACGACGTTCCTTCAGGGGACCCACCCGAGTGGCGTTTGTGTCGTCAAAGGGCGATGCGGCCATCCGCATGGCAATCTCGCGGAACAGATTCGGATCGAGTCGATACGTCCAATGTAAGACAATTTGAGTGGGCGTTATGCTCCACATTCCATGAAGCTTTCCGCCGTTCGCGATCGTTCGGGTGATGCCATCCTCCGTTGTCACGGCCGCTTCATGGAACGAGGACGTGACGGGAAGTGTCCAGGCGAAACCTTTTTCTCGCCAGTCACGATTGATCAGAAGGCTTGTCCAGGGGACGAATGTGTCGGACTCGCCCTGAACAATATGAAAGCCGATCGAATCGAGTACCAATTTTCGTCGCGACAGGACGGCGCAACCAATCACGTACCAAAGGATCGCGCCGATTCCGAAAATCGCGGCGACGAGCGAATGCATCCCGCCATTTTGGAAGTAGATCACCGTCAGCGGCCACGTCAGTGCCAGCAGTAAGAAATAAAAGGCGTAAACCCTGAGACCCAATGTGGGGAAGGTCATCGCTCCTTCGGACAATCGCGCCTCGGGATCTTCGGACAGTGCGCTCCAATCCGCTTCACGGCCGGGAATCGGATGATTCCAACCGCTAATCCATCGTATCAAGGGCCTCGACAGGCTTGTCACGAGCGGTTCGGATTCGATTGCCATTACGGTTCTCGATTTGCCGTTGGAATTTCATGGTCGGGGCGGACGTTATTGTGTCACCTCTCACAGTCCGAAGAGAGGGGGACAGGCGCGATTTCCAGGTTCATGGAAATCCGCAGTGCATCGACCAGAGCAACCCTTCCCTTTACCGCGGGAAAATGAGCCAGTCCCCGACCTATGAACAGTGACTTCTATTTTCGATTCCGTCTCCTGCCCCGAAAATCATCAACATCACTGGCTGTGGCGTCGGTCACATCGACGGATGTCTTGAACGTGACAGATTAATCTTTCGAGTGTGGCATCATGAACGTGACAAATGCCGCCGGCAGGAACAGAAAGCCTGCGTAAAGCAGTGCGGCGCGGTGGTCTCCCACTTGAGAGTAGAGGCCGAACACCACCGTACCGACCGCTGCGGCAATGCGGCCGATGTTGTAGCAAAAGCCGGCGCCGGTCGTTCGTAACATCGTGGGAAACAGCGGCGGGATGTACATCGTGAAGAGTGCGAACCCGCCCTGACAAAAGCCGATCAAAGGCAGCCAGAACAACAGTTCTGTGTGCGGACGTGGCACGATGTAGGCACCAAACATCGCGGCGAAGTAGGCAAAAAATGTCCACGCGATCGTGGCGCGATAGCCGATCCGTTGAGCAACCCCGCCCGCGACAAAGTTTCCGACAATCGACGAGCCGATGACCAGATACATGGCCGTGCTGGCCAGTTGATTTTTTTGTTCCGCTGTCATCACGAGCACATCCGGTAGATTACGCAGATGCTGTTGATGCCAGAACATGAAGGCCCAGTGGGCGGTTAGCGAAATGCCGCAACCGATCATGACCCACAGCGTGACACGTAACGTGTCTCCGCGGAACAGCTCGGCGAATGCGGGATCGCGATGCTGGCCACTCGCCTTGGCGGCATGCCATTCTTCTGGCTCCGGCACGGCGCGGCGAATCCAGAGTACGAGCAGGGCGGGCAGCACGCCGACCAGAAACAAATATCGCGGTGGCGCGCTGGCCATGATTGAGTTCGCGAGCCCCGCGCCCAGGACGCCGACGTTCACGGCGGTTTGCAGCACGGCGGCAAGCCAGGGCCGCCATTTACGCGGCCAGGTTTCCGAGAGCAACGACGCACCGACGGCCCATTCGCCCCCGATCCCGAGTGCGGCTAGAAAACGCAGGATCATCAGGTGCCACCAGGTTTGCGCGAAGACCGACAGGCCGGTGAAAATCGCATATGTCAGGATCGTTAGACACAACGCCCGGCTTCGTCCCAGTCGGTCAGCGATCAATCCGAAGAACCCGCCGCCCAAAGCCCAGCCAACCAGGAACGCCGCCTGGATGATCGATGCGTATCGCCCGACGGTTGGATCGGTGGTCGGAACACCCCCCAGCAGTTGCGCCACAAAGGGCGTCGCGACGAGCGTGTACAGGTGCATGTCCAATCCGTCGAACATCCACCCTAGCCATGCCGCAATCCCCGACTTCCATTGCTGGGAATCGATGTCACGTAGTGAGGTGATTTCCTTTGCCATGGGCTGCTCCATGGCGAGAACGGCAGCGCCAGAAGTGTCAGCCGTTCCGGCGGTATGAACCGATTGAGATTTCATGGATCAATTTGATTTTCAACAGGAGAAAGAAATCGCCGTCACCCGCCGACCGTGGCCTTGGGTGTTACGATCGACACTGGGGGATGATTTCAAGATTGGCGGATTCTACGTTGGCCATCATGGGGTGGACAACAACGCGGTGAAAAGTCAGATTCCCAAGTTGGAGGAATTTCAGGAGCATGCCCAACCGAAAGCGACAACCTCTTTGTGTTGGCGGCACTGTGTGATATGGCCGATCCCACAGTCGCCAAACATGAACGGAATATGATCTTCCGATCCGATCTGGAACAGGAGCTCCATTCGCTCACCACATTTTGGACAGTGGGGATACTCGACTCCTTGAACCCAACACGGCCAGCCTGCGAGTTTGTCTCCCGGAAGACTCTGGACGATTTCTCCAAGGGAGTCCACAAATTCGATACCCGTGAAATGCAGTCCGAGTTCCTTGCAGGTTATTTCCGTCGGCTTGAACGGTACGTCATTGAAGTGGTAGTCGATGATGATGCCCAACTGGTCGTGCTCGGCCGGACTCGGGTAGTCAACGGTTTTTTCCCATTCGATGATCCGCTTGGCGTCACACCGGTTTTGGCAAGGAATCTGAGCTGCCATGCCGTGCGGTGACACAATTCTGACGCGAGAAACAGAATCCGAAAACGGTTCCCAACCATTCTCACCCTCGCACTCTTCGCCCTGCTCTGTGCAATAGAAAAATTGCAGCAGCCCGGTTCCAAAGCGGCTGTTCAGCTCCGCGGGAAGCTCCGCGAGATTCAGCTGAAGAAATAGTTCGAGCGGCAGGTGGCATGCTTTGCAAGTTGGCCAGGATTCATTCACATCCAGCCATGGAATGCCACCGAACTTGGATGTCATGACGTCACCATCGCCATCTTCCACCATGGGCAGCCAACAGGGCCGTTCTTGACGCTTGATCCAAGGGAGAAGTGGAAAGAGTGGGTTGTCTGGCGTGAGAATGGGAGCCTGCTCGCTCACGACGGGCGCATCGGAATCGAGAGAAGTGAGAAATTTCACGGCCTTTTTACACTTCTCTAATCCCGCGAGTCCCAACGCGGTCCGATTCTTCGCCCAAGGCAATTTGCAGGGGCGTGACGTATCGGCTCCATTGCGGACCAGCACCTTAAGTGCCTCGACGTCGTCTGCTCTCGCTGCCAGCATTAAGGCTGTCTGATCCGTTCCTGGAGGTCCATCCACGTCTGCGCCGTGATCGATGAGCATTTGAATCAATTCAGGTGTGGAATTGCCGACAGCAAACTTCAACGCGGTCATTTCGTCGGAACTGCGGACGCATGCAATGTCCGCGCCTGCTTTTATCAGTGCCGCCGCGACCTGCGATCCCTTCTTCCCGCCGCAGGAGCATGCATGCATCAGCGGCGTCTTGTGGTTGGGGCCGGGATTGTTAATGTCTGCACCGTTTTTGAGCAGAAACTCGACGGATTTGATGACGCCGTCTCCCGCAGCGGATGCGAGTGGAGTCACCTGCGGAAATGATGCGACCCCATTGATATCTGTGCCGTCAGCGAGCAGGAGTTGCATTTGTTTGATCATGCCGGCCCCCGCCGCGATGGCGAGTGCGTCGATTGCTGACTTGGCCTTGATGCCGTGAAAATCGGAAAGCGTCATCGCAGTCTCTCCTCGCGTGCTCTTGTGCATAAGTCACAAATGTTCAGGCGTCACACTCGCCGAATTCTGAGGAAAATGGAGACCAACGAATTGGCGGCGTACGTACCAAAAAAAGATACGAAAGCCGCGTGACGAATGACATTCGTAACCGTTCACAGGCCGGGGACTAACTCATTTTCCCGCGACTAAGGACAGAGTTGCCATGGCCGAAGCACTGTGGATTCCAATGGTCCGGGGAAATGTGCCCTGTTCCCCTCTCTTCAGACGGTGATCGGTTACATGACATTCTGAGGGGAGTTTGCCCGTCCCTCTCTGTCTCCGGTCTGCGAACGATTGCCAGGGGTGGTATACAAAGTGCCATGTCAACTTCTAACGTATTTGTCATCTTATGGCAGGGTGAGACGGTTGTCGTCAACATCCTGATTTTCTAGTTGATTCGCGCCTGCGGTTTTGTCACGCACTTTACCGAAGCGACGAACCTTGCATCTTGTTCATCTAATTCATCGCTGGTGTCTATGGGTAACGTGCAACCTATTGTCGGACAGGAACATATCATTCAAAAAGATGTATCAGGTGCGGATTGACTATCACTACCGATCGAACGTGCTTTGTTCATCGCCTCTTCATTGTTTCTCCCTATAATTCCGATCGTCGCCCCGCTTGCCATTAGGCGAGACCGGCGCCATCTTGAGTTGTTGTTTTTGAGGATTGGCGAATGTTCAGGACTTGGTTTCGTAGGTCGGGATTTACCTTGATCGAATTGTTAGTGGTCATCGCAATTATTGCAGTGTTAATTGCACTATTGTTACCTGCTGTGCAACAGGCGCGTGAGGCTGCCCGCCGTACTCAATGCAAGAATAACTTGAAGCAACTGGGGTTGGCGTTTTTCAACTACGAGTCGACGTTCAATCAGTTTCCACCAGTCGGCACGGTTGATAATCTTCCCGCGCCTCGAAATGACTATAACGCCCACGGATTCATCGAATACCTACTGCCGTATATCGATCAGGGAAATCTTTATAGCCAGATTAATTTCAGCGTGCCAATTGGATTCGGCACCGCCACAGGTGGACCGCTGAACATGAGTTCCGTCGGTGGGACGAACTACGCGGCGTCGCAGAATTTTACGACGTTCTCGTCGACGGCGATTACCGCTTTGATGTGCCCCTCGGTTCCCCGAAACTCGACTCTGGTGATCAGTCAAGATGCAACTCTGGCCCAGAACGGGGTCACGGGTGCATACAATGTCGGTAGTGCAAACGATTACGGTGCGTCGAGCGGGATTCGCCACACTCTTGCGAACATCTACCAGGCAGCCAAGCCTTCCGTGGTTGACAGGTCTGGAATTCTGAACACGTCCACGATGCGTCCGTCAGTCGCTCAGGTCACCGATGGGACTTCGAATACGTTTCTGATGTGTGAAATTGCTGGTCGTCCCAACTGGTATTCAAACGGAAAACTGATTTACACGTCGCCTAACGGAAGCAGCACGTTGTCTCAGGGCAGCGGCGGACCGGTCCAGGGTGTTATTGGCCCGGTGACCATGACGACCAGTTCGGTGTACGGAGGGGCTTGGACTGACTGGAACAGCGTCCAACTCTGGTTCAAAGGTTCCGACCTGCTCGGTAGCGGCAACGAGGGCCCCTGTGTGATTAACTGCACAAACCTCTTTGATTACAGCATGTACGCCTTCCACCCCGGTGGCGCGCACGTCCTAATGGGCGACGGAACGGTTCGCTTTTTGGCTCAGAATATGTCAAACGTTGTGTTTGCAGAAGGGGTCACACAGGGTTCGGGTTCACCGAACGGCGAATTCTGATCGGCGTTCTGCCACGAGTCTGTTTGTGATGTCGGGAACTCGCACCGGGTTGTCTCCTCGGAGTCACCGTTTTCGGATTTGGGATTGCGTCGCAACCGGCGTGTCATGCCGCGTAGGACCGTTTTGACATGATACGCGTTGCCGATGAGATTGCGTCAAGTCCCCTTGCTGACCCGTGAACGGTGACTCTCCTCAGGCGACTCGGTGCCTGTTCTGTTTTGTGGTCCAATGAAACATCAGCGTCGGTGTCTGGCGTTTGGGAAGAGTCTGTTATGTCAATTCTTGGGAAATTGTGTGCAGGGCTGGTCGTGACGATCCTTGCGGGGTGCAGCAGCGGCCTTTCGGACAGCGAGCGACTGAACAAAATCATGCACGGTGATGTGAAGGTTGTGACACCTGTCAGCGGCAACGTCCTTGTGAATGGAACGCCCGAAGAGAAAATTGCGATTTTGCTGCATAGTGCTGACGGCTCGCAACGAATCGGGTCCCCCCGGCCGGTGGTCACGGGTAAAGGTGGTCACTTTGAATTCACCACCTATTCGGCCGGTGATGGGCTGCCAGCGGGTGAGTATAAACTGACATTTCTGGGGAAAGTATACCGTAAATCCACGGGCAGTTTTGTTGGAACTGATCTCCTCAAGGATCGCTATAGTGATCCTCGTAAGTCCCGATTTACGCTGAAAGTTGTTGAAGGCGAACCTCAAAAGGAGTTGAAGTTTGAGCTGACAACCAAATAGCGCATGTTTGCAGTCTGTTTAACAACCTATTGAAATAAGGTGACTCCGAGAGAAGTCACCGTTCACAGGTCGGGGACTGGCTCATCTTCCCGCAGTAGATGGATGGTTGGTTGGATGACTCAAGCCGATGCACCGTGGATTCTAATTGAACCGGGAAAATGTGCCTGTCCCACTCTCTTCGGGCTGCAAACGGTGACTCGAGAGAAGGAGGCAAGCACATTCGCCAGGGGCATTGGAGTCCATCGTGCTTTGTTCCCAATAATCCTTCTCTTTGCCGCAGAAGAATGAGCCCGTCCCGCTATTTCAATAAGCTGTTTACTATCACAAGTCGTTTACAATAAGTGTTTCCGTGAATCTATCCACAGCGGTGCGATCTCGATCGATTCGAGTGTGCGTGTTTGTCTCGGCAATTGCCCTTGTGCTGACGGGTTATTCCTTCTGGCGTCCCAGTCGGCCGAATGTGATTCTGATCACGTTCGATACCACGCGAGCGGATCACATTGGGGCCTATGGCTACACGCAAGGGTTGACGGAAAGTCTTGACGATTTGGCAAAAACAGGTGTCGTGTTTGAGCGAGCCTACGCCCCTGCGCCCCTGACACTGGTTTCGCACACAACCATGCTGACAGGGCTGTACCCACCCGAACATGGATTGCGGCTCAATGGGGCGGGGCGGCTGACCAAAGACATTCCGTTGTTGCCGGAACTGTTGCAGCGACATGGGTACCAGACCGGGGCCTTCGTCGCGGCGTTCGTGCTGGATTCCAAATTCGGGCTTGAGCGAGGGTTCGATGTTTATGACGATGATCTCTCAGGGACGAAAGCCGCGGCCCATTCGACCGATCGACGCCGCGATGGCGAGTCGGTTGTCACGGCGGCGCTTGCGTGGCTGAAGAATCGGACGTCACGGCCATTTTTCTGCTGGATTCATCTGTACGACGCACATGATCCGTATGACGCGCGTCCCAATCGTTTCGGTGACAAGTTTGCACAACAGCCCTATGACGCCGGAATCGCGGTCGAAGATCAGCAGTTGGAACGAGTCCGGCGATTCTTGCGTGACGAGCACCTTGATGATCAGACGCTGGTTGTCGTGGCAGGCGATCACGGTGAAGGGTTGGGCGAGCACGATGAAGAAGAGCATTCGATGCTGGTCTACAACAGCACGTTGCACGTGCCTCTGGTCATCGCAGGTGGAGGAAAATATTGCCGACCGGGACTGCGAGTTGCCGAACCTGTTTCGCTAGTGGACCTGACCCCCACGCTGTTGGATCTTGCGGGTGTGCCGGCGCCAAAGCATTTCAGCGGTCGCAGTCTTCGGGCGGCATTGGCGGGTGATACGGTTCAGGAAGTTCCGTGCTATGCCGAGACCGAGGCGCCATTTCGAGGCAACCGTTGGTGCCCGCTTCATACCGTCATTTCCGGCAAGTGGAAGTTCATTCACACGACTCGCCCCGAGTTGTTCAATCTGGCGGACGACCCGCGGGAAGAAAACAATCTCGTTTCGACCGACCATGATCGACTCATCGAAATGCAGTCAATTTTGGAGGCGATGCAGGAACAGTTCGTTGTTTCGGAGGCGAGCAATCTGAATCTCTCCACAAGCGATCGGCAAAAACTCGCGGCACTCGGTTATGTGGCTGGAAGCAAAGGTGACGATGCCGCCGTTTCTCCAGATGAAACGCTGCCGGACATGAAGGACATGCTTCCGTACTGCAACATGATCTACGCTGCGCAATCGCTGCTGCGGCAACGCCAATTCGACGAGGCAGGAGAACTCGCGAAGAAAATCATTGCTGCCACGGACAAACTTCCGATGGCGTATCTTGTTCTGGGGGATGTCCTGCGCGAGCAGAATCGCTTGGATGAAGCAGAAGCGACGTACCGTCAACTGCTCGATCCACAACCCGAGAACGCGATTGCTCATGCTCACTTGGCGGTGGTTTACGTGAAGCGAGGTCAGTTTGACCAAGCCGCACAGGAATTTCGTCGCGCGATCAAATTGGATCCAGACGGATCTCAATTCCATCTCGACCTGGCTCAGACGTTAACTCAGCTGGATAAGTTCGACGAAGCGATCTTGGAATACCGTGAAGCAATCAAGGCCGATCCGGCGTTCGTCATCGCTCATTTTCAATTGGGACTGCTCATGGCGCGAGGCAATCGTCCCCGCGATGCGATCGCGAGTTTCAAGCAGGCCGTCAAATATGATCCTGGCTTTTTGATGGCGTACATCAATCTGGCTCATCTTGAGCTGCAGCTCGGCAACGCTGTCGATGCGGTCGTCCATGCTCAGAAGGGGGTTGATCTGGATTCGTCGTCGTTTGAAGCCCGGTTGCAGTTGGGGGTCGCGCTGACGATGCAGAGGCAAATTCCAGAGGGGATTACACAATTGGAGAGGGCGCATCAGTTGCGCCCCGACGATCCCCGGCCTTTGCAGTTGATCCAGCAGGCGAAAGGCTCTCTCGGTCGTCGTTAGACGTCCCTTTCTACCCTCGTTCGCGTTTCGAAATCTGACAAGGCTCCAACCAACGGCATCCAACTTGAGAATGTGACCTTCGCTGTTGCTTCAATCGCGGTCGTTTTGTCGCGCGACGAACGTGTGGAAGCGTCATTCTTCCGGCAGCAGTTCGATCGCCAAGAGTGTCACCAATTGGGCGATGAATAGCCGTAAATGCGTCGCTTCCAGTGCGTACGCGATACAGATTTCATCGGCAATGACGAATGCCGCCCATAACGACAGTGAGGCCGTAAAGGCGCGATAGAGATGATCGCGGCCCGCTTTTTTGCCTCGGTAAGTCCAGGTTGCTCGCCAGAACAGCAGTGCGGCGAGACCTTCCCAACTGATGACACCACAAAACAGCAGGCGATCCACGATCGCGGGGTTGCCGTACCGGGCGGTTGTCGCTTTCAGGAATTGGAAGTTGCCTGAAGCGAATACCCAGGATTCGCCGAGAAAGCCCAATTCTTTCGCGGCATCTGTCAGGTTACTGAGAAGAATCACGAATAGCCAAATCGCCCAGAAGAGGAGCAGCGATCGTTTCAGAAAAAGGATGTTGGCCACACCGTCACTCCTTGTGTCTCGCGTCGATCGCCTCACTCTACGACCAATTTCAGCTTGATGCCAACCTCGAGCGTGTTGGAAACCCCTGTCGGCGTGTGGGGCTTTCAGAACGAATTCTGAAGGGGGCGGTGGCCGTGAATTGTTGCGGCAGCGGTGTCGACGGCCTTCCAACGAGGATACGGTGGTCCATGGAAAACTCGATTTCCAAATCGATAGACTGGACGTTCGTTGTTACGAATGTCACATGTCAGCCGAGTCCCATTTCACCGAGCCGCTCTCCTGGCACGCCCAGAGACCGAGAGAGAACAGACGATCCTATGAAAACGACGAACGTCCTCAATGATCTTCGTGCCCGGATCGAATCGGGGTATCCGCTGATCTTTCTGAACTCGGCGGAAGAAGATCGCTGGGAACGCGAACTGGCCGAGGTGGCGATGGAGCTCGAACGCGGGCTGGTCACCTGGACGATTACGCGGGGGCTGCAACCGCCCGCGTCCGACCAATTCAACGAACCGCCGTCGGCGCGACTGCTGCTGGATCAACTCAGTCTCTATCCCGACGAGCATCTGTTTCTCGTCAAAGATTTTCATCCGTTCCTGTCCGACCCTTATATTGTCCGTTCGATCCGCGACGTGCTGCCGCAACTGATCAAGCAGCGGAAAACCTTGTTGTTTTTTGGTCCTGTTTCCGCCGTTCCGCTCGAGCTTGAGAAGGAGTCGATCAAGATCAAGCTACCCATGCCCGACTACGACGACTTGCGCGAGGAGTTCGATCGGGTTTGGTCTGATCTGCAGACCTCGGATGCTTCAACATTACAGCTCAGTACGGACGACGAAGACCGTCTGATCAAATCGGTGATGGGATTGACGGCGCAGGAAGCATGTCAGGCCTGGCGACGTGCACTTCATTCGTGCCGCGAACTGAACGATGATCTGTTCGCGACGTTGATCTCGGAAAAGCGGAGTCTTGCCACGGCGTCAGATATCCTCGAGTTCTACGACCTTGAGGACGGTGCGAGTGACATCGGCGGTTTGGATCAACTCAAAGATTGGATCTCGAAACGGGCCGAGGCGTATTCTCCGCGCGCTCGTGAACAGAACGTCCCACTGCCGAAAGGGGTGCTGTTGCTGGGGGTACAAGGGTGTGGAAAGAGTCTGACCGCCCGTGCGACGGCGCGGATTCTCAGTTTTCCCCTGATTCGCCTCGATATCGCGGCCGTCCTGGGAGCACAGCGTGGTGAATCCGAACGAAACCTGCGCAACGTGCTAAATCTGGTAGAGTCGATTGCTCCGGCCGTGTTGTGGCTCGACGAAATTGAGAAAGGGTTCGCTGGCGTCGAAGACGATGGTCGCGCCGGTGCCGACAACACCATGGTGCGGCTGCTTGGGACGTTTTTGACCTGGATGATGGAGCTGGATCTGCCCATCTTCGTCGTTGCTACGACAAACTCCATCGAACGACTTCCGCCCGAGATGCTGCGCCGTGGTCGATTTGATGAACTCTTTTTCGTCGATCTCCCGAATTTCGAAGAACGCCGAAACATTCTCGAAATCCATCTCAGAAAGCGCGGCTGGAAAACAGAGCAGCTCGACATCGATGATATTGCGCGTCGCAGCGAAGGCTTCAGTGGATCGGAACTGGAACAGATCGTCGTGTCGGCATTGATTGAAGCCTTTGGTGACCACCGTGTTCTGGCGCAGGGCGACTTGGAACGAGCCTGGCGTGCGACGGTTCCTCTTTCGATCACGATGGAAGATAAGATCTTCGCCCTGCGCAACTGGGCTCAGGATCGTTGCCGCCGCGCGACCTCCGACAGCCGCGTGACTGCGATGCTCGAGGCCGAGCATCGCAACGATCTGGCGCGAAGTGCGAAGCCGGATCCCGCTGCGTCGACGGCACCACCGTGGATGCAGCTTGCATCGGCCGGACAGTTGAAGGCAGCGATTGTCGAGTTCGTCCGCGCCAAGGGGGAAGTCCTCTTCCCGGAAATCGTCGATGTGATGCGGCCGTATATGGAAGTCGCAGGGGACCAGGGGCTGGCCCTCAGAACGAATCCCAATACCGTCCTGTGGGCGGGACTGAGCCAGGCATTGAGCGAACTGCTGACGGAGCTTACGGCTTCAAAACGGATCTACATTCACCCGACGGAGCTGGATCGGTACAAGTCGATTCAACAGGGGATTCGCCTGCCAGTGCTGAAGGAACCAACTGACGATCGCATTCCGCGGGCCGCCTGGTTGCCAGCGTCGGTTCGTACAGCACCGCATCCGGTCCACGGGACCCGACTTTCGCGTATCGGGCGGATGCGGCTTGCGCCATCGTGATTCGGATGTATCGTGCACACCAAGCCCGCGTACAAAGCATCCGGTCCTTGTGAGGTTCGACGCGTCACTTCGTCGCGTGCAGCAGACCGCGGATGTAGCCATAGGCAAACAGCCGCCCCAGCATGGTGTATCCAGGCTCACCGTCGTCTTCACCGACAAGCTGCGGAACATGGTCGGGGCGAATGGGCCCCTGGAAGCCAATCTCTCGATAGGCGCGAATCGCGGCCGCCATATCCGTGGGACCGTTATCGTGAAAGGTTTCCGCAAAGGATTCTGCGTTTCCGCGAACATCGCGAAAGTGCACATATTGAATGTGCGAACCCAGGCGTCGAATCGCCGCAGGAATATCGGCTCCCATCGTGGCGAAGGTTCCCTGGCAGAAACAAATCGCATTCGACCGGCTGGGGACCAGTTTGACCAGACGTTCAAAGTTCTCGACGGAATTCATGATCCTCGATTTTCCCAAGAGTGCGGGCAGCGGGGGATCATCGGGATGCATGCACAGAAAGACGCCATTGGCTTCGGCGACCGGAAGCAGCTCCTGCAGAAATCGCGTCAGATTCGTCCACAAGTCCTCGGCCGAAATCATCTCGCGTCCGACCTGCTGTGCGCCGATGGTTAGCGACATCGCCTGTTCCACATCCGCCAACGCGAACGACGTCACTTTCGCTCCGCCCCGCTCGGGGGCATCCAGCCGCGTGCGAACCCAGTCTGTACCCGCCATGAAGTTGTAGCAGACATACTGAATCCCAGCCTTGTTGAGGTTCTGCATCAGCAGCTTCATCTCGGCCAGATCGCTGCCATCGTCTTGGCCGACCTTGATTCGTTCGATGGGCAGTCCCCCTTCGATCGCGATCAGCTTCAGGCCGAATGACTCAATCCGATCGCGTACTTGCAGTAAATCCTGCAAATGGGGACCGGGGTAGCGGGCGACGACGCCATAGACGCCACACTGCGCGGCGAGCGTCAGGTTTTCGTCGGACATGGGAGTGAGTACGGTCGACAGTTGCATCATTTCGAATAGGCCTTGCTCGCGAGCTTGTCAGGATAGAGTCGCGGTGTCACAAATTGCCCGTTAAAATTAGGGGGGCGGGCACCGTGATCTTCACGATTTTCTGGCGTTCTTGAATTTGGACGGAAGTCGTCCCCGTGATTTCAACACGGCCCTAATTCTTGGGTAACGCGTCGGCTGATTTGGGATTGAAAAGAGGTGATTTCCAGATCCCCAGTCTACGTCCCCAGAATTTCCCCAGGACCCCCAGCGTCGACAATCCGTAAGTGACGCTCCGGCGAAAATTGATGCTCGACGCTTCGTCAAAATAGCGAACGGGTACGGGGATATCGCCAAGCTTGAAGCCAAAGTGCACTGCTTGAGCGAGGAATTCGCTATCGAAGACGAAGTCGTTCGAGTTCTGCTGATAAGGAATCGTTTCGAGAACTTCCCGACGGTAAGCTCGAAAACCGCTGTGAAAATCTCCCAGATTCTGACCGAGAGCGACATTCTCGGTGAGCGTCAGGCAACGATTGGCGATGTATTTCCAGGGCGGCATGCCCCCCGCCAATGCTTCACTGCGCGTTCGGATACGGGAGCCCATGATAAAGTCGCAAATCCCCAGCCGGATGATGTCGATTGCCGCGGGAATCACGCGGCTGTCGTATTGGTAGTCGGGGTGGATCATCACGATGTAGTCCGCCCCGTTATCGAGTGCCCGTCGATAGCAGGTTTTTTGATTACCGCCATAACCGAGATTTTTTTCGTGCCGAATCACGGTCAGTCCAAGCCGTTCGGCAATCTCAACGGTATTGTCGCGACTGCAATCATCCACCAGGATAACCTCATCGACCGATCCGGGAGGGATGTCGGCGACGGTCCGTTCCAGCGTTTTGGCCGCGTTGTAGGCGGGCATGACGGCAATCGTTTTGCCACGGGGCAGAGCGGATGTTGCGACATGGGATGAGACGACGGGATTCGAAGTGGGCGGCACGGTGACTCAACTTTTCGGTTCAGGTGCAGTCAAACAGTCGATCTTCCGAGAGGTTTCATTATGAGCGTGGTGCAGACGACCGTCGACCGATCTATCGAAATAACCTAAGCACGCTCGAAAGTTCTGCTCGCAAGTCCGCTTATTACGCCGTTGATGGCCCGGATCGTGGGAAACAGACCCCACAGATCCAAGCCGAGTCCGACAAAAAATGGCTGAGATATTGGCCGCGGCGGTGGATGGAAGTGGGGCTATGGGTAGGAGATCTGAGAATCAGATGGTCCTATCTGATGCGGCTCAGTGGCATGGAGTTGCGGGAAAACTCGCTTGCCTTCCAGACGCGGTGAAACGAAGAGAAAAAGCGAAAGACGAGTCATTTCCTCAAAAGAATCGGCTTCGAGATTTCGATTTTCTCGATCAATTCCTGGTAGGGAGACTGGGGTTCAGAGCCGAACTTCCGGCGTTTTCGCGTGTCTGTTAGAATCTCTCCACGGAATACAGAATTGTCGAATTGAGGTTGCGAAAGGAACACCATGCGTAACGAATCGGAAATCCCGTTTGCTGACAATCCATTTTCGATTCCGGTCGCAGATCGACTTAAACGATTGCCGCCCTATCTGTTCGGGAAAATCAACAAGCTGAAATACCAGCAGCGTGTGGCGGGCGTCGACGTGATTGATCTGGGGATGGGCAATCCGACGGACGCGCCAGATCAACAGATCACCGACAAGATGCAAGAAGCCCTGCTCGAACCGAAGAACCACCGGTATTCGGTCGCCAACGGGATCGCCAGCCTGCGCCGCGAAGTCGCGAAGCGGTACGATCGGAAGTACGGCGTCAAGCTGAACGGCGACGACGAAGTCATCGCCTGTCTGGGTTCGAAAGAAGCGTTCAGCCATATGTGTCTGGCGCTCATGGGGCCCGGCGACACCGCGATCGTTCCCGCACCGACCTTCCCCATTCACGCTTACTCGGTAATGCTCGCGTCCGGCAATGTCATCGCTCTCGACGTGCGCGATCCTTCGGAATTTCTGAAGAATGTCGCCTACACGTGCGAGCATCTGTATCCCAAGCCAAAGCTGGTTGTCGCCAACTTCCCTCACAATCCTTCGGGGACCTGCATCGAGCAAAAGTTCTTTGACGAGTTGGTCGTTCTGGCGAAGCGATACAAGTTCCTGGTGATCAGCGATTTTGCTTACGCCGACATCTGCTACGACGGCTACCAGGCCCCCAGCTTTCTGGCGTCACCGGGTGCCATCGACGTCGGCGTCGAAATGACGACGATGAGCAAAGGGTTCAGCATGGCCGGCTGGCGAATCGGCTTCTGCTCGGGAAATCGCGAGATGGTGCGAGCTCTCGCCACGATCAAGGGCTATTACGACTATGGGATTTTCCAGGCCGTTCAGATCGCCGCCATCATCGCGATGCGGAACTGCGAACCCGCGGTCGAAGCGATCGCCAAAGAGTATCAGATTCGCCGCGATGCCCTGGTTGATGGCCTGAATCGGATTGGCTGGGATATCGAAAAGCCCAAGGCGGGGATGTTCGTCTGGGCGAAGATTCCCGAACCGTGGGCTCAAATGGGTTCGATCGAATTCTCGATGAAGCTGCTGCAGGAAGGCGGTGTCGCCGTCAGTCCGGGACGTGGATTCGGAGAAGAAGGCGAAGGCTACTTGCGACTGGCGATCGTCGAGAATAGCCAGCGACTGCGGCAGGCCGTTCGTCAGATTCAAACCTGCTTAAAGGCGGAAGCGGCTCCTGCGGCCTAAGAAGCTTCGGCAATTTTTGTGCGGGCGATGTGCGTATGAGATGACAAGACCTTGGCGGCCGTTGATTCCGCCAGGGTCTTCGTATTTGTCAACTTCTTGAAGGAGTTACGTCGGCTTCAGCACGCGACTTAGATCGTTGGCGGACGGACCAACTGGCCCGCCTTCACGACGCCACCCTGCATGACCGCAATGAGTCGCTGGCGATCTTCCAGGATCGAAATGTCCGCCAGAACGTCGCCTTCGACGACCAGAACATCGGCCAGTTTTCCGGTTTCGAGCGTTCCCAATTCGTGTTCGCGACCCAGAATTTCGGCACCGGTTTTTGTCGCGCAGGTCAGTGTTTCCATGGGGGTGAAACCGACGTAGTTGACGAAGAAAGTCAGTTCGCGAGCGTATTGCCCGTGCGGATTCCAGCCAAATCCATAGTCGCCGCCCAATCCGATTCGGCCGCCCGCTTTGAAGATTCGCCGTGCACTTTCGGCACCGCCTTCGAGTGTTTCGCGATGTCCGTCGATCACGCGGGACGACAGTTTGAACTCGGGGCCGCGCTCAATACTGGCCAGCTCGAAATAGAGCGCCGGAATCACGGGGGTATTTCGCTCCAGGATCATGTCGAGCGCTTCGTCGTCGACGAATGTCCCGTGTTCGAGCGTGTCATAGCCGGCGCGAAGTGCGTTTTTGATGCCCTCTGTGGCTCGGCAGTGCCCGGTGACTTTTAGGCCGTGATTGTGTGCCGTGGCGACCACGGCATGCATTTCTTCAAAGGTCATGCACAGCGTGTGATGGTCGTTGACGTCGGGTGATGCGGCATCACCCGTTGGGTAGGTTTTCACCCATTCGATCCCATCCTTGACCAGCTTCCGTACCGCGGATCGGGCTTCGTCCGCCCCATTGATCAGCAGGACCAACCCGTCCATGCCGATCTTACGGTAGTCGGGGTTCCAATCCATCAGGCCACCGACACCGCAGATTTCTCGACCGCTCGCAGCAAGCCGCGGACCGGGAATCAGGTCGCTCTCAATCGCTTTCTTCAACCAGACATCGACGTTAAACAGGCTGCCCCCACTACGGGCGGCGGTGTACCCGCATTCCAGTGCCAGCTTGGCATTTGCCGCCGCCAAGAGCGTGACGTATTCGACGGGGTACTTGATGTCCAGGTCTTCGAGAGCTTCGACGTTGAAGTACGTCGGATGAAAATGGGCTTCGATCAATCCGGGCATGATCGTCCCGCCTCGTGCATTGATCGTCGTTGCGGAGCGATCAATCAGCGGAGCGAGTGCCGTGGGGCCAACATAATCGATCTTTCCGTCGCGAACGATCACGGTCGCGTCGGGGATCGGCGCCGCGCCAGTTCCTAAAATCGCGGTTCCGTGGGAAATTACCGTGCAACCTGTGGCAGTCTTCATAGGTAGAAGCTCTTGTAGGCGTGGATTGATGAATCGGCATTTCGATTTCCGAACAGACGATCGTACAGTCAATCGCCTCGGACTTCGACCACCTCGAAAAGTCGCATCGTACTTGTCTGCCAAAACCGAAGTTGGGGGCGTCCCAAATTGGTCATTTCTGAATCCGAAGCCAATCAAGCCAATCTGAAACAAGTAAGTTGAGTTACATATGAAATTTCCGTTAAATTTTCATAGACAGACAGGCTGACGACGCCTATAAGTACTGATCAAAGGCTCTTCAAGCGCTCACGAAATCTCACATTAGATGGGCATGTGAATATATGTTCAGTGCCACTTGTCGCACTGGCAAGCCACTTGATCCTGAACTTCCTGCTGATTGCGTTCGATCCAAAATTTGACTCGGCTTTACGATGACATTTGTCCCATGTCATTGCCATTCGTTTTTTGCGGTTCCGGCGGGCTCTGTACCCAGTTCAAATTTTCGATATTCGTCATGGGTTACACCGTGAGAACTCGTGTTTTCTTCGCATCGAGATGACCAACAGACAGCTGTGCTGCGAACACTCTCGACGTTGAATCAATCCACTAATTTGTCGCGACGACTCGTTTGATCGCGACCTGAATTCATCGAATTGAGCCCGTCAAGGTTCCTGTTTTTTTCCATCGTTGTCTTATTTCTCGGACTCTCAGGGAACTCAAACTCACTATGCATTGTTCAAGATTTGTCGTACCGATAATGGTACTGATCGTGACCGGTATGATTAATGGATGTAGCCAAGGCGATCGGCCGCCAATAGGTCAGGTTTCCGGATCGGTCAAGATCGACGGGGAACCGCTGAGCGACGTGATCGTGACGTTTATGCCAGAAAACGGGCGACCAGCCACGGGACTGACTGATAAGCAGGGGAAGTACCAACTTCAATACCTGTATCAGGTTTACGGCTGCAAGATTGGTCTGAATAAAGTGAGCATCTTTGCCCCTACCACGGGTGCACCGTCGCATCCCATCCCCTCGAAATATCAAGAGAAATCCGAACTGACGGCCGAAGTCAAAGCCGGCAAGAACGTGTTCGATTTCGATCTGGAGTCGGATGCGAAAGCGAAACCAGCGCCGACCAAAAAGACGAAAGAAATTCTGGACTGAGCGCGTCTCAAAAAAGTTCGAATTCACCACGGTTTGTGGTTTCCTTCTAGCGAGTGTTCGTCTGTTCTAAACGGTCTTTTGTCGGACCGTTTCCTTTGTCTGTTTTTTCTTTTGGAGTCAGTCATGATTTTGAGGCCAAGGAATCGACACGGATTTACCTTGATCGAGTTGCTGGTGGTCATCGCGATCATCGCCGTCTTGATCGCGTTGCTGTTGCCTGCTGTCCAGCAAGCGCGCGAAGCAGCTCGTCGCACCCAGTGCAAAAACAATCTCAAGCAGATTGGTTTGGCGTTGCACAACTATCACGACACCTCGAACACGTTCCCACCTGGCTGGGTCAGTGCCATCACCGCTTCCGGTGCCGGTGAACCAACGATTTGGAGTTGGGGCGCGTTGATCCTTCCGTATCTTGATCAAGGCAACACGTTTAATACGCTTAGCCCTGGCACGAATCGGATGGATACTTTGCTGGCCGCGGGGGGAGCGCCTGCTGCCGCACTCACGACACCCTTGGCCGCCTTTCGTTGTGCAAGCGACACTGCACCAGGGTTGAATAACTTCGACGGAAGCCTCGGTGCCGACGCGACGCAGCAGTCCGACTTTGCAACGTACAGCCGTAAGGTCAACAACGGCACTGCGAACGTGTCCATCGCGACGTCGAACTACGTGATGGTGGCCGATACCGGCGACAGCATCACGCCCGCAACGATCTTCTTCTTTGGGACCTATGGCCCACCAACAGGTGTCGCTTGGCAAGATTCGAAAATCGGGATCCGAGATCTTACCGATGGTTCGAGCAACACATTGCTTGTGGGTGAACGTGCCTTCCGAATTAAGAATTTGAACATTGGTGCAGGAAATGCCTTGGGATTCAGTCCTGCAGCATCGAGCGGCAGTTACTTGAATCAGCAGTGCCGAGCATGTCTGGCTGTGGTTGGGATTCCGTATTGGGGGATCAATCAACAAGTGACAAATGCCAACCACCAGTCGCGTGGTTTCTCAAGCAACCATGTTGGTGGCGCTCACTTTATTTTGGGAGATGGATCGGTGCGATTCATCAGCGAAAACATCGATCACAAGCCGAACAGCATTGGTGGTGCCACTGCACTGTCACCTCCCGATCATTCGGGGGCGGGATTCATCGACAGCACGTTTGAACGGCTGCTCGGTCGCGCTGACGGTCAAGTGGTGGGCGAGTTCTAATCCCGTCGCTTGTTGCGAGGGGAGCTCGAACTTCATATAGAACTGATTCCGTGTCTCGTGGCTCGAGTGGGCTGCGAGACTTTTTTTGCGCTCAGTGAAAGCCCGGTTGCCAGCAACGCGAGTCAGAGGCCTCAAATATGCGACAGAATGCACAGCCGTTCTCATGGTTGGTGATTTTTATTTGTTGCCTATGCGTTGCGAATGGTCCAGTTAATGCCCAGATCTATGGAACCTGGACAGACGGTGACCCACAGAAGACGCTCCGAAACGTTCACGTTCTTGGCGCGGCTTCACTTCTCAAGGACGGTCGCGTCGTTGTGGCGGGGGGATTGGATCTCACGTCCGCCACGCCCACGGCAACCACCGTTGCGGAACTTTACGATCCCGTGAAGCGGCAATGGACGTCGGCAGGGGCGCTAAAGGTTCCCCGCTGGTCGTTGGATGCCGTGACGTTGGCGAACGGAAAAGTCTTGTTCGCCGGCGGTTCCACAGGATTCAAGTCGGATGCCGCAGTCGACTCGGCGGAACTGTTCGATCCCGCCACAGGCGAGTTTACCTCTGTGGAGAGCACGCTTTCCATTGCGCGTCAGGGCTACGGTATCTCACTGCTGAACGACGGACGCGTGATCCTCACCGGTGGCAACGCGGCGGGAAATAACTTGAACGGAACCGGCGTCACGGCGGTGGACATCTACGACCCCGCGACAAATCGGTTTCAACCCGCCGCGCCCTTGCACTCGGGCCGTGCGCTGCATGCTCAGCTGACCCTCAAGGATGGCCGTGTCGTGGTCATCGGCGGGGCTCAAACCGATGCCGAGATCTACGATCCACTCAAGAACATTTGGACCCAATCGCCCGCTCAGCTTCCGACCACGCTGAAAGACACAAAAGCATTCGAGTTGTACGACGGGCGAATTTTCATTCCCGGGGGACAGAACACGGTGGACGCGTTGACGACGGACGCGACGTGGTTCTTTGACGTCGCGACGAGGAAGTTCACCGCCGGGCCCAGTCTGGCGGGCTTTAATGAGGCACCGTCCGGGGTACAAGTCGGCACGAGTGATTATTCCGCCTGGGATCTGTTTCCCGCCGGACATGCGCTGCGCGGCCGGTATATCCTCATTGCGGGCGGCGAGCATGATCCGTTGACCGGCCCCGATGTCGAATTGAATTCGGCCACTATTTTCGACGTTGCGCAAAACAAGTTCATCCGTGTCGGCCCGATGCCATACGTTCACGACGACCATACGGAATCGGCGCTGAAAATGAATGATGCCGGCAATCCCGAATTCCTGCTCTTCGGCGGCAACAGCTCAAAAGGAACGAGCCGCGTTGAATTCGACGCGAAAGCGTTGCAAGTTCCCTAAAAGGAATACTGAGTTCGATCTCCAAGAGGTTTGTCCGTCGGCGTGGTTGGCTATGCGAATCGATAGGCGAAGACTTTCGCGCTTCGAAGGCGGATCGCGAGTTCCAGGTATTTTCCACGCAGCCCGCCGACGTTGTCTTGTCCCTTCCACTGGCAATCGGTCCAGATGTGATCGCCGCTCAACGGTTGGAAATCGTCGAACGAAAAACCTGGGACAGCCTTGCCACGCTCGCGCAGCTCGACCTCAACGCTGCCGGCCCGCGAGGCTCGTGCATTCAGTTGAATTCGTTGGCCCAGGAAGAGCGCGGCGGTGGTCGTGAACTGCCCAAGTTGATCCGCCTGAATCCCCGCGAGTCGTGCATCATCCCAGATGGCCCACGCGATTCCGGTTGAGGCATCGTATTCGCGATAGAAGTTCGAAAAGAAGATCTCGTTATGAGTCGTGTTGTAGGCGTCATACGGCAGGGCGAGTCGTCCGTCAGGAAGTTGCACCAGATTGGGCTGGGCATAAACCGATCCTCCGTCCCATGACCCGGCTTTGCCTGGCTTGAGAATCGGATCGTATGAAACCCACTGAAACACGCGGCCATCCCTGCTGACCGATAGCCGTACGTCCACGGAATCGCTGTCGTGGTGATAAATGGCAGGAAACATCAGTCGCAACGACGGTTCGCCTGGGTAAGTTGTGTAGCAACTCGTGTAATAGTCCTGCGCCGGTCCGTCCAGTGGACCGGCATGCAGCAGCGGTTGCGGCGCGGGCCATTCCCCAAAATCGTCCGTTTCAGCACGCGAGATCGTCCGCCCACTCAGGTGATGCCGAAAGTATCCGACATACTTGGACATCAGCGGGTCCCATGCTGCGATGTTGACGGTGTCGCAGAAGTAACGAATCAGCGGTTTGGAATTCTTCGTCCAGGTGTATCCATCAGGAGATGTCACCCCATACAACCCGTACCGAGCGCCCGGGCTGTCCTTCGGAAGCTCGTCAAATTGAAATCCTTTGTACCGTTCTTCGGCGAGGCCATGATCGTCACGAAAGATCGAGCCGCCATTATTGAAGGGGCTGACGAGGTTGTTTTCGCGCGATGAGCGATACGACAGTCGATTCAGGATGGGTTTGGTCCAGTGGATGCCATCCTCGCTTTCAGCATAGGCCAGCGCACTACCGCTCAGTTCCATCACGCGGCCCTGATCGACGGTGGCCTCTTGCTTTTCATCATTCAAGAGGGCGCTGTACCAGCAGCGATATTTTCCTTCATCGAATAGAACGGTGGGACTGGTGACGCTCTTTTCCCATGGCTTGTCCGCCCGCAGCCATGGCTCGCTGCGTTGAGCAGGTTCCAGAGTGACTCGCACACCAAACGGAACGTCGACCGGTTTGTATCCGTGTCCCGAGACGTCGAATTTTTTCTTGAAATCGCGATCGTATTTCTCGATCAGCGCTTTGCCTTCCGGTGAAATTCGTGCCGGGTCGAGCGTGACCTGCAGATCTCCCTTTTTGACGTGAAACCAGTCCACGAACAGAAAGGTCTTCCGCTCAGCGGCATCCGCGCGCTTTCTTTCCTGGGCCACAGTGACCGAAGGCTGACGACACCAAGGCAAAATTGACGCTGCCAATCCCGCGGCCAGCAGTTCTCGACGTGTCCACGAATCGAAGTTATGCATTGGGACGCCTTTGGATGGGGGCATTCAGGAACTGAATTCTTCACCGCGTCAGCGCTGCGATCTTGGCGGTCAATTGGCTGCCACGCAAGTTGACGTCGGCGATTTGACCATCCGGGCCGACGATGTAAATCGTGGGAAATGACGTCACCGCCCAGCGTGTCGCGACCGGTCCCTTTGCGCCGTCCCAACAAATCTTCCAGGTCAGTTTTCCGGATGACACGGCATTCGTTGTCTCGTCCCGATTTTCATCGGCCATGATGCTGACGACCACAAGTTTGCCTTTGTGTTCGTCGGCGAGCGAACTGAGCGTGGGGTACATCTCTTCACATGGGCCACACCCTTTGAATGAAAACTGAATGATCACCGTTTTGCCGCGTTGATCCGCCAATGACCAGTCTTCGCCGGAAACAAGTTGAAGCTTGAGTTCAGGTGCCGGCTTCCCGATCTGGAGGTGGTTTTCTTTGAACAGGATTCCGCTGGCGAGATCTCTGGCCAAGGGCATCGCGTTCGTCTTGGTCTGGTCGACGCGGATCAGGTACCAGTTTTCATCGAGATTGACGACGCCAGGTTGTGTCAGATTCGAATTCGATGTCGCGATCTGTTCCAGGAAGGCCGTCGCTTCCCGCCCACGTTGGATGTTCCTATCGGTGGTCGGCAGTGATTCAAGGGCTTCGGTAAGATGCGTTTTCTCGTCTGGATATCGGAGATCGTCGCCCTGTTCGAGTTGTTTTAGCCGCCGCTCGACGTACACACGAGCGGAATGCATCCTGAAGGACCAGTTGGCGAACGCGAGTTTCGCCAGCACTCTGTTGTCCTCTGTGATGTCCGGCGCACGGATCAGACCCTGCAAGGCGCGTTCGATTTCTGGCTCAAAATTGCCAGAGCTCAGATTGCGAATGATTTCAAACAACTCAGGTGCATTGCGGTAGTCGCGCAGCCTCCGCAAAGCCTCTCGTCGTCCGAGATCGCACGGATTGTCCTTCACTCCACCACCCGCCCCCAGTCGGACAAGCGCACGCACGGCCATCAAGCCCGCATAGGTGGAATGATGCGCACGTTCGAACGCGACCAGTTTCTCGACATACTTCGCCGAGGGATCGTGATCGTTGTAGTACGTCTTCTTTTTCGCCTCATCCTTGATCTCGTCCGCACTGTCATAGTAAGCATCGAAGGCGGAGTACATCTCTTTGCAAAGGGCGGCCAGTTCGGCTTCCGGCTGCCCCAACATTACGGGCGTCTTGACCTCTTCCGCTCCGAGAAGTTCGAAAGAACTCGTTGAAAGGACCGCGCAGATCAGAGCCCATTTGAACATGGTCGATTCCTGAGGTGGTGTTTCGTCGAGACGACGATGCCAGACGGATCACTTATAAAAGATCACATCGATCTCCGTAATCAACTTGAGCGAATTTGTCTGAAACTTGCTGGCCGGAATTGTAACCGATCACAGGCCCGGGACTGGCTCATTTTCCCGCGACAAAGGGAAGGTTGCTCAGGTCGATTCGCTGCGGATTCCAATGAACCGGAAAATTGTGCATGCCCCCGTCTCTGCAGGCTGTGAACGGTTACGCCGGAATTCAACGGGAAATCCGAGATCGTTGCCTGATGGGATTCGTGAGCGGGACCGCATGTCCAAACAGAAATGGCATCCAGCCGTTGGAGTCGCGTTGTGCGGTTCCAACCCTGTCAAGAACGGGACTGCTGCGTGCAAATGTCGGTGTCTGGCGATGGCACGCGTTGGCACTTTCAGCTAGCCTTCCAGGTAGTCGAAAACACTGCTGGCGATGGACGCTGGCGGAATTAGATGTTCTCTTGGAAGACCCCCTACCATGTTTACACGCCGACAAGTTCTCTCTGCGTCTCTGGCTGCTGCTGCCCTCGGTCCGGCGCTCTTGGCCGCTGATAAGCCCGCCGATCTGCCCAAGGTCTTTTTCGATATCACCATCGGCGGAAAAAAAGCCGGCCGAATCGTCATGGAACTGCGTTCTGACGTCGTGCCCAAGACGGCTGAGAACTTTCGAGTGCTGTGCACCGGAGAAAAGGGATTCGGCTACAAAGGTTCGCCATTCCATCGCGTCATCCCCGGCTTCATGTGCCAGGGCGGTGATTTCACCAATCAAGATGGTAGTGGCGGAAAGTCGATTTACGGCGCCAAGTTCCAAGATGAAAACTTCAAGCTGAAGCATGCCGGTGCTGGAACGCTGAGCATGGCGAATGCGGGACGAAACACGAATGGATCGCAGTTCTTTCTCTGTACCGGAGACACGCCATGGCTTGACGGCAAGCACGTCGTTTTCGGTTCGGTCGTTGAAGGGATGGACGTCGTGAAAGCGATCGAAGCCGTCGGATCACAATCGGGCAAGACCTCGAAGAAGGTCATCGTCGAAGATTGCGGCGAAGTGAAGTAAGTGAATTGAAGTTCGGTTGATTCAGGGGCCTGCAGCTCTGCAACGCGATTTGTGCTGCGGTCTGTCATGGCCCCTGCTTTGTTTTTTTTGGACGATTTCGACGTGGGCGAAAAATCACGACAGGCGATTCCGCCTTGAGGGATTTCCCCTTTTCACCGATGCTGCATCGTGCTGATGCGGGATGAGAGTCATGAGTTGCGGGTGTTGACAGAGTGTCAGCGGCCTTCTGATTCAGTGCTTGAACTCTTCGCACGTGGCTATCGATTTGATGGCCTGATTCGTTCGTGATCTGGATCTGCGATGTCCTACCGTACGTTCAAACGCCTGCTGGGTGAAACCAGTCTGGAACGAAAGTGTCGACTGCTGTTCGGCGGCGGGTTGCTGTTGCTGATCTCGGGCAGCTTTTACTTTTATTCCAAACAAACCCAGCAGATCATCTTCGATCAGAACGACGAAGTCGCGCGGATGCAGATGACGAACGCCATTATGGCGAAGCACTCGGAATACTTCCTGCGGAATTTTGACGAGAACCGCAAGAAGTCGTTCGCCGCGATGCTCAAGGACTTGAAGCCCGAGAGTCAAAAGAATCAAAGCTGGGCATTGCTCAAGCCGGATTCCAAGGATCACGCTCCCCGTCCCGTACAGAGACCGACTTCGCCGCAGGAATACACGAAGCTTCCCGCGGATGGAAAAGACCATGAAGCGATTCGCATCCTGGCCCCGAACAACAAAGCGGGCAAACGCGAATGGACGATGCGGCTGAAAGATCCGCCCGAGTATCGGTTTTACGCGCAGGTTCTGGCATTGGAGTCGTGTCTTGTCTGCCACCGACAGCACAATCGAGACGTGTTCGATCCCGATAAAGGCGATGCGCTTGAAGCGGGCGAAGCCGTGAAAGTCGGCGATGTGCTGGGGATTGTCAAAATCTCGTATCCCCTCGCCAAAATTAATCGTGATCTCAGTTGGAATAACGCCGTCTTGCTCGCGACCGCGATCCTGACCACGGCGATGGCCTGGATGGCCACCTATGTGATCGTGCGGTACGTGATCGTCAAACCGGTGCTGCACCTGAAAGAGGTGAGCGATTCGATTACCCGAGGCGACCTCGACCAGCGCGCTGACATTCGTACGGGCGATGAATTTGAGGAACTCAGCCAAGCCTTCAACCGCATGTTGCGTCACCTCACGACCGTGCAAGAAGACCTGCAGAAGCTGAATCGTGGATTCCAGCGAAACGTCGATGAACTGGCCCAGGCCAACTTGCGATTGTTTGAACTGAACAATCTCAAGAATGAATTCCTGGCAACGATGAGTCATGAGTTGCGCACGCCGCTCAATTCCATCCTGGGTTTCAGCGACGTGCTCCTGACGAATCCCGGCAATTTGACGGAGAAACAGCAACGGTACGTGGCCCACATTCGTTCGTCAGGTCGAACCCTAATGAGTCTGATTACCGACGTCCTGGATCTGGCAAAGATCGAGAGCGGTAAAATGGAGCTGCGACCTGTCGAAATGTCCGTGACCGATCTGGTCGAACGAGTCGTTGGCGCCATGATGCCGCTTGCCGAGCGGAAGAATATTGATCTCGGCTGGGACGTCGATCCAGACGTTCCCGTCGCTTTTCAAGATTTGGGCAAACTGCAGCAGATTTTGAATAACCTGCTTTCGAATGCGATCAAGTTCACGCCTGAAGGCGGACGAGTTCGTGTGCGGGCATCGCAGCGGCAGCACAATCTGGTCCTGGTCGTTGAAGACACCGGGATTGGAATTCCGCTGGAAGACCAGGAACGGATCTTTGAAAAGTTTCGACAAGGATCAACCACGGCCGGCGAACGTGATCCACTGACGCGCGAGTTTGAAGGGACAGGTCTCGGTCTGTCGATTACGCGTGAACTTTCCAAGCTGCTCGGCGGCGGCATCGGCCTGCAAAGCGAATTCGGAAAAGGGAGCCGTTTCACCATCGTTGTGCCGTTGCGGATCGTCGTCCCATTAGAGGCCGATCCGACAAAGCCGCGTCCGGTTTCTGAAGCAATCGACCTGGTTCTTGAGCGACCTTCGGCGGGAGGACGCGTTCGCCTTCCCAAGACTCTGGATGATCCCGGCCGATCATCGCTCGGTTAGCCGCCTGTTTGATAGCCGCCTGTTTGAGATCACGGGGACACGCTCCACGATGATTCAAGAACGTGACAACGCCGTGAAGCCCAGGGGGCAGTCCCTGCGATTTCAACAGGCTGCGAAGTCTCACCCGCGCGAGGCTTATTTGCCCCTTCCTGTGGACGGCGTCGGTTGAATCTGGAGACGAGATTTCCGATTCTTGCTTGGTCGAAAATCGTATTCGGAATACCTTCGATTCCATTTTCCTCGTCGCTCTGGCATTCTATAACGGTCTCAGACGGAATGCCTTGGTGCGTTTGCGAGTGGATGCTGCGAGCGTCACGGGGCCTGACGGAATGAAGTTCTCGACTGCGCTAGTTCAAGGTGGGAAGATGATCGTTCGATCAGCCGCGAAGTTGTGCCGAAGTTGTTCACGAAGCCGATCCGTTCTGACGGCGGTGTTGATCGTCCTGATGGCCCACCTGATCGAGGGGGCGACGGCCAAGGCGATTGACGTTTCAGACCCCAAATGGGGCTTCAACGGGAAGGTCGCTCCTCACCGCTTCAACATGTTGTCGGTCCTGGTCAACAATCCGACTCCGCAGACATTCACGGGCGAGATCATCCTGCGGAAATCGTTGGGGGGGGCCGGGTATGTTGACGCGACGATTGCGGAAACGGTCACGCTTTCGCCGAGTTCCTCGAAGTGGGTGCAGTTCTATCCGTACATCTCGAGTGACAATAGTTTCAACGGCTTGCTGAACGAGAGCTGGCAGCTCAGTTATCGCGGTGGAAGTTTCGATCTGCCGACACCGCGAATTGCCAAGTATCAGCGGATCATTCTGGATGACCCGAACAGCGTGATTGCGAGGGGCGGGGCACTCAAATTTCATTTGCCCGACAATTTGTTTCCGCCGTTTGCCACGGCGACGGATGCCCTGCAACTGGTCGTGCTGGATCATGTGCCACGCTGGGAGGAAGCCCGTCGTCAGGCCTTTCTGGATTGGCTGTACCTGGGGGGGACTGTCGTGTTGCTGCACGACGTGCGAGGCAAATTTCCGGAATTCACTGGTCCGATGAGTGTCTTGCAATCGCCGTTGGATGATCAGCTCTACGGAGCAGGGCGGGTGATCAAGATGCCGCGGAATCGTTCGCAGTTCAGCGACGACGATCTGCGACAGATCTGCGCGAATTTGCCGAAGAATATTCAGCCCTCGAACGCCGAAAAATCCGATGATGTCATCGATCGCGATGACGAATCAGAACAGGTACGTCAGGTTCAGAACTATGGCTACTCAGATTCGAACGATCCATTCAAGTCGGGAGTGTTTCTTTCGCAACTGAAGCAGATGACCAAGCCCGATCACAACTGGTTCCTGCTGCACGCGATGTTCTGGGCCTATATTGCTTTGGTGTTTCCCGGATGCTACCTGCTGGGCAAGCGATGGTCCGATTTCCGGATTGTCTACGCGGGACTTCTGGGAACGGTGGCGATCTTCAGTCTGCTGTTCTCGTATGTCGGACGCCGAGGCTATGGCGAGGCCAGTGCGATCCACACCGTCGCGATCGCGAAGCCGCTGGCGAACGGTCAGATGGATGTGTCGACCTGGTCCAACGTGTTTGTGACGAATGGTGCGGACTATGACATCCGCCACAATGCGTCCGGTGCGCTCTATTCGACGTGCAATGAACACGAGCAGGTCAAGGGAATCATCAACAATGGCGCCGAGGCGAATTTCAAAGTCGACATTCCCCCCTTTTCCAACCGCGAACTGGCAACACGATTGAAGATTCCGTTTGCGGGACCGCAGTTAACCATTGAAAAGTTGGTGGGAAACGACGGTCGTTTGAGTGAGCTCGAACTGGCGGTTTCGGGACTGGATGCGAAAGATGTCGAGAAGCAATACGCGCTGATCGACAACCAGTTCTACCAGTTGAAATGGAACGAAGGAAAGCTGCAGCTCGCGAATGAAATGGGCTCGGTGGAAGGGGTGTTGCGGATTCAAGAGAAACGCAATCACAGTTACGGGTACGGCAATGTGTACAACAACGGATACAGCCAAGAGAAGTCGACTCCGGGGCGTTATCTCGAGATGTTCGACTTTCTGCTGTCACGTAGCGAGAACATCAGTCGCGAACGCGAGGCCGAGAAATTTCGCTTGCCAGCGAATCTGATCAGCGTGTTCCTGTATGCCAAGCTACCGGTCGAAATGACCGTTCAAAATAACCTGTTGGGAAAACAGGAAGGCCGGACGCTGTACTGCATCACCCTTCCTGCGAATGCCGTAAAGCCCGCCGATGCGAAAATCTCGGACGACAAATCGCCTGGCGACAAGGTGCCAGAGTAATGGTCGTGATCCCTGCCGCAGGAACGCTCCGCGAGGAATCGGTCAAGCCGACCGCGCGAGAAGCCCCAGTCAATGTTCGATGAAGACAACGCTCGGTGTAACGCTCCTGTTTCACCTGTCTCGAATCACATCCTTTCAAGACGCTCGTACTCAACTTCAGAATCGATCCACGACTTCCCTCTCGAATCCTTTATTCCACTCGGAACGTCATTGATGAATACCTCGACGAACGGCAGCACCACCCGACCCGTAATTGAAGTGGACGACGTCGTCCATTCGTTTAAAGGGCGTCGGGCACTGGATCACGTCAGCTTTAAGGTCATGCCCCAATCCCTGCACGGATTTGTGGGGCCGAATGGTGCGGGCAAGACGACTTCATTAAAGATCATCTGTACGTTGCTACGACCGCAGTTTGGCGTGGTCAAAGTATTCGGCAACGATGTCGTCGATGAACAAAAGCAGGTGCGTCGCAAGATTGGCTTCATGCCCGATCACTTCAGCACCTATCGCCAGATGACCGTCTACGAGTACCTGGACTTCTTCGCCGCAGCCTACGGATTGGCGTTCGCGCAGCGAACCCGCGTGATCGATGAAGTCCTGGCACTGACCGATATGGACGGCCGGAAAAATGATCTGATCAGTGGACTGTCCCGTGGCATGCAGCAGCGAACGAGTCTGGCGCGGGTTCTCGTCAACGATCCCGATCTACTGCTGCTCGATGAACCCGCATCGGGACTTGATCCCCGGGCACGAATCGAACTTATGGATATCCTGAAAGCGCTTCGCTCGATGGGGAAAACGATCTTCATCAGTTCTCACATCCTGCCGGAACTCGCCGAACTGTGTGACGCCGTCACGATCATCGACAAGGGAAAGGTGATGTACAGCGGGACGATGAGTGGGCTGCAGGCGTCAACGAATGAGTATCCAACGTGGCGTGTGACGCTTGGTTCTGAAGTGGACGGGATTGTCGACCGAATCAAGGTACTGCATGGGGTTGTCGACGCGGATCAGGTCGAGGGTCGTCCAGATTATCGGGTGTCGTATGACTGGACTCAGACTGACATCAATACGTTGCTGCGGAACTTACTGGAACTGAACGTTCCGATTGTCGGTTTCACGGAAGACAAGCGGCATTTGAACGATGCCTTCATGGATTTGACCACCAAAGGCGTGAAGTGAGCGTCGGCGGCCACTTTGCCTGACATCGTCGATTCCAAAATCTGAACACTTTCGTTTCTCTACCGAGTCTCTTCATGTACTACGGTTTACTGGCGCTGTTGACGCGGGCCTTGCGAATGGATGCTCGGCAACTGCGGAACCACCTGTTCCGATTAGCATTTGTGGGGTTTATTTACCTCTGCCTGCTGACAGCCACATTCCAGAGCGCCATGCTCGGTGCACCCGGGTTGACGTTCTTCTCGCAGATCGCGTGGTTGAACGCGCTGTTTATCACCTGCGCCGGGATCGGTTTTTTCTCGTCTGCCATCACGGAAGAGAAAGAAGAAGACACCATTGGCCTGTTGCAGATGGCCGGGCTGAATCATCTAGGGATTCTGTTTGGAAAATCGACCAGCCGCCTGATTCAGGTCATGTTGCTGCTGGTCGTTCAGTTTCCATTCATGCTGCTTGCTGTGACGCTGGGGGGGGTGACGACACAGCAGATCATCGCCGCCTATGTCGACCTGATGGCTTACACAGTGCTTTTGGCGAATGTGGCTTTGGTGTCGTCCGTGGTCTTTCAGCGCGGAGGGGCCGCGGCGGCGTTTACGACTCTCTTGATGGTGCTCTATGGCGTCATCCCGAAAGTGGCCGCTGTCGAATTGAAAGACCTGCAAGTCACTGGCTGGACGAAATCGATCTGGTGGCAATCACTGGTTCTCACGCTGCTCGAATGGATCCAGGACTCGTGCGTCTACTACAAGCTTTCTGACGTCATGATGACGGGATTCAACGAACCGTTTCTGACGAAACAAGTGATTTCAAACGTGGGTGTCGGGGTCTTCTGCTTTGGCCTGGCCTGGCTGTTATTTGGACCGTACGTCAACTCGGCATCGCAAGGCAATGCGTCGCGCGGCGCGGTGCTGAAATCGACGACGCGAATGAAGTTTCTCAGCCCTGGCCGATGCTGGACGTATCCGTTTGTCTGGAAAGATTTCCAGTTCATCGGTGGTGGGTATCTGCTGCTTGTTGGCAAGTTTATGGCGTATATCTCTCTGTTTCTGGTGCTCATGGGGGTTGCTGAAATCCCGTCGAATAGCCTCGGGATCGGACCGTCTGATGTTCTGCCGGTCTACAGTGTGACCTTGCTGGCTTTTCTGGTTCTGGAATCGTGCGTCTACGCGTCGCGGATTTTCCATGACGAGATTCGTCTGCAAACGATGTCATCGCTGCTGATGCTGCCCCGTTCAATTCCGTACATTGGATACTCCAAAGCGATCGGCTGTGCGTTGGGGCTCGTTCCTGTGCTCACCTGTTTGGTGTTTGCGGTGAGCTGGCTGCCTCAAGCAACGACAGGTCGTTTCATCGCGAATGCCATTGATGCGCGGTTCTGGGCGATTGTCATGTCGTTCCTGATCTTCCTGCATTTGATCGCCTTGCTAAGCCTGTTCCTCAAGTGGGGGGCGCTGCCCGCCGCGATTTTTCTGATGGGCCCCGTTTCTGTCTGTTGCCCGGTCTGGCAGTTCTTTATGGTCATCGCCGATTCCAGTGGAGTGCGGAGTCTGTGGGGTGAGCTTCCCGCGACGATCTCGGTTTGGGTCCTGACCGGATTGGTCTGCTTTGTCTTTCAAATGATGATTGCCGCCCGACTCCAGGAACTGGGAACACGCCATTCCTAGGAACGTTTCGCGACGAAACCGGTCGTTTGAAGAATTGAACGCAAGGGCGCGAAGGAAATCCAAAGACGAGAGATAGTGACCATGTGTTCCTTTGCGTCTCCGCGCCCTTGCGCCTTTGTGCTTGATTCTTAAAGCCCTTGAGCCGGTGCGAGGGAATCAGCAGCACGAAGAATTGAACGCAAAGGCGCGAAGTCGCAAGGGCGCGAAGGAAATTCAAAGACGAGAGATAAGTGACCATGTGTTCCTTTGCGTCCCCGCGCCCTTGTGCCTTTGCGATTCATTCTTAAGGCAATTAAGCAAGCTCGTCGCGAACACCTGGTCGTGAGATATTGCCGACGGTCGCGACCCAATGCATGTCGTTCGTGACGACCACGTCCCGTTCATGATCAGCGTCTTCCATCGGTCCGATCTGGAAATTGCCTCACTTACCGATACGATAGCGGGTCACAGCGCGAACTCGAAGAATTGAAATCAGGTCATTCCAATCACGTCGAAGCAAAAGGTGACCTGAGGCACCACTTCGCCAGCACGTCAATCCCCGTCGAGGTTCCCAGATGTCTTTCGCCAACGAATTGCATCATCGCAGTGCCGCGAGCCGCCGCGATTTCCTCTGTCGCGCAGGTGGCGGATTCGGTGCCATTGCGTTGGCGGGAATGCTGGCGGGCGAACGGCAGCAAGGCCACGCGGCGGGAACTGACCCAAGCAAACCTCATTTCTGGGGGGCCGCACGGAACGTCATCTTCCTGTTCATGGACGGTGGGCCCAGTCATCTCGACACCTTCGATCCGAAGCCATTGGTGAACACCTTTGCCGGCCAGCCGCTTCCTCCGTCGATCAAGCGGGCGATTACGCCCATGGGGGTCAACGAGAATGGACTGCTCGCCTCGAAACGGACTTGGAAGCAGTACGGCCAAAGCGGGCTGCCGGTTTCCGACTGGTATCCATTTGTCGGGGAATGTGCCGATGACTTATGTGTGATCCGCTCGTGCACCTCTGATGCGCTCAATCACGTCGGCGGCGTCACCCAAATGAATACGGGCAGTATCCTGGCGGGACGGCCAAGCTTGGGAGCGTGGGTGAACTATGGACTGGGAACCGAGAATCGGAACCTGCCCGGATTCGTGGTCCTCCTCGATAGCGACCGCGAGCCGCCTGGCGGAAATCGTGCATGGGGATCGGGCTTTATGCCTGCGGTCCATCAGGGAACGAAATTCCTTCCAGGCCGTCATCCGATTCTGCACCTGAATCCACCCGCAGAAATCAGCGATGCTCGGCAGCGACGAAAGTTGGACTACATCAATCATTTGAATCGCGAGCACCTGACGAATCGTCCGGGTGATAGCGCCCTGGAGGCACGAATTGCCTCGTACGAACTGGCGTTTCGGATGCAGGCGCATGCTCCCGAGGCGGTGGATTTGACGCAAGAGACTCAAGCGACTCGGGCCGCTTACGGCTTGGACGAACCGCGTACGCAAGCGTTCGGGCAAAACTGCCTGCTGGCGCGTCGACTGGTGGAACGCGGTGTACGCTTCGTGCAGCTCTATTCCGGTTCCGGTAGCAAATGGGATGCGCATGCTCGAATCGAACAGAATCACACGGAACATTGCGGTGCGACCGATCGTCCAATCGCGGCCTTGCTCAACGATCTAAAGCAGCGTGGACTGCTCGAGGAAACACTCGTCGTCTGGGGCGGTGAGTTCGGTCGGACGCCGATGAGCGAAAAGGGGGATGGCCGTGATCACAATCCTTACGGTTTTACCATGTGGCTGGCGGGGGGCGGTGTGAACGGCGGACAGATCGTGGGGGCGACCGATGACTTTGGAATGCACGCTGTTGAACGTCCCACTCATGTGCACAGTCTGCACGCGACGATTCTGGCGGCACTCGGAATTCATCATACCGAACTCATCTTTCCGCTTCAGGGCCGCCCCGAACGGGCCACGGTGAATGAAGGCGAGATCGTGACCGAGGTCTTTCGGCCGTCGTGATTGCTTCGCCGAAATCATCGCGCAATGTGGCTCGCCGTCGGAAAAGTCACCCCAATCCACGCGTTGAGTTTCAGTGGATTGCTTCACGCAATAGGTTCTAAGCCTACCTGAAACAATCCGCTGGATTCGCGACTCATCACGCCCGATAACTGAGATGCCCGCGTCACTCGATTTCGATTGGCATGGGTTCTGAATCACGAGTGATGACGCACGTCGATCAACTTCGCCGGGGAAATCTTTCCCAGCGGCTCGATCGGTTCCGCAACACGGCAACCATGACTTTCCACCAAGAGTAAAATTGCGGGAAAGCGGTCGAGGTCAGTGACAGTACGATGGACATTCGAAAGAGGCAGCGAACTGTATGATTTGACGGGCCAGTCATTCTTGATTCTCAGTCGCCGTCGTTGAGCCACCCCCTCGGTTCTGCGACGGCGATTTGCTTCTTTGGCTCGCGAGAACGCTCAATCGCATCGATCGCTGGAGCGTTTTCGTTCCACGTCCGAACGAGCTTGAATCAGGATTTCGCTGATCGAATGGGAAGTTTGGAATGCTTCGGAAAAAAGAACTCACGTTGCAGGATTGTCTCTCGCAATCGTGTCGTCTCTTGAGTCCGCAGTCATCTACAGCAGATCTTCACAAGTTCCTGATCCGCGATTCGCTCAAGCTTCATGATGAATTGCCTGTGATTAGTGCAGTCGGTCCTTGACAATGGTCCTGTGCCGTTCAGAAATCCACGTAGCAGGCCCTTATTTACTGCGTGTTTCGCGCAGTTTTGAATTAATGACAAACCGTCATCATTGCTGGCACGCCAGTTGCTAATTGCTCTTTCGTCGCACGGTTCGCTGATGAATTGCAATACGCCGGCTCAACGTGGTTGCACCGAATTCACAGCGTTGACGCTTTTCGAATCCGCTCTCGAAAACGGCGGCATCCCAGCTGTTTTACTGATTGCCCCAACGCAAGTCTGAGGATTTGATTTCTCTTTCTTTCGTAAGGTGCTTGGCCTTTGGCGGACTTGAATCACTTGACGTGGCCAGAGTTTTCGATGGAGCAGTCCGCTCAAGGCGGACCTATGTGAGGAAACAGTCGATGATCGCCGCATCCCCTCGTCACATTTCGGCCACCGGCGAAAATCGAGAACTTGAGTTCCTGTTGCTGGGGGATTTGCGCGAGATACTCGAACAGCCGGTCGGGCCACAGACCTCATGTTGGCTCTTAGCGATCCTCGACATGCTACTGGTGGGCCGCCCCCACGCACGCCAATCGGTCTTCCTCCCGGTCGAGCACGCTCACGAGCGTTACCGAGCCACCGGATTGGAGACAGGGTCACTGATTGACAAGCTGCGTCGTCTCCGCGACCGGGTCGCGCATCGCGCCAGTCATGCCGGGTTGGCCAACGAAATCCGCGAAGAACTCCGCGAAGTCATGATGGACCGCATGAGCTCCGCCGGTTGCCTTTACGATGCCTGACCCGCTACCGCGCTGCTCGCATTACGAGGCTTCGTTTCACCGCGCCTCGGAGAGACGCGCGTCTTCAGTCGACTCTCACAAATCGATCTGATGTGAGAAGGAAAATCGGTAAGAAGTGAACGCAAATGCGCCAAGCCGCGGGTGAAAGGGGGGTTAGGTCCGCCGTTCTTTCTTTGCGTCCTTGCGCCACAGGGCCTTTGCGTTTCCTTCTCTCCTGAACGTCTTTCGCTCGGACGGCATGCCGGGTTGGACGTCACTGGTCGAATCGTGCAAACTGATTCGGTAAGAAGTGAACGCTAGAGCGGTTCAGCATTAATCGTAGCGGTATCCGCACTCCTTGAAATAACCTCGGCATTCGTGCTCAGAGAAGAAATCGAGGATTTTCCCGCAGTGTTTCGTCAGTTTCTCCGTCGTTCGTTCGGCACCGTCTCTGAGCAGCTTTTTGAGTTTTGAAAACGCGAGTTCAATGGGGTTCAGGTCTGGCGAATACGGCGGTAAGTAGCGAACTTCGGCGCCAACAGCCTGGATGGCTTTACGGATGCCGGCCACCTTGTGGCTGGACAGATTGTCCATCACGACAATGTCGCCGGGTGCCAGTGTCGGAGCTAAGTGCTGCTCGATCCAGGCTCGAAAGATGTCTCAGTTGATCGCCCTTCGACAGTCAGAGGAGCCACGAACCCCGCCGCTCGTAAAGCCCCTAAGAACGTCGTCGTCTGCAAGCGGCCACAAGGGGGCTTTTCGATCAGACGCGTTCCGATGATCGAACAGCCGTATCGACGCCTCATGTTTGTCTTGGCGTAGGTTTCGTCGATGAATACCACGCGATTCGGATCGATCGTTGGCTGTGTGGCGTGCCATTGAACTCGTTGCTCAACGATATCGGACCGATCCTGTTCGGAGGCGATCAGAGTCCTTTTTTTTTCGACTTCGTTCCAATGCATGACAAGCATTGCAGATTGTTTGCAATGAGACGACGACATTGCGTTCCGCCTTCAAAGCGGCTTGCCGTTCACGCAAGTATGCGTCAGGCCGCTCGTCAATCTTTGCCAGAAGCCAGTCTGCCCAATTCGCTTGCGATTGCGAGTACTTTTTTCCGCCACTTCGCCGGTCTCGCGACGCTGCTGCTTGACTCGACGTACCTACGACTCTGATACGTCAAATCGCAACGCAACAGGTTGAGTTCCTTCATTCGCATCACATGCCGTCAGAGCCGCGCCGCGAAATTCCTTAGAATAGGACATCCGCCACCCCCTTGGTGGACCCAGACTACCAAGGCTACGCATAATTTCCGAGCATTCAGTCGGCCGAGTCTGTTCGGTTCTAATGCTGTGATGATTCATGAAGACACAAGTCGGACAGCTCACTTCACTCAAGAATCGCCAACGTTCGGTCGTGATTCAACGTGATTCACCTAGAGTTGACTTCAATGATGCGCCAGGGTATCAAATGCATGCTGTGTTTGCAAATTCATACTCCGTGTAGACTCATGGCTAAACTCAATGGTGTGCCGATGTTTTGTGTCTCGCTGCCTCTGTGTTGTCGAACTGCGATAACGAACGGCAACGCAGCAAGGCACTGCTTTTAGGTGAGTCCGCATGCGTTCACGAACGCGACTTATCTTTCGCACGCTGGCGTCAGTGTGCGTCGATGCATCTTTCCAAATCAATGGCTTTGCGTCAGATGTCGATGCTAAGCAGAGGCGAGGAAAGCAGACAAGGGTTCGTGCATTCGGAGTGGGCTTGATTCAAGGGCTCGATGAGTTGTCATCTGCGCTTATTCGGAGATGGGTATGAGGCGCTGTGGTGTCGACTAGCGACTTTCATTCGCACAAAAAAGCTACGAATTGATTCAGCTAAAGCGGGTTCTAGTGGTGGCGTGTGATCAAGCTCAATGAAGTCTAGGATGTCGATCGACTCTTGCGAGTTCAGCATACTGAATCCGAATAAGCATTTTTGACGGCGGGAGTCTGCGTCAAGGCGCGGATGCGTGTCGCTCCTTCGCGTCTTGTAGCGTCGGGCTGGTCGCTCAGTCTTTGCCAACCGGATCTATTGGAGTTGCTTTTTTCGACTGAATACAATTTTGCGATTCTACCTAGCCTGGACTTTGGGAGCTCATCTTGCTTGGACAGAGAGTACAAAGTGGAGCGCTGTGCGGCGTTTCTGTGTTGCGCAATCGGTATGAGACGATCGCTGTGGTTGCGCTTCTAGCAATTCAGGCAGGGTTACTGGGGTATTCGGCAACATGTCATAGCCCAACCTATCTAGAACCCGCTTTCTTAGCGAGTGGGATTAGTCATTGGTGTCTAGGGAGCTTTGAAGCCTATCGCGTGAATCCTCCTCTCGTCAGGATGCTTGCCGCCTTGCCGGTAATCTTTGTCGGTCACAAGCCTGACTGGTCGCATTTTCATCATAGTCCTGGCTCAAGAGCTGAATTCGCTCTTGGTGATGATTTCATTCTGGCGAACGGACCGTTATCAATTCAGCTCATCTACTATGCTCGATGGGCTTGTATTCCATTTAGTCTCATCGGATCGATCTGCGCCTACCGTTGGGCAAGAGAGCTGTACGGTGTCGCCGCGGGATTCGTTGCATTGAATCTTTATGTCTTCGAGCCAAATATATTGGCTCACGGGGAGCTCATTACTCCTGATTCTGCTTGTACCGCATTTGGTATCGTGGCGGGCTACACGTTCTGGCGTTGGCTGAAATCCCCAAATTGGAAATCTGCTACAGTCGCAGGCATCTCTTTGGGTGTTGCAGAGCTGACGAAGCTAAGTTGGTTGTTCCTTTTTGGTTTATGGCCACTTCTCTGGTGCTCATGGCGTCTGCTCGATCCAAAGAGGGGGCGAGCTTGCAGAAGCGAAACAATCCAACCTCTTTGGTCACCGGCTACTTGCGATTCGAGTCTCGCACGCACAATCGGCAACACTCAATCTGCGAGCACTGAGTCTGGCGTCCACAAGCCCGCGCCATCCGCGCTACAGCTCACTGCGATTCTTCTTATTGCAATATATATCATCAACGTCTGTTACGCGTTTGGCGGGACAGGTACGTTACTCAAAAATTTTACCTTTGTGAGCCGTTCGCTGGCGGGTCATCCGCCGGGGACCGCAGGAAATCGCTTCCGCGATCACTGGATCGGGCTTCTTCCCGTTCCGTTCCCGCAACAGTATCTTCTTGGATTCGACACTCAGAAGAAAGATTTCGAATGCTTTCACGAAAGATCCTACCTCCGTGGCGAATGGAAACATGGTGGTTGGTGGTATTACTATCTCTATGGTCTTTTGGTGAAAGTGCCCTGCGGCATTTGGGGTTTATTTGTGCTCGTGACAGTGCTTCGATTGCTGTCGAGCAGTCGGCCGGTGTCAGTTCGCGATGAATTACTGTTGCTCGCCCCTGCGATTGTCCTGCTGTTTGTTGTCAGTTCGCAGACAGAGTTTAATATACATCTCCGATATGTATTTCCCGCACTCGGCTTGCTCCTGATCTTCATCGCGCAGTCCGGGTCTCTATTGATGGCGTCGCCCGTCAAGATGACTACGCTCTTCGTCTTGTTGCTTTTTTCTGTATATAGCACCATGAGCGTTTACCCGAATCATCTCGCTTATTTTAACGACTTTGTCGGGGGCACTGAACGCGGACACCGCCATCTACTTGGTAGCAGCTTAGATTGGGGTCAAGGCCTCCACGAGGCGATCGACTGGATCAACGCGAATGAGCCCAGTAGCAACATCGAATTGGCAATGTGGCAAACATCCGTCGCAACAATTCTGCTGCGGCGAACGCCAGAAACACAGCCTCTAGCGACACCAGGAACTTATTTAATTCTCTACAGTGCCGACTACTACTCAAAGGGATCGCATGAGACAAACGGGCGGCTAAAGCAGCAGTCGCAGGAGGTTGTTATGCGTTTCAGGACAGGCAATGTTCTTACGCGCTCAAGGAGATCGAAGGGCCCGACCTAGTGTCAGTCGTCGGTACAAAGTTTAATGTAAAACTCAAGCGGCGCACTTGTTTGTAGCCTGATGTTTGAGCTTAGTCATTTAGATGGAATGCACAGTGATGTCGACATCCACTCTCCGCGCGCTGCATCCGCGAGCGAAAATATGGCACGCGGTCCTTGTCGGTGCGGCCAGTTCAGTCATTCTTTTAGGGCTTTGGGATTTCTGGCCGAAGCACAACGTTAACCGCGCAGTAGATGTCACGCCGTTTCTTGGAAGGAAGCCGAAGGTTTTATCGCTCGAGCCTCAGCTCGTACCAGTACTGATCCCTGAAAAGGAAATTCGAGAAGTTGCGCAGAAAGTTGTCTCCGCAGCGTCAACTCAAACGCAATCCACGTCTGCGTTACTGCATGCAACACGCCTCTCAACGATGGTTGGGCCTGGCGTTAGGGAGTGGATGGAACGGGATGAGGCCGGACGTATTATTCGCCTGAATGTTGGCGCGGAAGTTTTCAAGGATAGCTGGCGAGGCTTTGAGGTGCGTCAGACATCGAGTGGAGATCGAACCGAACATCGCGATCAATTCCTCGCCGCGATCGCGCAGATGGGTGTATCGCTATCATGCGCAATCGGCCCCGAGAGAGAAGACGGCAGGGCGTTTGCTGTTAGTGATCTGTTGCAAACATCGCTCGCGGAGTTTCATCTTAAGCAATCAGAATTGTCTTGGACGGCGACTGCATACGCGCTGTATCTTCCTCCTCAACTGTATTGGAGCAATCGCTACCAGGAACGATTTGATTTCGATGACTTGACTCGCGCGCTTATTGACAAGCCTTTGAAGAGCGAATCGTGTAGTGGCATACACTTAATGCTCGCGCTGACCACAATCATGCATGTGGACCGTCAGTCCGCGATTCTCCGCGACGATACGAGGTCTATTCTCGAGAAGTATCTGCGTATGCGTGTTGCCGAGGCGGTTGAATCACAGTTGCCGGATGGCTCCTGGCCAGCATTCTGGGCGAAGTCCGGCTTTGAGAATGCTGGTCCACGGCTTGCCACTCCCGCTCCAACATTCTTGCAAAGGCTGACCATAGGAGGCCATTTACTGGAATGGCTGCAGATGCTGCCCCGTGATCAACAGCCTCCTGAATCTACCATTAAAAGCGGTTTGCTTTGGATTACTCCCCAGATACTTTCGATGCCTGAGCGAGATCTTGTTCCCGGTATTTGCCCATGTACGCACGCGTTGCTGGCGGTTAACGGATCGCTTCGTCTCACTTCCAATCGATAGGCAGGTGCCTTTCGGCGACGAATGTCGATTCGTGTTGTTGAAGAGGAGGAAGATATGAGTCTTGGAAAAGTGTTTTGTGCTCTGGCGTTGATCGCATCGACTGCTGCGTCCGCGACGCTGACGCAGTCGCAGCTTCCGGGGCGGGGCGTGACCCAGAGTGAGGCGGAGAGCTTGAAAGGAGGCGACTGCACAAATGCAGTCTCTTCAAAATGCGGTAGAATGTCCGAGTGTGAAGGGCTCGCAAATTGTGTCGGCTCGATCGGAACGGGCAAGAATGATCCTACCTGTTCCGCATGCATCACCGACTTGTGTGATCTTCATGCCGAGCCCGGGAAATGCGCGCAATAACTGATTGCGGATCGATTTGACTTTACGCTATTCGAAGTTAAGTCGCGGGTCTCCTCCTCGATATCGTCGGGGTGGAGGCTTTTTGGCTCAGCGCTTGAAAGGTGGTTCGTGGTTCACGGATGGACTCAACAAGGGCCGAGATGCAGCTCGGCGGCGCTATTGAGTTTCGTTTTGGGCTAGTTTTCACGTCAGGTCGGAATGCAGGGGCTCAAAGTGCGTAGTGTTGGCGTCAGGGGGCGGCGATAGTGCCTACTGGCGAGATCTCAATTGATCTCTGCGGTCGAGATTCGCGATCAGCGCCACCCGTGCACGAGTACAACAAGCAAGTCGCGCAAGCGAGGTATGATAATGTATCGGCCGTGTGCCATTGTTGTTATTGTCGTTGTGGCCTTTCTTACGCTGACGGGCTCGAAGGGGGCCTGTTCTCATTCAGCAGATGAACCGGCAAGCCGCAAGGCGCATGCCGAATCGCTTCGCATGCGCTGTGGACCTCGCGCTGCTTGGGCCTTCGGCTTGTGTTGTGGCGTTTCCTTGGGGCATGATGCCACGATGGCCCTTTTTGAAAAACAGCCTGATGCGGTGTCGTTGCGTGAGCTTGTCGAATTTCTGAATTCAAAGGGAATCAGTTGTGAGGCTCGATGTTTAAGCCCGAGTGATCTCACGAAAGAAAACTGTCCATCAATTGCGCTGTTGGCTCCGGCGACTGTTACAGATCACTTTGGCCATTTCGTCGTTGTTGTTGCGAGCGACGAGGACGGCGTAACAGTCATAGAGCCGCAGGTGGGCAGGAAAGAAAGATGGACATGGCGTTTTTTTTCGGACCACTGGACTGGGCATTGCATATTAAGGTCGCCAAGAGTGGTTCCCGAGCGTCGCGTGCTTTGTCTGTGTATTCTGACGAACATTATTGGCCTGGCATACATTTGTTTCCGTCGTTAGCCCGAAGGGGGCCATTGATGCGATTCTTAATCACATTTGCCTTGATCGCGGGAGCTGCAAGCGGTGTTTTCCCTTCGAACGGAAGTGCGCGGCCTCCAGAGCTTAGGGGTGCATCCAGGGACGCAATCAATGCGGCCTGGCTGATGGCGTCACTGTCTGATGGTCTCGGCAGGGATCAACCTCACTCTGCGCTCCCTGTGCAGGGGGGAGGGGATTCCACCTTTGGGGAGGTCAGGCGACTCTGCCATTCAATGGGGCTAAGCACGGTGCTTCGAACGCTTACGTTTTCAGAGCTATGCTCATTGCACCAGCCATCAGTTGTTCTGCTGAGAGATGGCTTTCAGTCGACTGGGTATTTCGCTGTTGTCTTGTATGCACGGCCCGATCAAGTGACGGTGGTTACAGCTGGTTGGATGACTGTAGGGGTGTTTACAGAAGATGAATTCAGGCTTCGTTGGTCCGGCCATGCGCTCGTATCAGAGCCGTATGCTTACGATTCCGCTCTTATTTCTGGCTTATGCATTGCATTCGGGATTGTTTGTTCGTTTGGGTTTTTGTCTCGCTGTAAAAAGAAGGCTGCCACTGTGTTGAATTCGGAACGGATGACAGGGGACGCAGTCTGCTGTGGGGAGTGAAACGAGTTGGCGCAGATCTTTGGGTTTCCTGCGTCATGAAACTGCTTTCGGAACGAGTCGTGAGTGAATGCATCGTGCTATAGAGAGTCGCCGTGTCTAAGCCAATGCATCTGGAAATGCGTCTTTCAGAAGTAGGGTGTGTGTTTTTTTACGCTGAGACTCACTTGTCGTGAAAGCCCTTCATTTCGGTGCAGTCTTGAGTCTGGTAGCTAGCGATTGTAGCTAGCCGCTGTTGAGAAATTCATACAAAATATAGAAATAGGTCAGAGGTGTATTATGTTGAATAGTGTCGCGTTTGTGGTGTTTCTTACCACTGTGTGGCACCAGGCAGAAGTGGCGCCAGCCTCTGGTGTGGTCCCTGAAGGGGCCGCTCAAATGATTGAAAAACATGCTAAGGCTCTTGATGGGTTGGAACTCATAATTGCTACGGAGCGTGTGTCTATGGCTGAGACCTCGAATCTTCCGGTTGAGTTGCAAATTTTGAATAGTCCGTCGTTTCTTGAACCAGAATCATACTTGGTGCGTATTGATGGGCGGCGTTTTTTTCAAAGGCTCACTCAAGGGTCGAGTGGAGTGATTGCGGGAGAAGCGACATTCAACGGTAAGATTCTCTTTTCAGGACGTCCCCCTGCGTCGGGCGTGGAGTCGTTGTTGACGATTGACACAGTTGACCGAAGCTTGGGTGAGGCGAAGCGGAAGGCCACATCCAGGAATCATTTCTTTTGGACATACTTTGAAGAAGCCGGATATCATCTACCGGCATCTCCTCGTGAAATCGGCGAGCCCACATCGTCCTTGGTCCTGCACCTTGCAAAGCAGGGCCGAGTCATTTCCTGGAGCACCGATTCGGAACCAGGAGGGTTGCATGATGTGACGATTGAGGCTCCGGATCCATGGTCGAGGCGCAAAATGACGCCCGATCAAATCACGGCTGCAGTAGCGCATTTGAGAACGAGTAAGAGCAGGGAGAGACAGTCACTGCTCCTTCAGCGTCTGTCAGAAAGATCTGAGCTGAACCCGACGCGGCTTTATCGCTTTTCCCTGGATCCTGCAATTGGCTTCGCGGTAAGAAGTAAATGGGAGATGACCCTAAATCGCGAGCTGCTATTCCATTCCTCGTGCGAGGACTTTGTTAAACTTCCAGATCGAGATTTATGGATTCCGAAGGTGATTCAAACCCTTGTTCATGCAAGCGACTTACATCCGACGTACATCGCTCAAAGCCCAATTCAGCGAATCACTAACTCAGTCGAGAAGGTTACGCCAAAATCATTCGGGGATTCCGACTTCGAGCTATGGTACGATGCGCCCGGAGGTTCCGTGTTTGACTACACTGCGAAAGATGCGACCGCGGATACGCCAGTTACTTACAATGTACCAGCAAAAACGTCCGACTTGGCCAGGGCGGCAGCGGTTTCCGGCCTTGGTTTCACTCCGACCCGTTTGCTAATTGCTCTGAACGTGGTCTTTGCGATCTCGATTGCAGTTTGGCTATGGCGCAATCCACGCGGCGCGAAATGACCATTTCTTCCAACGCTGGACGGGCCAAGGGGCGAAGACTCTGAGAGAGCGCACGCAATATTCACGTCGGCAAATAATAGCCGAAGTGAATATTGATGCACGGTCATTGAAGTTGCTTGCGCCGTTGGTAGGGGTTGTAAGCTCGCATGTCGAGGCAGGAGAGGGGAGGGACGATGGTTTGCGGGAGATTTCGTGGGAGCTTCCGAACAGCAGTTCTCGCGTTGTTCGGGTTGCTCTGCGGTCGATACCCGGCAGTGTCAGGCTACGGTGCAGAATTTCCGAAGACGGTTTCGGGGGTGAAGCGGGAGTTGTTGGAATCGCACGAAAAGCGTCACGCGTTGTATGTCGAGTATCGGTTTGCAAGGTCTACAATGATTCCAGTGACGACATCCCGCTATGTTCGTCGCGTCATTGCGGCTGACAGGCAAGGCCACTTTTATCTTGATAATGGCCATGAACACGACTCAATGGAGTGGGAAGATGATCCATATCGGAAAATCGCATTTGTGGGCCCCAACGGTACGCAAGTTTTGAGGCCGTTGGATCGGGTTGTCGACAGGTATCCCGCGCCGGTGTCGCCTAGTTTTCTTCACAGTCTACCTGGCGAATTAATGCTCGTGTTGGGTTGGTGGCCATTTCTAGATGTGGCAGAGCACGAAATGTACGGCCATAAGCGTTCAATTGAAGAGGTCGCGGCCGATGCTGATTACGCTCTCCGAGACGAGCAGGAAGTTATTGGTGGTCGCAACTGTGATGTGATCGAAATCCCGCATGTCGATGTGCTTTGGGTGGATTCGGATCATGGAGGTCTTGTTCGACGTCGCGAACTCTATGATGTACCTACCGGCGCTCTGGCATTGACTGTTGAGTTCGATGAGTATCGCGACGTTCGCGATGGTGCCCAGATACCAATGTCGATACGCACGATCGCATTTGATTACACCGCGCAATCGCCAGAGGGGCGGCTTCGGCACCTCAATCATCTTCATTTTAAAATCGACAGTGTCCGAGCAAATGACGATGCCAGTATTCTGGCGTTGGCGGACATCACCCTTCCGGGAGTTATCCAAAGAATTAACGACGATCAATATTCCCTCGTTACAGAGGGCGAGCAGTGTCATGCTCAATCGCTTAAGGAATGGGCTAGGCGGCTTATTCGCTCATCCCAAGGCCGTTCTGACGTTGCGTCGTGGTCACGCTTGGGGACGCCGATTGCCTTCTTTCTCGGAGGGCTAATTGCAGGGACTCTCGGATGGTTTTTCCGGCGTATTGCTTGTCGCGTGTTGAGTTGAGTTCAAGGGGCTCCCAAGGGGACTCCTTGTTTTCATGGTCGCGAATTCGCCTCCTCCACGTAGATGCAATTGCAACGCGATTTTGAGCCGAGCATCAGGCACTTTTGGGGGGGGCGACGGCGTGGCGGCAATCCAGTGGATGCCGTTGATATCCGCACCAGCTGATTGTTCGTTCGATCCTTCAGCGATGCTTGTTGCGACGCAGTTTTTCGACCGCCTGTCGATGCCAGCCTTTTTCGACGAGTTCAATGAGGTGTGATTTGCTTGATGCCACGCTGATTCATTGCCCCGCGAAGCCCGTCGGAGTCTGCCACCTGGTCACCCAGAGGTCGCTCGGATTGTTCTTCGGAGACCAAGATATCAATCAACGTTTCGATAGTTTTGTCTACAAAAATTTGCGAGGAGCTGTTATGCACTGAGATCGAGTGTCATCCTTGCTCCGAAAACCGCAAGAACATTAGTTCCCTTTTTGTCTTGCTGATTTCAAGCCTTTCGCCTCACCTTTCCTCCAAGTCCAACAGTGAGTGTGATCTCATGCGCGGCGTTCAATCCACAAGATCCGCCAATTCGCTTATCCTCTTTCTGCTCTTTTTCGTCTCTGGCGCCGCCGGGCTATCGTATGAAGTGCTTTGGTTCAAAATGTTTTCTCACGTCTGGGGTAGCTCGACGTTTGCGCTCGCGTCCGTAGTGTCCGCGTTCCTATTGGGCTTAGGGCTTGGCGCTAGTGCGGGGCAACTTGTGAGTTCCCGAATTCACAATCATTTGCTGTGGTATGGCTTCTGCGAGCTCGGTATTGGCATTCTTGCATTACTACTCCCGCTTGAGATTACGTTTTGTCAGTGGGCGCTGAAACAGTACCAGTGAAGGGCGCTTGAAACGGTACCAGTTGAGACAAAGGGGCTTTTGTTTTGCAGTAGTGGTTTCTTTTCGTAGAAACCCACCACTGGAAAGACGATGGCTTATCAACTGAGTATGGACAAGTCCTTTTCGATTAAGGCTTTGCACGACAACGGACTCTCCGAGCGTGCAATCTGTGAGTCGCTGGGTGTATCTCGAGGCGCAGTTCGGCGTCATTTGGCCGAAAATTCGTCAAACGATACCAAAGCGCCCACCGGCAAAGCGCCCACCGGGTCGGAGGCTCCAAACAGTACCAAAGCGCCCACCGGGTCGGCTGAGCCTGAGAACAGTGCGGTGGTTCGAGTTTCCCGCAGTTGTTGCGAACGTTTTC
>NZ_JH636434.1:2383205-2525252 GCF_000255655.1 Schlesneria paludicola DSM 18645 | reverse complement strand
AGGCGATGGAAGGCCACGAGAAGATCCTTCAGCGATACCTCAAGCCGGATCTGCTGATCGTCGACGACATGGGGATGAAGCAGTTACCCAAGCGATCAGGTGAGTACCTGTTCGAGATCATCATGCGGCGACACGAGCTTCGCTCCACGATGATGACCAGCAACAGACCCTTGGACGATTGGGGCCAATTGATCGGCGACGTTCCCAGCGCAACTGCCATCTTGGATCGCTTCCTGCATCGAGCGGAAGTCGTGCAAATCACCGGCAAGAGTTATCGTTTAGAGAAATCGAAAAAAAGTTCAAACGATACCAAAGCGCCCACCGGGTCCAAAGCCGAAGAATAGAAGGGCAAACAGTACCATTAAAGACATCAACCGATAAATGGTACCGTTTGAAGTGCAAACGAGTGGTACTGTTTCAAGCGCCAATTGACAACGTTTGTCTGGCAACTCGCCGTGCAATTCTATTCCACGCTGCGCGAGACGCCCGCCGTCTACTCTGTCGTGAGGTGCCTGATAACGTTTGCGATCATTGGCCCGCCATGTATTCTTATGGGAGCCACGCTACCTCTCTTGGTGCGATGCCGCATCGCCAGCGATGATTTAGCTGTGGCAAGTGCTCGCCTTTACGGCGTGAACACTCTTGGAGCAGCAGCTGGGGCTTATACCGTGGGTTTTCAGTTGCTTCCCGGGATCGGTGTTACGCAGACAAACATTGTTACAGCTTTTACGAACTGCGTCGTTGGCTTGTTGGCTATCATCACTGCACGCAGTGTGTACATCAAGGCACGTTGTTCTCCGACGGATGCTTCTGCGAACCAATCCAGTCCACTTCAATGGCCTTCCCATGAACTGCTTTCCACCAGCGCGGTGCCGCCAACGTATGTGATCTATGCGATTGCCGTAGTGACGGGCTGCGCCGCACTGATTTTGCAGACAGTGTGGAGCCGCCAGTTATCGCTGATTCTCGGAAGCTCAACTTACTCGTTCTCTGCGATGTTGGTTGTTATCCTGGTGGGGATTGGCTGCGGTAGTCTGTTGTTCGAGCATCTTCCATTCAGGCGACGCGACGCGAGTGTCATTCTTGCCAATGTTGTCACATGTCTGGCCGCTGCATCATTGTTGGGGTTTTTGGGGCTACCGTTTGCCGCGGATTTTGCGGCTGTGGCTGTTCCACTTCGCGCTCATTTTGGGGTGAACGCATTTGTCTGCGTCGCGGCGAGCGCCTTGGTGGAATTTCTGCCGGCAATGGCTATGGGGGTTCTGTTTCCGATTCTTGTCCATCTTTCAGTGATATCCAAGCGAGATTCTGTCGGGGCCGTTGGGAGTGTTTATGCTGCAAATACTGCAGGAACGGTGTTCGGGGCACTTTTGGCCTCGACTTGGCTCGTTCCGGCTGTCGGAACTCGTACGTCACTCCTTGTTGCCGTTGGGCTCTACTTGCTTATTGGGCAATTGTGCGCACTGATAAGTGTCCCCACCAGGAAGTTGATCATTCTGCAGTCCGTTGCGGGTGCGTTGATTGGTCTGGTGCTGGTGCAGGCTGATGATCCTCGTCGCATCAATATGGGGCAGTTCCTATATGGATATCGGAGTCTAGATCAAATCAACGACGAAGTGTTGTGGTTTAAAGAAGGCATGGCGTGCAATGTGTTGGTTACGAAGAATGCGGGCGCCGTTTCTTTTCGCGTGAATGGCAAAATTGATGGCGGGACGTCCGTTGACTTGTCAATGCAAGCGGGGCTGGCTTACTTACCTCGTTTTTTTAATCCAGATGCAAAGAATGTTCTTGTCATTGGGTACGGCACAGGCACAACTTCTGGTGCGAGTCTGCTTTTTCCAAACACCAGGGTCACGTGTTGCGAGATAGAGCCTGCGATTGTTTCTGCTTCTCACTTTTTTTCGCAAATCAATCACTCGGCGGAGAGTTCAAAGCAACTCAAGATCGTGTATGACGACGCCCGGGCATTTGTTCAAGGATCTCGAGAGCGTTTCGATATTATTCTCTCTGAGCCATCCAATCCGTGGATTGCCGGTGTCGCAAATCTGTTCACTGCGGAGTTCTATAAAAGTGCTAGCGCAAAACTCAATTCGCATGGGATTTTTGCGCAATGGATACAAACATACTCGTTTACACCAGATGACTACGCGATGATCGTGCAGACGATCTGCGAAGTGTTTCCACATCAACGACTCATTCGCATTTCCAGTGGTGACACCATATTGCTCGCGTCCAATGATTCATTTAATCGCGACGCCGCAGCGATGGAGCGGTGTCAAAAATTGGTGGATAGTTTACCCGTTGTAAAAAGTGATCTTGTTCGTGATTTTTCGACTTCTGATATTGTTCGTATTATTCTTACACGAACGATTCTGGACGAGGGTGGGCTTCGAACGTTTGTTGATACCTACGGCGATAAACGGCGAAATATGGATTGTGATTTGCAGTTGGAGTTTCGAGCGGCGCGTCATTTGTACGAAGTGAGGCAAAGCAAGGTGGCGCGAGCGATTCTTGGTGCCACTGACCCAGCCTTCCTCATTGAGCATTTTGAGCGATTGCGGGGCGCGAATCCAGAAGCATCCTTATTAAATGATCTCATCATGCTCTATTCAGGATTTAGTAATGACAAGATTGTATCGGAGCTTCTGAAATATGGTCTTACCAAGCAGCCAGGGGCGCCTGAACTCATTGCGAGCTATCTTATTTCAATGAAGGAAATAGATTCTGCATGGTTGGATCAATTGGCGACGTCGGATAGTGAATCTATAGCGTTTCACCTAAATCGCGTCGGAGTTGCATATTGGAATCGGAAACAATATGCCGAGGCTGTTAAGGTGTTTCGACGAATGTGCGATCGATTTCCTCAGTCTGCCACGAGTTGGGCCAATTTGGCAATCAATTGCAAACTATCTGATATGCAAGAAGCATCTGAGGAAGCGCGCCGCCATGCTGTCGAACTGGACGCTGTGAATCCAGTGATTCCGAGGCAATGATGTGCCTTTGGTTTAATTGATTCTCAGGAGAAGATTTCAGGAATTGGCTGGTACGTAAAACGGCTTCGTTGCGTCATTGGATTCTGAAGGATGGGCTGGTTGTTAAAGGTCGGAATCAAACCAGAACGCAGGCGCTTCGATGCCTCTTTGGATGCATCGAAGCCGTCCTCGGGCCGAACGTTTGTTGTTGGACACTCTTGCTTGAAAGTGGCGTGTTGCATGGCGAGCCGTGAGAGCCAACTCGTCACGGAAAGTCCGGTTGTGGCTCACGGCATTCCGTCGCACATCCGGGCTGACGATGCATTGAGAGTTCATTGCGCACAGATTGTGGGCAAGGTTGGAGCAATCACTTCTCGATCCTATTTCTACGAATATTACAATTGATCGGAATCTGTTTGTATGAAAGTCAAGTAGTGTCGCAGTCAATTGCCTGAAATTCATGGGTACTTGTTGTGAACGGCTTCGAGAATGTCCGAATGTCTGGAGGGTCCTGTCTCAAGCAAAATACGTACGTATCCCCGAGTTCGAGGCTCCTTGAAATTCATCTCACAGCTGCCAGTCACCGGGGGGCGCCGCGATCAGTCGTAGTCGGCGCGGTGCATGTGCCCGAACATCGTTGGAGCAAAGTTGGGTAGGTCGCCACGCTTTCGAGAATGAACACGGTCGAGGCGAATTGCCACCACGCCTGAGCGGGGCCGACGTGTCGCCCATGCAAGGACCGCGTTCGTGGTTGCCAACAGGAACACCACCGGCGAGACGAACGGCCAGAATCGCGTCGATGATCCGGTGTGTCCCGACTCTGCAAGCCGACGGCTCAGTGTCTCTCTGACAGCCAAACACACTGCCGTACTTCGGGAGAAGGTGACATGATTAAACTCCCCTGCACACGAGTGGATTGAAAAACGCGGACAAGTCTACTGACGAGGAATGTGCGGACCTGTTCCCGCACTTGAGTCTCAGTTGCTGAACTTCCGCAGTCGGGACAATTGAGTCAATTCCCGCGCGATTGGAAACCTGGTGCAGTTGTCGCGGCAATAGCCCGTTTTACATCTCTCCGAGTAGGCCCCAAAGCGAGGGGCATTTCGCATTGTTGGCCGGAGCGATTCTGATTTCCGACGAGTCTTCTAAACGTTTGGAAGATTGGACCGAATTGGTCCTGACACGATTGGCGGGGATCGTAAGATCAATCCGTGTTCGCTTCATGTGAATGATCAACACGCGTGGTCGGTGGCGATGAGGCGATCAATTTGCGGATTTGCGTTGAGTGCGAAGTTCAACCCCACGCCGGGGCATTGATCGAAGGGAGCTTCCAATCGTGTTCTCCATCACGCGCAGCACGGATGTCCTCTCGATGGAACGTGCCCTGCGGCTTTGCACGCGGTCGCGTTTTCGCAACGAATCCGCCCCTCACACGAAAGCGGTGGAGCAAGCATGTTGCTCAAGATGCCCAATTCGCTCATCTTGGTTGAATCGGGTTGAGCACACTTAAGTTGTTGTCAAATAAGATAATACGAAACAAATCGATCAAGGCGATCAAATTTTTATTGGGCCTGGTCTTTGACAATCCAGAAAAGAAAACGGCAATGGAACCGTTGCGCCACGCATACACGGATATTAGTAGGCTTTCACGCTCGAATCGGCATGTGAATGGGGCGAGTTGCATCGGTACGCGCCTGAACTATTCCTCGCAGTACTCGTCCAGCTCCGCATCGGGCTCGTCGACCATTGCTTCGGCGAGACGAGGACCTGTCAGGGTTTCGACGATCGCATATCGGCCGTCGCACCAGCGGGCCAGATCCACTTCCTTACAGCGGCGGCTGCAAAACGGCGCATAACTCACGCCCGAATCGACGGCGGGCGACACTGGTTTTTGACAAATCGGACATTCAGGCAATCGAACCATGTTCAATTTCCTTGGCTCTAAGACGCTCTGGTGTTGGTGTCGGCCGCGATGGCGTGGAAGTGTTTTCCTCGCGACCAGGTTTTCTCGCTACAATGCGTCCGCTCGGTAACGCTTCGTACACCCAGAAGTTTGCTCCAGCTGCCTTCCCGCTTTTCTGAAACCGAGACCGCACGAGGCGTTACCAAGCGGTGCTTGGTAACGAGGAAGCTCAAAAACGGTAGCTTGGGGACGAGGAAATCCCTGTTTTCAAACGTGACAAGGCGCTAGTCCGATTTCTTGCCCGAATCGCTTTTCGGCGACGATCCCGAGTCTGGTTTCGATGACGATTCGCCACCTGACGCCTTCTTATCCGCTTCGGCAGCCTTCTTGTATGAATCGCTGCGATAGTCGGTCAGATAGAAGCCTGAACCTCGAAAAATCAGCCCGGCTCCGCCACCGATCTGACGGCGGGCTTTCGATTTATTGCATTTTGGACACTTCTTGGTGGGTGCCGCTTTAATCGATTGAAACTCTTCCCATACGTGATCACACGCATCACACTTATAATCGTAGGTGGGCACGCCCCTCGCTCCTGCTTTTCGTGACTTTGATCGTTTTCAAATCCGGTGATCGTCTTCAACTCCCGTGGCACAGCCACTCTGCTGGCAAGGTTGGAGGCTCCACTGGAGACCCTTAATCCTATCAGCAAATGTGTCGTCGGGCGAATTCATCTCGATATTTCTGGTCAAATCGAGTGACGAAGGCCTTGTCCGTGACACGGATCGACGAAAAGATGGCGCGGAATCCTCGTCGTCGGGCTCCCACAATCGGCATTTATCCGTTCCACGCCCCGCGGAACGGCAGCTTAGAATCTCAGGTCTTGTCATGAGTCGTCCTGAATTTCAATTGATTGACTGGATTCGGTCGCGTGTTACGGATCGCCCCCCGGTCAGTCTGGGGATTGGGGATGACGCAGCCTGCCTGCAACCGACCGGCGATCGCGCCACATTGGTTGCGATCGATATGCTGATGGAGGGGACTCATTTCACCTTTCCTCCCGCGACGCCACGTCTGGCAGGGCGAAAGGCGCTGGCCGTCAATCTCAGCGATATCGCTGCGATGGCGGGGCGACCCACGGTCGCCTTTGTTTCCGTGGCACTCCCTAAAACGGAGGGGATGTCATTCGCTCAGGAGGTTCACGAGGGCCTGTTGCAGCTGGCCAACGAATTCGATGTCGTCGTGGCTGGCGGCGACACCAACAGTTGGACTGGGCCGCTGGTCATCAGCGTGACTGTGATGGGTGAACCTTTGGGGCCTGTTCCCGTTTGCCGTCAAGGTGCGAAGCCGGGCGACTGGCTATTTGTGACGGGAGCATTGGGGGGTAGCTTACCGTCCGGACGACATTTGACGTTTACGCCTCGCGTGCATGAAGTGCGGCAACTGGCAAGTTTGGTGGAAATCCATGCGATGATTGATATCAGTGACGGACTGGCCGCCGACTTGCATCATATCCTCAAGGCCAGCCAGGTGGGGGCGGTCTTGGACGCCTCTGAGATCCCGCTGACCGATGCGGTTCGCAATGCGCATCGACGAGATGAAGTCAGTGGGGCGGGCTCCGTCCAGGCTCAAAAATCATTCGATATCGAGAATGCTAAGGTGCCTGACTTCTTGACGCCAGCGCCCCTGTTCCGCGGCCTGAGTGACGGAGAAGATTTCGAATTGCTCTTTAGCGTCTCTCCAGAGGACGGTCGCAAGTTGCTACGAGACTGGCAATGCCAAACGGCCGTGACGAAGATTGGAGAGATCTGTCGTGGTGACCAATGTCAGCTGAAATTTGCGGATGGGACAATTCAACCGCTGCCGCCGATCGGATGGACCCACCCGTTGAATCAATGAATCCGTTTCATATCGTCACGAGTCGCACGAAGTCCGTGTTCGTCATTGATTCTCAGTTCGAATGGACCATTTTTGTATGTCCCCTTTGCCGCGATCACGAGTCTTGTTTGTCATCGGCACGATGGGGGGCGGCGGTGCCGAACGGCAGGTCGTCGAGATCCTCAAGCGGCTTGATCGTGCACGTTTCGAACCAATGCTCTATTTGGCGATGAAGCAGGGTGAGCTTCTGCCCGAAGTTCCCATGGATGTCCCGATTTTTGCGTTTTGGGATGAGACACCCGAAAGCGGCGGCCGAAAACTGCTTCGGAAGCTGAAGCTGACGCGATTCGTGCGATACTGGCATTTGGCGCACATCCTTCGCCAGCAGAAGATCGACCTCGTGTACGATCGGACATATCTTGCCACACTGGATGCGGCTGGCGGTTGTCTGTTGCGGGCAACGCCTCGGATTTCGTGCTGTGTCGTTGATCCGAAACCTGAGTTGGAACTGCACGCCCGCGGGTCGAAAACGCTGTGGTGGTGGTTTGCCCGGCGTGCGTATCAATCGGCGAAAATCGTCTTGGCGAATTCCGCAGGACTCCGTGAACGAATGATCGAGTACTTTCGGCTTGATCCGGCTCAGGTTCGCGTCGCGACCAACATGCTGCCCGGTATCGTGACCGAAACCGATTCAGTGCCCACCGTTCAAGAGAATGTGCCGTTTCTTGTCGTGACCGCGGGGCGACTGCACCCACAAAAAGGGCATCGCGATCTCGTGCAAGCGATCGATGAGCTTGTTCATCGCCAGGGGCGTTCGCTCAAACTGATCATCTTCGGTAAAGGCGAAAGCGAAGCCGAACTACGCGGCTTGATTCAAACTCTTCAGCTTCAGGATCACGTCAGGCTCGCAGGATTCGTCGCCAATTCCGTGGCTCACTACCGACATGCAAATCTCTTCGTGCTTTCGTCGCTGTACGAAGGCATGCCCAATGCCTTAGTTGAGGCTGTGGCCAGCAGAATTCCCTGCGTCTCGACCGACTGCCCCAGCGGCCCTGCCGAGATTTTGGATCACGGTCGGTTGGGGGCGTTGGTCCCCCCCGGTGATGTGGCGGCCATGGCGGCCGCGATCGCCGACGTAATGGACCATCCCGCGGAAGTTCGGTTGCGAACCGAAGCGGCGCGCGAGCACGTCCTTGAGATGTTCAATCCAGAACGGGCAATCAAGCGGTTGGAGGAACTGTTTGAGGAAGCGCTCTCGACGCGTTGAGTGTTCGTGCGAAGGACGCGTGATCCATGAATTCGTTTTCAATGCGGTGTGCGAAAGCTACCATTCAATCACCGAAAGGTATGACGATCGAAGTTCTACAGGAGGAACGACAATGGTCCGGATGATTGTGTTGGTGATGGGGTTTTTCGCACTTGCGGCGACAGCGGATGCGGCGCTTCAGTCGAAGACGGTGAAGTACAAACATGGCGATGTGGAGTGCATCGGCTACCTTGCCTGGGATGACGCGATCCAAGGGCCTCGGCCTGGCGTGCTGGTCGTTCACGAATTCTGGGGATTGGACGCCTACGCGAAGCGACGAGCCAATCAGCTCGCGGAACTTGGATACATCGCGTTCGCGGCGGATATGTATGGAGAAGGAAAACTTGTCGATCATCCGAAAGATGCCAGTGCGCTCGCCGGCACGGTGCGGATGAATGTCGAGGATTGGCGCAAACGCGGGACCGAGGCATTGGACGTCCTGAAGTCGCAGCCAGAATGCGACAAGACAAAATTGGCTGCCATCGGATACTGCTTTGGTGGTTCAACGGTTCAGCAATTGGCATTCGCCGGTACAGATCTAAAGGCCATTGCCAGTTTTCATGGTGCACTCGTGGTTCCAACGGCAGAACAAGTGAAGGCTGTCAAAGCCAAGATGCTGATCTGCAACGGTGCGGACGATTCGTTTATCTCGGCCAAAGTCATTCAAGACTTCAAAGGCGCATTGGACCAGAACGGCGGGAAGTACGAGTTCATTAACTATCCCAACACCGTCCACAGCTTCACGGTTCCGGAAGCGGACGAAGTCGGCAAGAAATTCGGTATCCCACTGAAGTACAACAAAGAGTCTGATGAGAAGAGCTGGGCCTCAATGAAAGCGCTGTTTAAGGAAACTCTCGGGAAGTAACCCCAAGCGAGGCTTCTTTGTGACGCACAGGCAAACGGCCGTCGATCATGTTCAATGATCTGCGGCCGTTTCCGCTGCACAAGACACTATTCGTGTCCATTCCGGCAAGAAGTTTTCGGAAGCCGGCTATTTGTGTGTTTGATACAACAGACCTGATCTTGACCAGAATTCTGGAATCTGGGAGAAGGCCGACCTCCCATTTTGTATTTCCCCTTTGTCAGACTGTTGAACGGACGCGGCCCTTCGTGTCGGTTCGCCAAGGATGGCACGCATGTCTCGGGCAGATTGCACCTTTGTGTGGATTCTCATTCTCGCATCTGGCATGGCCGGCACGAGTGCTGGCTGTGCGCATATGATGGAGAATCGCGCAATTTCCGCGTTCGCCAAAAGCCTTGAGGCGAAGGATCTTGAACGTCTGAAGGCGACGACGTCAGATGATTTCAACAAGCGGGCTTTGCGCACCGCCGAATCACTCGAAGATTTCAAGATTCTCAACCTTCCCGACGGCAAAACGTCCATCGTGTCTGTGGAAGAAGTGGGTGACGATAAGAAACGCGTCACCGTCCAAGTGGGTGAAAACAAGAAAGAGATCTTTTACGAACTGGCCCGCGACTCTTCCGGCAAATGGGTCGTCGACGACATCTTCTTGAAGCAAAAGCGTAAAGGGATTGAAGCCTACAAGTCCGTTTCTGAGCAGATGGACCTCCTGCTGACAGTTCGAGAATTCATGGATGCCTGGTCGGGCGTCGACCGTGAAGAGATCCTGGCGGTGGCATCACCCAAATTCCGCGCCTCGCTTTCCGAATTGCCTCCGTCATTTCTGGCTCAGGTCACCCGTCAGGTGACGAGTGGTAAGCCGAAGAGTGGAAAGTTCCACCCGCAGGCTCACATGAACGAAAAAGATGCGGTTGTCAGGCTGCCACGGATGACCGGTGAGACGGTGTTGACGATGGAACTGAGAAAAGGACGATGGCAAGTCGCCAACGTCGGAATCTCTTCCAAGGACGAGGATGAAAAGCTGCCCTCCGTTTATCATCTGGCCCAAGCGGTGAATCGCTGTCTGGAATTCCTCGGGGCTTATCAGCACGAAGACAAAGAGAAGCTCGGTGAGATCTGCTCGCCGGAGTTCTTTAACGGAAGTCTTTCGCTGGCCGACTTAAAGCAGGCCAAGCTCCCTGAACCACAGTTGCCCGAGCATGAGCTACAGGTCCGTCTGAGAGGCAATCGAGCCGACTTCACGCTGCGGAATTCGACAGAGTTCGTTCAGATCGACATGCAGCGTCAGGCCGACGAACTGACCGACACACCGTCCAAGTTCCAAGTTTCCGACGTCACGATCTATGAGATTGAGACGAAGCAAGAAAAACGTCTGTCGGCACTCTTTACCGCGCAAGGTATGCTGGAAGTCTTTATTGATGCACTTTCGCGACGTCAGTTGAACGAAATTAAGCACTGTGCGACGCAAGATTTCGCCAATCGAGTCTGGAGCAAGTTGAACGATGCGACGGCCCCTGCGATGCCTTTGGACTGCTTCGATTCTCCTGACGTCGAATACGTCTCGGCGACGTTTAAGGGATCGCTGACCAAAGTCGAAGTTCGTCAGGGGGGCAAGCCCTTTACTTACTCGTTAACGGATGAAGGCGGTCGGTTCATGGTCGACGATATCGAATGGCAGATGTCGGGTGTGCCGTCGTCCGTCAAAACGACTCTTGAAGTTCTAATTCCGATCCAAGACTTTGCGTCGGGGATCACGCTCGGACGTGATCCAGATCAGCAGGACGAAGCGTTAGATCTGGTCCGAGCGAACTCCTCGAACGATTTCAACAAGATGGTTTGGGCTCAATCCAAGTTCATTCCGAATTCGGGTATGTCGGCGGATACGTTCTTACAAGCTCCGCTCAAGTCGATGGCCATGAGCGAAAATGAAGTGACGGTGGTGCTGGGTGACGGTCGCTATGGAGCGAAGGTCACGATGCGACGCGAACACAATCGACACATCGTCGACGATGTTGTTTTGATCGCTGGCCAGCAAGAATCGGAGAAGCTGTCACTAAGATCCACGCTTAAGACTCAGTTGGCACGAGGTGAAGCGCGGCCTCCCGAAAAACTGCCAGCAGGGCCAGGCGAGTCACGAAATATCGTCCAGGCGAGTTTCTTGCAGGCCCCTGATCGCCAGGTGAAGCAGGCGGTTCTGCAAGTTTCCGGCGACGATGAAGAGCCTGCGGCGATCCCGAACGGGGCGTTGATTCCGCCACGCGAACTGGATCTCGATGAACCAGATCCCTTCGATGACGAACTCGTTCCCGTTCCTCAGCAGGACGAACCTGACTCACGCGATCCGAAGTGATCGCTCGCGATTTGGGGCAACGTGTTTGCGCACGGCTCACGCGTGGCAGGAAATGCTGAATCGTCGCGAATGTTTCAATTTTCGCCCTGAATCGTCAGCACCAGCGATCGCTGTCCGCCGTGATTACGGTGTTCGCACAAGTAGATCCCTTGCCACGTTCCCAGGCACAGACGGCCATTTGTAATCGGGATCGTTAGCGATGATCCCAGCAGCGACGATTTGACGTGAGCCGGCATATCGTCGGGCCCCTCACAGGTATGGACGTACGGAAAGTCTTCCGGAGCGATCGAGTTCAACGATGCTTCCAGGTCCCGTGGCACGTCTGGATCGGCGTTTTCATTGATCGACAGTGAGGCCGACGTGTGCTGAATGAACACATGCAACAGGCCAATTCGTGTTTCCTGCAGTTCGGGCAGTGCATGAACCACATGATTGGTGATGAGGTGAAAACCTCGACGAAATGCAGGCAGCGTGAGCCGCAATTGATGCCAGGCCATGACTCGCTTTCAAGACTTCAGTGTTCGAGTCACGGAATGGCTGTTGCCACGGCGTAACCATTCGATGGGCGGGTCCAGCCGTGCGACGTTGATATGAATGACGCCAAGCACTTCGAGCACACGTTCCATCGGCAGGCCGACGTCACGTGCCCACTCGATGACTTCCAGATCGTTCATCACGCGCAGGTGATCCGCTTTCATCAGCTCGATGATGACCAGCGTCAAGCGGTCATCTTCGAGAATTGCCCGCAAGACTTTGGCAAAGTCATCGTGCGAGAACTCGTACCAGCGTCGCACGCCTTCAAGATGCTCAAGCCGTCGCCAGCGACAGAAACGCCACCAGAAACGCCCGAGCCAATCGACAACCGCAGCATGCCCGACATCGCGGCGAGCCTTCTCACTTTCAATCCATTTGTGTCGCTGGATTTCATCCCAGGCGGCCGGCAGCAGGCTGGGAACTTCCGCTCCCAGCCAACACTGGTGCTCGGGTGATTCACCGTCGGTCATTTCCTCGACAGGGCTCATTCCGACTCCTTGCATTGTGACATGGCATTGCCCGACGCATGAACAATGCTTTGCAACCGTGGTGCGTCGAATCCTTGACCATCTCGGCCACGATCATGCAAATAGAATGACGCAACCTTAAGCCTCAATCAAGGCCATTCCGGGCTGGCAACCCATGACAAGTGGCTTCCGTCATTTTCTCTTGGCGTCAGGAATGAAGTCATTTTTCCTTGCACGTTCGAAGGCATGTTGTTAATCGCGGGACAGATCAAACGAACGCTACGTCATGGGTTGCGGGTTAGAAACGCGGACAACGGTTTCCGAGTCTGTTCGGGGATGACCGCGGGGTAGCCATACATGATCAGTCCGACAACTCGTTCGGAATCGGGATTGATGCCGACCAGTGGAAAGAAGTCCGGATGGCGTGTCACATCACCCGTCGACCATTTTGACCCGATCCCCCGTGACCACAGCGCCAGCGAGAGATTTTGCACGAAGCAACAACAGGCCGCGTAGTCTTCCTCATGCTGAAACGCATCGTTCGAACGGACGCAGGTCACGACGATCCAACCGGGGATTGCGGCCCAAACCTTGCGTTTGGATTCGGCTTCGGCGGAGCCCTTTTTCTTTTGGATCTCGGCGGAATTCAGCTCGACAACGCCGCGAGCCGTCTCGGGACCGAGCCAGTAGGCGCGCCAGGGTTCTGTTTTCTTGTGATTTGGAGCCCATCGCGCGAGATCAAGCGACGCTTCGACCAATTCCGGCGCAGGAACCTCTGGCCGAAACGCACCGATGGTGCGGCGCCCTCGAATCGTTTCATCGATTGTTGGAGTTGGATCGATGGCAGTCGTCATTCGTATTTCCTTGTTCGCTTTCGCTGTGATTTGTTTCTAGTTGCAGTCTTGGACGATCACGTTTCTAAAGGACGCTGGGCGATTGTGCGAGTGACATTTGTTCGGTAGAGCGTGCCTCCTTCGAGGCGCCGTGTCGCGTGACGAGGATCTTCACCTGTGACAGGCGCGCGACGCGTTGCGGATGTCTGCCATCGACATCGATCTATTTCCGGACAGCGTGGTGGTTTGTGTGGCGATTTGTGGCTCGCAATTGAGTTTTTTCCCATTGAGTGCCCACGACTTGCGGAATGGCACGAAGGTTGCGTTGATTCTGTGACGATCTTTTTGCACTGGCTGCGGGATGCGTGTGCGGGAAGTGGTCAGCAGGGGACATTCAAGGACTCGCATCCGACGATACGGAAAGCCGTAAAAATACGACGCTTACTTCCCTGATCGGCTTGTTGTATCTTAGAGAAATCGAACCGAGTTTCATCATCTGGAGTGCATGCCATGCCTACGTCATCTGCGTGGTCGCGATTTTGCCAATACCTGATTTCCGACCGCGAACTCGGGTTTTCACTGGATGTCAGTCGCGTCCGATTCGCCGAAAGCGAACTTGCTTCATTGTTTGCACGCATGACCGAAGCGCTGGACGCGATGCAGAAGCTCGAAGGTGGAGCAATCGCCAATCCCGACGAGAATCGGATGGTCGGCCATTATTGGTTGCGCGCGCCTCAACTCGCGCCGACACCAGAAATCACTGCCGAGATTCAGAGTACGCAGATGGCGATTCGCGAATTCGCGGATCAGGTCCACAGCGGAGCCATCGAAGGGGCCGAAGGGCGATTCCAGTTTCTGTTGCTCATCGGCATCGGTGGATCAGCGCTTGGCCCACAGTTTGTCGCACAGGCGTTGGGATCGCCGCTCGATCCAATCCTGCCGTTCTTCATCGACAACACCGATCCAGACGGAATCGACACGACTCTCGGGGAACTTGACGGACAATTGGGGCGAACTCTCGTCGTTGTGATTTCCAAATCGGGAGGGACACCCGAAACGCGCAATGGCATGCTTGAGGTTCAAAAGGCCTACGAAGGAGCCGGCTTGAGCTTCGCCGAACATGCGGTCGCCGTGACTCAGGCGGGCAGCAAGATGGATCAAACCGCCCAGAGCCAGAATTGGCTGAAGACGTTTCCGATGTGGGACTGGGTCGGTGGTCGGACATCCGTCTTGTCCGCAGTCGGCTTGCTGCCAGCCGCCCTGCAGGGGATCGGGATCATGGAATTATTGGACGGTGCCGCGTCGATGGACCGCCTGACTCGAATCACTGACCCGTGGAAGAATCCTGCGGCGCTGCTGGCCACGATGTGGTATCACATTGGCGACGGCGTTGGAGCGAAAGACATGGTGATCCTGCCATACAAGGATCGACTGTCATTGTTCAGCCGGTATCTGCAGCAACTGGTCATGGAGTCGTTGGGAAAAGAACTCGATCGCCAGGGAAAGACGGTTCATCAGGGGATCGCCGTCTATGGCAACAAGGGTTCGACGGATCAGCATGCCTATATCCAGCAGTTGCGTGACGGACTACCGAATTTCTTTGCGACCTTCATCGAGGTGCTGAAGGATCGCGAATTGCCATCCATGGACGTCGAACCAGGAATTACGGCGGGCGACTATTTGCACGGATTGATGCTCGGAACCCGCGAAGCCCTTCGCGAGAACCGACGTGATACGATCACGATCACCATCAATGCGGTTACCGCGCGCAGCGTCGGAGCGCTCATTGCCTTGTACGAACGTGCGGTTGGACTATACGCCGAACTGATCAACGTGAACGCCTATCATCAACCTGGGGTTGAGGCGGGCAAGAAAGCGGCGGCCGCCGTGTTGGAGCTTGAACTGAAGATCGTTGCTCACTTGAAATCGGTACCAGGGCCCCAGACGGCCGAGCAAATCTCAGAAGCCCTGTCCGTGGCGGATAACGTCGAATGGGTCTACAAGATTCTGCAGCATCTGGCGGCGAATCCCGACCGACAGATCATGAAGTCTGGAGGGGATGCTCCTGAGATGGAGACCTTCTACTACAAGAGTTGAGGGCCAACAATGACGGTTCATGGAGACGACGAGTGCACCAATGGCACTCGTCGTCTGATCTCCTCGCCTGCACGTTTCTGGTCCGCGACGCCTTAAGGGATGTCGATGGAGGTCGTGGGATTCGTCGCGGATTCGGTCTCGCCACGGAATCGATATCCAATTCCGCGAACTGTCTCGATCACTTCACCCAGTTCGCCTAACTTTTGTCTGAGCGAGCGGATGTGAACGTCGATCGTCCGTTCGAGAGCGTTTGCGTCTTCGCCTCGACAGTGGTCCATCAATTCATTACGACCGAACGGTCGTCCCGCGGCTCGCGCCAGGGCCCACAGCAACCGGAACTCGGTCGGGGTGAGATCAAGAATCTGACCTCGTGATTTGGCAATATGGTTGACCCGATCGACTTCAATTCCGTGAATGGAAACGAATTCACGCGACTGTTGATCGGTTGCGGTTCGTCTTAGCAGCGCTTTGATTCGATGAATTAGCGGCTTGACCTTGAATGGCTTGGTGACGTAGTCGTCTGCTCCCATATTGAAGCCCACGATTTCGTCGACTTCCTCGCTGCGTGCAGTCAGCATCAGGATGCGGATTCCGCGTGTCTTCGCATCGGCGCGCAGTTGGCGGCAGACCTCAAGTCCGTCGATGACTGGCAACATCAGGTCAAGCAAAATTACATCTGGCTCAGTGGCTCGCGCACGGCGGATGCCGTCTTGTCCGTCGCCCGAGACGGCGACTTCAAAGCCTTCGCGTTCCAGGTTGTAGACGAGCACTTCTTGCAGTGCTCGTTCGTCTTCGATAATCAAAATCTTCGTCTTGCTCATAGTTTCTCTAACACGACAGGCCCGTTGCGGGCAAGATGTTCAGCGCGGCGAAAGTCGCCGAGTGAAGGCCCGCAACATCACGGATTCACGGCACCTAGATGAACGGAACTTCAACGAGCCGTCGCGCGTTGTTCCAAGACAACGCGCGGGGCGCGATCAAACCGTCCGATCCTCGGTCCTCGTTTGGTCGACGTCTCCGGTGCGGCCTGATTGGCCGCGTTCGCAGCATTGAATGTGAGCGAAATTCACTTTGCGACAAGGTCACAAAGCCTATCGCCAGGTATCAAACAACGATTACGCCACTGTCGTAAATCGATTTCGGTGACGGATAATCTCACCTTGCACCAGGTAGACCACATCTTCGGCGATGTTCGTCGCGTGGTCCGCGATTCGTTCAATCTGTCGGGACGCCGAGAACAAATGCAATGCCGCTTCAACGGATGTTGGTTGAGTTTGCATCAACCGCTTCAATTCTTCGATGATTTCGCGGTTCAAGTTGTCGATCGATTCGTCCTGGACGCAGACCTCGCGCGCGGTGCGGACATCCAGGTGGACATAGGCGTCAATGCTGCGATGCAGCATGTCGAGAGCCTGACGCGACATATCCTTCAGATTGTCTGGTACGGTAATTTCGCCGCAACTGGCGATTCCACAGGCGCGCTCAGCGATGCTGACGCCCAAATCGGCCACGCGTTCCAGTTCCGCGCCGATCTTTAGCACGGTAGTGATCCGACGAAGGTCGATGGCGACCGGCTGGTGAAGGGCCAGTAGCTTTAGGCATTCCTCTTCGACCGCCACGTCCATCCGATCGATTTCGTCGTCGGTCGACATGATCTGGCGGGCGCGTTCATAGTTGGGTTTGTGCAGGGCATCGACGGCCGAATGAATCAGTTCTTCGACCTTGGCGCACATCGTCAGAATCATCCGATGCAGATGGTCTAAATCGCGAATCAAATGAATTGACATAGTGTATGTTCTCGCCATCTGCGATAGGGATTGGCTAGGGAAGCCAAATCGGGCCGCACGGCCATCGTGCTTCAACCGAACGTCATCCAAACCGTCCAGTGATGTAGTCTTCCGTTTCTTTCTGAGTCGGATTCGTGAACAATTGTCGTGTTTGTCCGACCTCCACAAGCCGTCCGGCACAGAAGAACGCCGTGACTTCACTGACACGGGCCGCTTGTTGCATATTATGAGTCACGATCACAATCGTGTAGTTCTGTTTCAGTTCAAAAATCAGATCTTCAATTCGGGCAGTGGATGCCGGATCGAGCGCCGAAGCGGGTTCATCCATCAGCAGGACTTCTGGGTTTGTCGCAAGGGCCCGTGCGATGCACAGACGCTGCTGCTGTCCACCTGACAGCGCCATCGCTGAATCTTTCAGGCGGTCTTTCACTTCATTCCACAGGGCCGACTGCTTCAGGCACCGCTCGACAATATTTTGCAATTCCGACTTTTGCGTCAGTCCGGCGATTCGTGGTCCAAACGCGATGTTGTCGAAAATCGATTTGGGAAATGGCGTCGATTTCTGAAAGACCATTCCCACGCGTTTTCGCAATGACACCACGTCCACGTCACGCGCATAGACGTCTTCCCCATCGAGCAGTACTTCGCCCGTGACGCGCGTTCCTTCCACAATGTCATTCATGCGATTCAGCGATCGCAGGTATGTGCTCTTTCCGCATCCCGAAGGACCGATCAACGCGGTGACCGCACGGCTCTGAATCCGCAGATTGATATCATGCAGGGCTTGTTTCGTTCCGTAGAAGAAACTCATCCCGCACGTTTCAATCTTCGGCACAGTCGACGTCGGCTCTCCGTTCGATGGCTGGCCCGCGACACCGCTATCGCGGGGGGGATCAACAAATTGCGTAAATCGCTTAACGAGTGCCATGGACTGAATTCGTATTTGAAGTTCAAGCAGTCGGCGACTTGCCTACCACCGGATTCTTTGCTGAAAACGCTGCCGGATGAAAATGGCGATTCCATTCACCGAGAGCAAACAACCCAGCAGGACCAGGATACCCGCCGCGGCAACATGTTCAAAGTTCTGATCTGCCTCGTTGATCCAACTGTAAATCTGAATTGGCAACGCGGTGAATCGATCAAATGGAGCCCGGAGTAACTTATCAGGATGCTGGACGACATCACCCACACCAGTGATTCGTCCCGGGGAATAACTCAGTTGTGCTGCGACGCCAATGACCATCAGTGGCGCGGCCTCACCGATCGCTCGTGAGAGCGACAGGATGACCCCCGTGAGGATTCCGGGCAAGGCGGCAGGAAGGACCTGATGCCAGATTGTTTGCCACTTCGTCGCACCCAGCGCATAGGCGGCATGACGTAACGACGCCGGCACGGATCGCAGTGCCTCTTGCGAGGCGATGATGATAATTGGCAAGCTCAAAAGGGCCAGCGTGCAGGCCCCCGAGAGGACAACGGGGCCGAGTGGCAACGGAATGTCGATGGGGGCGAAGAAGAACGGCTTGAGAGACAGCACCGTTTTCTCGCGGTCAAACATGCCGAACATCCGGGAAAACACCGTAAAGCCTAGAATGCCATAAACGATCGAGGGAACCCCAGCCAGGTTGGCGATGTTCAATTGGATCAATTTTGTCAGGCGCGTCGGCTTGGAATATTCTTCGAGATAAACCGCAGCGCCCACACCCAAGGGCACGGCCATCACCGTCGTCAAGCCGATCAACCAGAAGCTTCCCCACAACCCGCCAAGAATGCCTGCCTCAAGCGGATCATAAGAATTGTAGTGTGTGAGAAAGTTCCAAGTCAGCCAGCCCGACGTCTTTGACGGCGGGGGGGCATGAACGTCAGGAATCAATTCATTCGGAGGCTGCGGTTCGACTCCAATTTTGGAGAGCAGGACAGGAGAACCACCTGCAGATATCCGCTCGAGATCAAACACCGGCGCTTTGCGTTTGCCATCATGATCAAATCGAATCTGATCGTGCCGAATCTCGTCGGCAGAGAATTCTTTGACGGTTCGCTCTGGTTGATCCGTTCGCACGAATCGACCACCTAAGATGGCACGGACTCGAAATTTGATATCGATCTCGGGCGACTTGGCCTCCGTGTTCGCTGTGCCTGTTGCCGTCTGGCTGCCACCTGAAAGCGTGACCGGTGTCAGACCTTTTCCGCGGCCCGGACTGAAGGCCGTTGCGAGGATGGATCCGAGCAACATGACCAGGGTCGATAACGCGGCCAGGGTTGCGAGTCGGCAAAGCCATTCGAATCCCTTGCCCATCCGGTGTCGCCACACCAGACGACGTTCGTAGATTTCTCCGTGAAGGCTCATTGATAGACCTCACGAAATCGAGATAGCACCCACTGAGAAATTAGATTCATCATCATGGTAATGATGAAAAGCATCAGAGCTACGGCGTACAGGCTTTTTTCCTGGATCGAATTCGTCACCACTTCGCCTTGTGTGACCTCGACAATGAACGCGGTCATCGTTTGGATGTGCGTGAGTGGGTTAGCCGTGATGGTCGGAAAACCTGCAGACGCAATCGTCACGGCCATCGTTTCACCGATGCTACGGGAAAGTGCAAGTAGGAATGAAGCAAGAATACCGGACAGCGCCGCGGGAACGACGATTTTTGTACTGACGTCAAACTTCGTCGAACCCAGGGCATAGCCCGATTCGCGAAGGCTATTAGGCACGGACCGCAGCACGTCCTCGCTGAGCGACGCGACCATCGGAATGATCATCAGCCCGACGACGATGCCGCCACTTAAGGCGTTTTTCCCCAGGACCGTGAGGCCAAGTCCATCTTGGAAAATGGGGACGATCACCATCGGCGTCAAGAACCGCAAGGCAAAGTAACCGTAGACGACAGTCGGCACGCCCGCCAAGATTTCCAGCGCAGGCTTCACCCAGCGTCGCGATCTGGGAGAGGAATATTCGCTGAGGTAGACCGCAATCATCAACCCCATCGGCAGGCCGATCATCGCCGAAATCCCCGTGATCAACATCGTTCCACAAACCAGCGGCAATACGCCGAAGTGTTGCTGAGGGCCGTCTGACTGAGGCGTCCAACGAGTTTCCGTGAAGAATTCGTAGAAACTCACTTCCTGAAAGAAAGCCTTGTGGGGCGGAAACGCGAACAACGACTCGGTCACCAGCACATAGATGATGCTAAGCGTCGTCACGATCGACAGAAATGAGCAGAGGAAGAGCACCCCCTGGATGATCTGCTCGCGGACGCGCGTCCACGAAACCTTACGTCGTAGTGACGAGGTTTCTTCCGATCGAGTCGGTCCGCCGCTGAACACCAGAATAACCTTTTGAAAATCGAATACCGCGAAACGGTGCGATTCGACAAAGTCTTCGAACGGGATCGATTCTCAGGTACGCCGACTTGGCGACCTCAATCCCATTGCCGTGGGCTTGTTCCTTATTTCCCCTCGGTTTTTGTATGCGGTGCTGCCTCGCTCAAGCGCTTCTGCATCACCTGACGAACATCATCCCGGACAGGCACGAAGCCACGTTTTCGGATCAGTGGTTGGGCCTGATCCGAAAGAGCGTATGTCAAGAAGTCCACCACTTCGTGGCGTGCTTGCAATGACGACCGACTCGCGTACATGAACAAGGGGCGGGACAACGGCTTGTATTCACCACTGAGAATCGAATCATCCGTCGGAACGACTGCGGGCTCTGCACCCGCTGTTTCCGAAGTGGAAGGTGAAACGTTCAGCACTTTCAGTTTCTCGGTGTTTTCGACGTAATAGCCGTACGGAATGTATCCCAGCGAGAATTTGTTGCTCGCAACTCCGGTGACCAGAATATTGTCATCGGATGCGGGTGTGTACTGAAAGTTGCTGGCTTTTTTCTTGCCGTTGATCACTTCGGTAAAGTATTCGAATGTCCCGGAATCTGTATCGGCTCCATAAAGCTGAATGGGCTCCGCGGGCCAATCGGCGTTCAAATCTTTCCAGGTCTTGACCTGACTGTCAGGTTCCCACATCCGCTTCAATTGTCCGCAGGTGATTTCCGTGCACCATGTATTCTGTGGATTCACGACAATCACGATTCCATCGACGGCAATCGTCAGCTCGAGCCATTCAATCCCCTTGGATTTGAGTTCTTCGATTTCCTTCTCGTCAATGCCTCGCGAGGCGTTCCAGATATCGGCCTGACGATTCACGAACTTCTTGTAGCCACCCCCCGTTCCCTGACGGCCGACGCTGACTTTGTGCTTCGAGTTTCTTTCGAATTCGACAGCGAACGTCTGAGCGATGGGATAAACGGTGCTGGAGCCTTCGGCGCTGATTGTTTCGGACTCAGCGTTGCTGGGGGAGACTGATTTTGTTGCCGTCTCGCCAAGGCTTGTTGACGCGGTGGGGTTGTTTGGCGTCGTTTTGAGTTCGCAGCCGGCCAAAATTACGACGGTGACAACCATCCAGCGGGATGCGAGTCGACCGATATCACAAAACCTCATCCTGAAATCTCCGCCGGCGAAATTCTTCTCGTGTTGATGGTTGTCGTCGAAAACTTCTCCGTTTTCAAACGTCCCAAAGCACGCGAAGTGTAAACCGCCGATGTTAAGGTTTTGTGAAGAACAGATGTTGTTCATCCGAAGGGATCGACGTGAATGGCACTGAAAAGAGTGCTCGTTTTCGATGCAGAAGTCAAATCGATTCGACGATTCCGTCCCGAATGAGGGGGTGTGGCCGCAAAAACCTTGCGGCCACGAGTTGCGAACTCTCATCAGGCGTTCCACGAATTGCGCATCTGCCATTCGAGTCAGATGGTCGCAACTTTGGACGGATTGTTGCGACGACTAAGGCGAAACGTTCAGTGGCTGGTGATATTGCGCATTGAGTTTGTCGCAGGACCACAGCAATCCACGTGTCACCAGGTCCAGATACCGGGCATCGGCCACCGTTTCGGTGTTGTGCCCCAAAGTAGTACTGAAGACGCGCGCTTTTCCGAATTGGTTTGTCCAGGCCACAACGTAGTCGTCGACACCCTTTCCGGTGTCCTGGCGTCCACGTGCCAACGGTTTGGCCGCAGGAAACACCTTCAAGTTGTTGTAGAGCTCTTCGTTGATGGTCGTCCAGTTTTCGAGCGGCTTCGAAATGGCGTGCTCGCGATCGATGAACGTGATTTCGATCGGTTTTTGAGGACCATGCTTGGCGGATTGAATTCCGACGAATTCAAACCAGTCTTCTTTGCCTGGCAGGCGATAGCTGTGCATTGCGCAGTGCAGATTGACGGCGGGCAATCCGTTCTTGTGTGCATTTAGGATATTGTCGACGTAGGTCTGGTCGACCACGTCGGAGGTGCATTCGTCATGCAGCACGACGTCGTAGCCTTTGGCCCAGTTAGGGTCTTCATAAAGACTGAATCGAGCCTTGGTTGTTGTGTCGGCCGTATGCACTTGCGTGACTTCGACCATGGCTCGCGCTTCGATGCCCTTCTTCAAAATGTCTTTCTGGTTGCCATAATCATGGCAGCAGCCACCGGTGACCAGCAGCGCTTTCAATGGCTTGGGTTTCGCGTCCTGAGAGATGGCCGGTTGGGCGGCAATCAGGGTGACGAAGCCAAACATGAACAAGGCAAACGATCGAATCATGGATGCAGTTCCTCTCGGTAAGCGGTCTAGTGTCCAGCCAGAGTTGAACCGGACCTCGCCTGCGACGACGCACATCGTAACCAAGCCGCATCAAAGTCGCCTCGCACGGCCCGTTTTTTTTGGCCGCAGAGGTGAGTTGTCGTTCTGGGTTTTCTCAGTGTTCCAGTGCGTCCCGTTCCTCCGCTGGACCCACCCGAACGTTTGCGTACTTCGAGAGACCACACTGGAGGCGCGGGAGGCGCAGAGAACCAAGTGGGCTAGCCAAGTTGTTCGATCACGCGGGGGATCAGTTTGGCGAGTTTTTCGCCGCCGGTTGCCGCGTTGGCCAGGATTTTTGGGATATCGACCGGTTCGAGGTGATCGGGAAGGCACAGGTCGGTCACAACCGAAAATCCAAGGACTCTCATGCCGGCATGGACGGCGACCAGCACTTCCGGAACGGTGGACATGCCGACGACGTCTGCCCCCATCTGCTTGAGCATGCGATATTCTGCACGCGTTTCGAGGTTCGGGCCCGACACCGCGACAAAGACACCTTTATGGACGTGAATCCCCAGTTCCAGGGCCGACTTACGGGCCGTTTGAATCAGCGACTGGGTATACGGTTCGCACAAATCTGGCCAGCGCGGGCCAAGTCGATCATCGTTGACGCCACGCAGGGGATTATCCGGCATGAGGTTGATGTGGTCTTCGATCACGACGATATCTGCAAGGTCCAACTGCGGATTGATTCCGCCGGCGGCATTGGTCACCAGCAGATCTTTCGCTCCCAAATTCTTCATCACGCGAACGGGAAACGTGACTTGTTGCAGGCTGTAGCCTTCGTAGTAATGAAAGCGTCCTTCCATTGCGACGATGGGGGTGCCTCGCAGCGTCCCGCAGACGAGCCGCCCGGCGTGTGATTGAACCGTCGAGACTGGGAAGTGAGGGATCTCGGAGTAAGGGATCGTCGCTTCTTGCTCGATCTGCTCGGCCAGACCGCCGAGTCCGGTCCCCAGAATCAGTCCAACTTTGGGCGTCCCTTTCCAATGATTTCGAATCGACTGAGTCGCTTCTTCGATTTGAGCCCAAAGCCCATGCATAAGATTCACTCCCCTCTGCTTCAAAACGGAATTGCCGCACGACATGCAGACAACAAGCCACGACATTCAAGTCGTTTCGGCGGCGTTCGTAGCGGGCAAATGCAAACACCGGTCGGCAGAATCTGCTGACCGGTGCTCAGATTAATCATCGACATCCGCGACGCCCAGCGTCGGCGGACTTTTTCGAGTGGACGATCGCGTCTTGCACCCTGGAAGCGCGTCTTGAAAGACGGTTTCGTCAGAGGGTGGACGCGTCGATGCATGAATTCGACGGATTAATAGTCGTCATCATCATCGTCGTCGTCTTCGTCGTCATCATCATCCAGGTCATCATCGTCGTCGTAATCGTCATCTTCGTCTTCGAACTCCTCGTCGTCGAATTCATCGAAGTCGTCTTCGATTTCTTCATCTTCGTCAAGTTCATCGATATCGTCATCTTCTTCAAATTCATCATCGTCGCCGAAGCTCTCGTCGTCATCGCTTGGAGCGTCTTCGTCGTCGGCCATACGTGGAGCGGCGGTTACGCCGGCAACCGCGCTGGCGAACAGGACCGCTGGGGTGTTTGGCAGCCAAGCGGCCAGCGCATGTTCTTCTTCGAGCAAGACTCTGGTCATCGGAGCAAACCTCGGTACTTCGGAAATAAAGGACTTCGTGAACCCAATTTTAAATCAGTCACAATTTCGATCGATTCGGGAGAAGACTATCGCCGAGCGGATCGAACTGGACTGGCTAACAACCGCTTTCGTTCGTTCTTTTCAGGTCGACTGATTGCGAGAGAACCATTAATCGAGTTCTTTGGCAATGTCAAGCGGCGTCTTCGACCTAAACCAATTTCTGCGAGGATGATCGGATACGAGCGAGGTTGGGTTACGGAAATGAACTCGAAAGCGGCCTTTTTTTCAGAAAAACGAGTACCACAATCGTCGCAATTGTTATGAGCGAATTCTTCTATTCCCGGTCTTGGGCGAGGCCCAATCTCGGTGTTCGCGTTCAACGCGTTGAAGGGGCGGCCATGGCGGCGCGAAGCGGTGTGGATTCGCCGGGGATCAAGATCGGGTCTCGTACGGCAGGGCGCTTCGACAGGTAATACATGAACGGCAGGTTGACGATGAACAAAGCGATACTGATCCACTGAGAAATTGTCAGTGACGTTCCGAATTGTCCCCCTTCGTCCGCTCGCAAAAGTTCCATGCAGAAACGGGTGATCGGGTAGATGATCAAGGCGACCGCCAGTACTTCACCATTGCGACGCCGACGCGAAAAGTACCATGTCGTGAGTGCCGCAATCATGAAACCGTCGATCGAACTGTAGATCTGCGTCGGATGCAGTGCCGGGGTGCATAGGGCCGTTTCGTCGAGTTTGTGTTTTTCGACCATGGCCATGAACGCCATCGCTCCTTGAGGGAACTTGACGCCCCATGGCAGATCGGTTTGGGCGCCGTAGCAGCATCCGTACAAGAAGCATCCGATTCGTCCGAATCCAATCCCGACGAAGACCGATGGAACGATGATGTCGGCCAGTCCCAGCGGGCGAATGCGACGCAGGAAGCAGAATGAGAAATAGCCGGCGGCTCCCCCCAAGAGGGCTCCGTAGAGCACGATCCCGCCCTGCGATAAATTGACTGCGACGAATGGCCACTGCGCCAGCGGGACACCCGCGAATACGCGGTCGCCGTACTGTATTAAATAGAACAGGCGTGCTCCGACGATGCCTGGAATGAATAGCCACATTGCCAGGTCCCAGATCACTTCTTTCGACAGGCCTTCGCGTTCGGCTCGCCAGGCGGCCAGCGACGAAGCCGCCGTGAATCCGATGAACAGCATCAGTCCGTACCCAAAGATGGGGACACCGTCTTTGAATTGGGCAAACCCTTGCAAGCGTGGGATCCCGAATGCAATGGCTGCCGCGATTAATCCCCACGTCACAAGCCAAGAATGGTTTTGTGGCACCGCCGGATCGGCGCGATGTGCCGACCGATGTGACACGAACATCCAGACGCCGTAAAGTGCCCAGACAAAGAGCAGGATGCCAAACCCAAAGAATGGTACGCGTCCGAGCGGTCCCAGGTCCCAGGCAAGATCCAGCGGGATTCGATATAAAACCGGGTACATAATTTGACCTTCCCAGCTCAAATGCGTACGCCCACGTCGAAGTTGATTGCGCGAACGACAATCACGAGTCAGGCTGTAGCACCATATTATCAATCAGGCGCGTCTTTCCGACGCGTGCTGCCACAAGCGCCACCAGTTCCTGTCCCGCGCTTGTCACGTCTTCCAATGTTGTGCCATCAACAATCAACGCATACTCGACGGCCAACCCCTCAATGTTTGCCAGGCTGGCTGACAGAGTCGTTCGCAAGAGTTCAAGATCGCGTTCCCCTGCTTGAAATCTCTGCACGACCAACTTTAGTGAGCGAGAGATCGCCAGTCCCGTCGTTCGTTCGGCGGGCGACAGGTACGCATTCCGGCTGCTCATTGCCAACCCATCAGGATCCCGCAATGTCGGGCACACGATGACCTTGGTGGGAATGTTCAGGTCCCGTGTCATTGTGCGAATGACAAGTTGCTGCTGGTAATCCTTCTGTCCGAAATAGGCACGGTTTGCGCCGACGATCAAGAACAGTTTGGTGACGACGGTCGCGACGCCGCGAAAATGTCCTGGTCGAATGGCGCCTTCCAGGATCGTCGACAGGCCTTCAACATCAACGTACGTACGATAGCCCGGTGGATAGATTTCACCCGCCGTTGGATAGAATACGTAGTCCACGCCGGCATTGCCGCAGATCTGAAGATCCGTTTCGCGCGGTCGAGGATACCGGTTGAAATCTTCACTTGGGCCGAATTGCGTCGGATTGACGAAAATGCTGACGACGACAATGTCGCATTCGGCGCGGGCACGTTCCATCAGGCTGACGTGGCCCGCGTGCAGGGCTCCCATTGTAGGGACGAATCCAATTGATTTCCCCGCGCGCCGAACCAACGCAAGCTTTGGCACCAAACCAGCGATCGATTCGGCGACGTCAGGTGGCGTAGAATTCGAGGCAGTAGGCATTATGGAAACGCGTAGCCGGGGTTTTTCGGATTGAAATCAGCGTCAGTCAATTTCAAATTGGCCTGCAACTGGCTGTAGAAGTATTCTTCGACCACCGGTGGCTCTTTGTCGTTCTTTCCCGGAAATCCCAGTTGTTGAACTCCAATGGCGATCCCTGTTTCGTCTGAGACAAACAGGCGGGTCGTGTGGAATTTGAATTCTTTGAATTGCTGCGTGTGAATGGCTTCGTAAACGGTACAGACTTCGCCGGAAGGCAGCTTGGACGTCGGGCGCAGTTGTGTTTTGATGCCACTGAACTTGCCTTCCGCCTCCCACTGCTTGATGACCGTGGCCAGCATGTTTTTCAGGCCAATCTGCGTGACGGGATATTTATTCTCGGCCATCGCATCCGGTCCCGTGGGGACAATCTTGAACGTTCCCAGGAACGATTTCACACCGGCTTCGTGAACGAGCATGTTGTTCTCGTTCTGGCCCTTGACGTAGATCACCTCGCGGCCAGCATTCAGATCGATGAATTTTAGGTAGACACTGAAGGGGTCTTCTCGGAACTTCAAATTCATCGACGTTTTGATCATCTTCCCGCGAACGACTTCACGTTTCGAGAAAACGCACTTGTAGTCTTTGACGTCGTCCAGGGCATTGCGCGACTTGTACGCTACTTCCAGAAGTTTATACAGCGGGTGCGTTTCGTCGATCGGGGGCTTTTCAGTCTCGTCCGATTTTGTCGCAGCGGTCGGAAGGACCTCTTCATCGGCAGCCCAGATTGGCAGGGCCGTCGCATTGAAAGCGACCGCCACAAACATCAGCAATTTTGTTCGGATGGAAATCGAATGCATGGGGTTACATTCCTGGACTTTTGGATCGAATCTTCGGATCGAATCGTTCTCGGACGACGATGCACCGCTTGCGCGATGAGAATGAACAGGCGGCCCGGCAGATTGACGTCGAGACATTATCCGATGATCGGAAATCGAGCAAACCCAATTCCGCACGGCAACAAAATCGGAGCTGTTTGTAACCCCCGTTCTCGTTCGAGCAGCGTGCCGCCCTCTTGATTTCATCGCGCCGGTCCAGGGGGGCACATGGTCGCTTGATCGCCGAAGGATGCCTTGTGTGTTTTCATTATAAACTGGGCGCCCCTTATTTCGTGTTTGGACGATGGGAATTCAACGCTATGACGCAAAGGCGCAAAGAGGAGGGGAGAACGACAAATAACTCCGTCCTTTGCGCCCTGGCGCCTTTGCGACTTGGCGTTCCCTTTTTCCTGATTCGTTGGCGGATGCCCTCGTTCCCAACCTGTGCGACCTCGGTTCGAGGCACACGCTGGCTTCTAAAGGACAACGAGAACCCGCGTTTGAAAACGAGGAGAGGCGGATGAGGGAAATCCGCTTGAGACAATCTCTGCTGCGACCATTCCCTCTACTGCGACCATTCCGTCGGTTGGCGGACCCAACGGTGGGTTTCGAGGTTTTTCCGGAGATCCGCCGACAACGGGCCGGCGTCACTCGCCGCCATGTTTGCCTCGACGTTTCGAATCGAGCGCATGCCCGGGATGACGGTTCCCACAATTGGTTCGGAGAGTGTGAATCGCAGCGCCATTTCGGCCATGGTCATTCCGGTAGGGATCAGCGGACGCAGCGCTTCGGCACGGTCGACGCTGGCATGCAGGTTCTCGGGAACGAAATAGCTGTTCCGCCAGTCGCCTTCGGCCCACGTTGAGGACTTCGTCAGTGTTCCTGTCAGGGTCCCTTCGTCAAACGGCACGCGTGCAATGACACCCACGTCGTATTTTTGACAGGCGGGAAACAGTTCGTCCTCTGGGTTCTGATCGAAGATGTTGTAGATGACCTGAACGCAGTCGATCAGCCCACTTTTAACCGCTTCCACACCATTCCAGGGTTCCCATCGATTTTGGCTAATTCCGATCGACGAGAAGAGGCCTTGTGACTTGAGGTCCGACATCGTGTGGTACCAGCGGTCGTCCTTAAGCCACGAGTCTTCCCACGTATGGAACTGCATCAGATCGAATGACGACAGGCCGGAATTTTTCAGGCTGTCGGTGACATATTGTTCGATGTGACCCGGAGGGAAGCAATCTTCGAGCGAAAACTCGCGTAGGCTGGGCCATTTGAAGTTTTTGGGAGGAATTTTGGTCGCAGTGAAGAGCTTGCGATCGGGAAAATCGCGAACAAGGTCACCCAGAATTCCCTCACTTTTTCCGGCGCCGTAACCCCATGCGGTATCGAAGAAGTTACAGCCGAGCGCCACCGAGCGCCGCAAAGCCCGATTGACTTCTTCGAGGTCAGAACCTGTCCATCCGGCCATCCCCCACATTCCATAGCCGACTTCGCTGACCATCCAGTTTGTTCGCCCTAATCGTCGATATTTCATGTTTGGACTTTTGCTCCTATTGGGTCACTTGCGTGGTACGAGCGGAACGGGTTGGGATGGAGTACGGGGCAGGACAAGGTGTCAATCATGCGCCTGGGGCGAGCAACACGGCCATTCACCTGCACGCAAGCGGGCGGACACCTTTGCATCGAAGTTGATAACTCGTGCCGCGTACGGTGTCCAGCACGCAGAATCGTGATCTTTTGATCGGCGGATTCCGATTCGTCAGGACGGTTGACTGTTCGAGTTAGTCCGCATTCGATTTGCGACCAGGCGACTTCGGATTCTGGCAATTCGTTTGCCGACACAGTTGCGGTGATCGTTTGCGGATGTTTCTACTGACCGGGTGTTTTCGAACGACGTTCGCTTCCCGAAGTGCCCTTGAACGGTTGTCAGAGGGGCTCTCATTCTGTCCAAGACTACAGACGAAGGATCCGTCATGCTCCGCCAGAATCGAACGAATCCGACGCGGCGGATTTGTGTGGTGCTGTTGTTATTCACGTGCACATTGCCGCTGACGTCTTGCCGGGACGCGATTCAAGGGCTGCAGAGCCCATCGAGTGGCTGGTCTGACGAGAGCGATGAGGGGCTTCCGCCGAGTGGCAAGAGGGTCATCGAACCAGGCTCACCCGAGGTCACGGGTTACGATGCGATTGTGGTGGGAAGCGGGATTTCGGGGCTTTGTACCGCCTTGGAGCTGGCCCGAAGTCACGTCCATGTCTGTCTGATCGAAATGTCGTCGGTCTATGGCGGCCATGCGGTCATGTCGCAAGGGGCGGTCAGCATCGTCGGGACTCCCGTACAGGCGGCCAAGGGGATTGTGGATTCTCCCGAACTTGCCTATCAGGATTTCGTTCGGTTTGGCGAGGACGCCGAGCCGGAATGGGTTAAGTATTACGTTGAGAATTCGCGAGCCGAGATCTTCGATTGGATCACGGATCTGGGAGTCCGATTCGACGAACTCAGTTCATCGCCGGGCAATTCGGTTGAGCGCGAGCATCAACCGTCCGGTCGCGGCCTGGGGCTGGTGACTCCGATCTACCGTGAATGCTTGGAACACCACAATCTCGTCTTTGTGTGGAACACCAAGGTCGAAAGCCTTGTCATTCGCGACAGCCGTGTCACGGGGGTCATGGGGCGGAATCTGAGGACAGGCCAAACACATCATTTCGCGGCGAAGCATATTGTGCTCGCCACCGGAGGTTTTCAGAGCAACTTGGAAATGGTTCGCGAATTCTGGCCAGCCGAGTTTCGTTTTCCCGATCGGATTCTCGTTGGTTCGGGACGCAATTCTGTGGGGCAGGGGCACCGTCTCGCGGAAACCGCAGGGGGCGAGCTTGTGAAGATGGACCACCAATGGAATTACTTCACCGGGATTCCTGATCCTCGCTATCCAGGCACCAATCGAGGTCTGAGCGCCGCGAATATGTTTGGAATGATCGTCAATTCGGAAGGGCAACAGTTTGCCAACCTCTGGGGGTGGGCGAAAGAGGTCATGCCCAAGTTGCTGGCGCAGAAACAGGCGACGTTGTGGTTCGTGTTTGACGAAGCCACGAAGCCAAAGTTCGTCGTGTCTGGCTCGGATTGGGTGGACTTCAAAAAGGTGGACGCACAGATACTACAGAACCCAGAGCTCGTGAAGTCGGCCGGGACGCTCGAGGAACTGGCGAAAAAAACGGGGTTGCCAAGCGAGAATCTCGTTGAAACGGTGCGTCGATACAACGAACTGGTCGACAAGGGGAATGACGACGATTTTCAGCGATTTGGTCCTGGGCGTCCTGCATACGCCAACAACGCGTCACCACGACTGTCGACGCCACCCTATTACGCGATGCAAGCGTTTCCTTTGACGCGAAAAAGCATGGGCGGCGTCGCCATCAATCTCGAGTGTCAGGTGCTGGATCACCGGCAACAGCCGATTCCTGGGCTTTATGCCGTCGGAGAACTGACGGGTCTGGGCGGCATCAATGGCAAGGCGGCACTTGAGGGCACGTTCCTGGGTCCTTGCATCGTCACCGGCCGGGTTGCCGCGCGTTCCATTCTCACCGACCTCAAACAGGCCTCAAACAGCTCATTTCATGACTCGGTCCGCTGCTCCAGTTGTCATGATCTGGCTGCCGATCTGGCCAAGTCGCGGCCCAGCTACTGGCACTTCGAACATGTGCATCGCATCGTGATTGAACGCAATACCGATTGCCGGCAGTGCCACGCAGAATTGACACCCTTCCGTAAGGAAGGGCATCGAATCAATCCGCAGGCCATCGCCAACTCGTGCGTCAACTGTCATGTCGCGCGCGAGTAACCGTTCTTGCTCCCAAGGCATTGGACAATCTTGTCTCTGCGGCGCCTGGTGCGTCAGGGCTTCAAATACGGGTCGGTTGGCAGGGGCTGGACGAGCACCGCGCTGGAAGCCCCGAGATTCGGCAATTCCCTTTGCTCGTGGCCCCGCGAAGGTCTAGATATGCCACTCGAAGGTCCAGATATGAGCGTGCGTTACTTTGATTTCGGTACAGCGGGCAGCGCAGAGACTCCTTTGAGTGCACCGTCGACGATCGTCTGGCCGAAGGTCTCGCCGTAGAAGCTGACACTCGTCTCATAGCCGCCGTGCCGATATTCGGGAGCGGAAAGAATGTATCCGTCCCATTCGTCCGCGATCCCACCGATGACCGGATAGGCGGCTCCGGTTTGCTGAGCCGCGCGCTGTTTGATCGTTCGTCCCAGTTCCGCCACCATCTCGCCCGGAACGCCAATCAACAGTAGATCGCCCAGACGCAGTGTCACGCTGGCCGTCTTGCGCGGATACATCTTGGGCAGCATTTCCTTCAGGAGTTCTTCGGTTAAGCCATATTCCTTACCACCTGTTTCCTTGAATCGAGGGTGCCAACTGTTGGGCGGCAGATCAAACTCTTCGCGATGAAACTCAAAGACGACCTCTCGCTGGGTTTCGACTTTCGAAAAGATTTGTCCTGCCACGACGCCGAGTTCCGTTCCATACCGGATCATCTTTTCCCAGCGACTTGTTCCGGAATCGGGGCGTGCGACGACAGACTGATCTCCCTCGGCCCCGTTGTAGTACATGACGGTCGTCGACGAACCGATTAACGATTCGAGAGTCGTTTGCAGTTGTCCGGGCCAGTCCCCCGAAAACTCCATTTGCTCGGAGCTTAGGAACGTCGGATGCGCTGTGAAGTTGACTAGAACCGCGAGCGATTTTCCGTCAAGGGCGTCGATTCGCGTCATCGTCAGATCTTCTTCCTTCAATCCATCCTGGTTGCGACGATTGCGGTTCCAGCCGGGAAGGGCCTGACTGGCGGTTCCGACTCGAACCGGGACAAGGTGTTCTCCCGACTTGCGGATCGCTTCGGCAAATTTCTCGATTAGAAATCGATGCACGGGTTGACTGTAGATTCCCACCTGTGGAATTTTGAACGTGTTGCCAGGGTGGAATGCATTGATCTCGACGCTCGTATGAGAATGGCTGGGCAGCAGAATCAGATTTCCCAATGTGAACTGCGGATCGTTTAACTCTTTGACGATTTCCCGCTTGAAGGTGGGCGGGAATCCCAGCATATCCGCAGTGACGACGACAAACTTTCGCGGCCCGTCGTCGAGCGTCAGGGCCTTGGCGAAGATCCGGTCATGAACTCCGGTCGCCGGTTTGTTCATTCGATCGCCATAACCGCCTAAGGGGGCGTTCAATGAAAGCGGCGGGGTAATGTCGACTCGGACGACACCCGCTCGAAGTTCGGCGGACTGAATCTCTCGTTGCACACAACAGGAAATCAGTAACGGCAGTACGACGCATGCGATTCTCATAGATCACTTTCGCCAGAGGGCCTCGATCCGATCGAACTTGTATTTCTCGTTATCCGTTGCCACCAACATCTTGTCCGCGCGGACGAAAGGCATCAATCAACATGGATGCCAAAACGAGCGGAAAATTCCTTTGCAGCGTTGCCGATACCACCGAATCATGTTGCGGAATCCCCCTGTTTTGGCGTTCATCCATCAGTTCTCGGGGTTGGAGAGTGACTCGTAGAGGAATGCGTCGATGCGATCTCAGGGGCTTCTACTTCGAGTTCCCCGCGTAATCGGTTCGGTTTTCGCAATGGAATTTGCGTGAACACTTGCAGTTCAACAATCCGGCTCAGGATATTACCGAACGAATGCGATGGGGGCCTCGTAGGACTCGCGTCGGAACGCGCAATCCGACACAATCCGTTCGCAAGAGGGAATTGCCACGAAATTTGGTGGCGCGTAAATCAGATTCAGGAGCTGTCGGGATGAGACTCAAAGGTAAGAATGCGTTGGTGACTGGGGCTTCACGCGGGATTGGACGCGGTTGCGCCCTGGAAATGGCACGCGCGGGTGCAAACGTGGCGATCAACTACTACTCACATCCGGATGAAGCAGAAGAGGTCGCGAAGGAAGTCCGGTCACTCGGCGGCAAGGCCATCATCCTGCAAGGTGACGTTTCGAATCGCGTTCGCGTCGAAGAGATGGTCGACGAAACCGTCAAGGCGTTCGGATCGATTGACCTGTTTGTTTCCAACGCCGTCTACAGCGATCGCCAACTGATGATCGAAGCCGATCTCGCTGGGTTCGAACGCACGATCAATGTTGGCATGTGGGGTGCGTTCTACGGACTGCGAGCCGCGGCCATCCAGATGGTCAAGCAGAAGAGCGGTGGCTCGATCGCCATTATCAGCTCGCCCCATGCGATTCTCGCGATTCCCAGTTCGATGGCCTACAACATGGCGAAGGCGGCAATCGATCACATGGCACGCACCGCCGCCATTGAATTGGCCGAACACAAGATTCGCGTGAATATCGTCCATCCCGGCTGGATCGATACGCCAGGCGAACGCAAGTTCTTCACTGAAGAGCAACTCGTCGAAGGCGCGAAGACGCTGCCTTGGAAGCGTTTGGGGCGTCCCGAAGAAATCGGCAAGGGTGTTGTTTACATGCTGAGCGACGATGCGGACTATATGACGGGAAGCACGCTGGCCATCGAAGGGGGCGTCGGCCTTCCTTGGTGGTCGAATCGTGACGAGGGGGCCATGTAGTTCGAAGCTGCCAGTGGGGCGAGTCTGGCCGGACTCGCCCCGACAGGTTCGGGCTGAGTCGGTTGGAGTCATGAAATCCTGACCTGTGCGTGATCCGGACTTCGCTTGAGCGAGACTGCGAAAGTTGTCTTGATCTCTCAAATGTGTCGATCGAACAAAGAATTTCGTCTATGCCCGCCAAATACGTCATCGGAATCGACTTGGGAACCACCAACAGCGCGTTGGCGTACGCACCCCTGGGTGTCGACAAGCCCGAGGTCCAACTGTTGCCCATTCCGCAACTGGTGGCACCTGGAATGGTGGAGAATCGCCAACTACTTCCTTCGTTCTTGTATCTGGCGAGCAAGCACGAAGGATCAACGGGGGCCTATGACATTCCCTGGGCGCAGGGACGGGATTTCGCCGTCGGTGAAATGGCGCTGCGTCAATCGGCCGAACTTCCTGATCGCACGGTGAGTGCCGCGAAATCCTGGCTATGCCATAGTCGTGTTGACCGGCATCAGGCGATCCTACCCTGGAACGCGGGCGACGACATTCCCAAGGTTTCGCCCGTAACAGCATCGCGGCGGTATCTCGAACATCTGATCGCCGCCTGGGAGACCGCTCATCCCGACGCCTTAATGGCCGATCAGCAGGTCATTCTGACGGTTCCCGCGTCGTTCGATGCGAGTGCCCGGGAATTGACCCGAGAAGCGGCATCCGCGGCGGGGCTACCCGATGCGATGATCCTTTTAGAAGAACCGCAATCTGCTGTTTACGCCTGGTTGACGACGATCGGGGAACGCTGGCGCAAAGTTTTAAAGGTCAACGACACACTGCTCGTGTGTGATGTTGGCGGTGGCACGACCGACCTGACCTTGGTGCGAGTGACTGAAGAAGAAGGCGAACTGACGCTGAAACGCGTTGCGGTGGGAAACCACCTGCTCGTCGGTGGCGACAACATGGACCTGGCACTGGCTCACCATGTCGCGGGATTGTTTGCCAAAAAGGGAGTCAACCTCGATCCGTGGCAATCAGTATCACTCTGGCACTCGTGCCGTCAGGCTAAAGAAGTGCTGCTCACCGCCGATGGGCCAAAGAAGCATCCAATCTCGGTTTTGGGTCGTGGTAGCAAACTGATTGGCGGGACAGTCACCGTCGACGTGGCAAAAGAAGTCACCCTGCAGTTACTGGCCGATGGCTTTTTTCCCGCCTGCAAAGTGGAAGACAAGCCCGCTCGCAATCGAGCGTCTGGATTCCAGGAAGTTGGTTTGCCTTACGAGGCCGATGCCGCAATCACCAAACATCTTGCCTCATTCTTGCAGAGCCACGGCAGCGATGAAGGGCCCGCTCGGCCGACGCATGTGCTGTTTAATGGTGGCGTGTTCAAAGCCGATCCGTTTCGAACCCGGCTGCTCGACGCGTTGAAATCCTGGTTCCCTGAACAGCCGCCTCAGATCCTGGAAGGTGTCCACGATCTCGACCATGCGGTTGCTCGTGGCGCGGCCTACTACGGCTGGGCCAAGGAAAAAGGCGGGGTACGGATCAGAGGTGGAACGGCGCGCAGTTACTACATTGGGATCGAAACCGCGGGGTTGGCAATTCCCGGTGCGCCACGGCCCCTGCGTGCCCTGTGCGTTGTCCCGTTTGGGATGGAAGAGGGTACGGAAGTCGAAGTTCCGTCCGACGCCATTGGATTGATCGTTGGACAACCCGCGCATTTCCGCTTCTTCAGTTCCGCCACACGAAAAGACGATTCCCCCGGTGTCCGATTGCAACGCTGGACGGACGATGAAATTGTGGAAACCGATTCACTTGAAGCAACGCTGGCCAAAGACGACGCCATCGATGATCACTACGTTCCGGTCCAGTTCCATACGCGGCTAACGGAACTGGGGGTCTTGGAACTGTGGTGCGTCAGCACACGTGGAAGCGGTCGTTGGAAACTGGAATTCAGTGTCCGCGAAGACGTCGAAGGTCAATGAGCCGAATTTCTCGATGTTTCCCATGAGGAGTTTCGGCCGGAACTTTGTACGTCTGGGCTGCACCGTGGCAAGAGTAAGTCGTCGTTTGCGGGCCAGAGGGGGGGCGCCCCATGTTTATCAGCCTAGGATTGCTTGGATGCGGATGCCTCAAGTGGCCTCTCACATTTTCCGCGATGAAAATGCGTTCGGTCCCAACCCTTGAACTGTTACCAAGGGTTATCACAAGCTAACGGGTGCGATGTTTTGGACGTGATCCCTGTTAAATTCTGCTGAGCCCCCATTCTGATTCGGGTGAGACGCACGACTATGCATCGATTCCTCGTCTGCTTCGTCTTGTCGACCGCAACCACATTCGCTTCCGATGTGTCCTGGCTTACGGATGTTCAACGTCCTCCTGCGACCCTGCCCGCACCTTTTCGAACGCTGAGTCCACTTCTTTCGGACGCGGATCTTCAAGCGGCCGATGCCTTGTCCCGTTGGAAGCGGCGCCGTGTTGAGTTGCTTCAAGCCTGGCATGATGTTCTCGGTCCCATGCCAAAACGGCCGAAATCGGTGGCCATCGAAACGTTGCGAACCGAGCAACTTCAGGGTTTGACGCGGAAGCTGATTCGGTATGAAAACGAGCCCGGTCTGTTCCTCGAAGCGTATCTCTTACAGCCGGTTCAAGGGGCATCACTGACTCGCCATGCGGGGCTTGTCGCGCTGCACGCCACGACCAATGACACGATCGAACCGATCGCCGGCGTTAAAGGCGATGATGCTGAACAACTGGGCCTGAAGCTCGCGCGGCAGGGGTTCGTGGTGGTCTGTCCACGGAACTTTCTCTGGCAGGACGCAACCAGCCTCAATGACGCCGTCGCCAAGTTCCGCGAGCGCTACCCAAGAACACTCGGCATGCACAAGATGCTCTACGATGCCCAGCGTGCGACCGACATTCTTGCCGCACTTCCAGACGTTGACCGGCAGCGCCTTGGGGCCGTTGGTCATTCACTTGGTGCGAAGGAAGTGTTGTACCTCACGGCGTTCGACGATCGCATTGCAGCAGCCGTTTCAAGCGAAGGGGGCATTGCATTCAATTCCACGAATTGGAATGCGCCATGGTATCTCGGCCCGGTCATCAATTCTGATGATTTTCCCCGCAACCATCAGGAGTTGCTGGCTCTGATCGCGCCCCGCCCATTTCTCGTTCTCGGTGGGGAATCCGGTCCTGGAGCCGCGGACGGGGATCGTTCTTGGCCGTATCTTGCCGCGGCTCAACCGATCTATGAACTCTATGGCCGCACGGTTCGGCTTGGTCTTCTCAATCACCGCGAAGGTCATGCGATCTCGCCGAAAAGCTTTGATCAGCTGGCAGAGTGGTTGAGAGTGTATTTGAATGTTCCGTCTCCATGATTCGACGGATCGGTCCAGAGAGAATCGTGGAATCGCATCAACTGACAAAGTCTGAAGTCATCCAACCAGGGGTGTGACACGATGTGGAACGCCGCTCAATACCTTAAGTATTCCGACGAACGATCGCGTCCATTCAACGATCTCTTGTCCCAAGTGCGAACCGAGGACGTTCTGCGGATCGCGGATCTTGGTTGTGGCGCCGGAAATCTGACACGGACATTGCTCGAGCGATGGCATGGCGCGCATGTCATCGGCGTGGATCGCTCGCACGAGATGCTGGCGCAAGCGGTTCCGCTTTCAATTTCGGAGCAACTGGAGTTTGAGCACGCCGATATCGCCGAGTGGTCCAGCAAGGCACCACTCGATCTCATTGTCAGCAATGCTGCGTTGCAGTGGCTCGATGATCATGCTGGCGTCTTGTCACATTGGGTACAAATGTTATGTCCGACGGGGACTCTGGCGGTCCAGATGCCCAACCGTTTTCGGGCGGTGAGTCAGGTAGCAATCGAAGAAACCGTCGCAGACCCGCGTTGGGCAACGTTGCTTGAGAGTGTGGGTTTACATCGGCAATCCGTCCAGCCGATGTTGTGGTACGTTCACCTGCTGCAAGATCTCGGGCTGACGGTCAACGCCTGGGAAACAACCTACTACCACATGCTCACCGGCGACAATCCAGTGCTCGAGTGGCTCAAAGGCACGGCGCTGCGTCCGCTGTTGGAGCGTCTTCACGACGAGGACAAAGTGGAATTCCTTGCTGCCGTCGGCGAACGGTTAAAAGAATCGTATCCGGCACGTGATGGTGTTACGGTGTTCCCCATGCCCCGGATGTTCTTTGTTGCGTCACGCTAAGGTTGTCGGTGTCGCATCGCCAGAGCGAAGATGCCGCTTGTGCATGTGAATTCTGATTATCGTTCGAAACCCGAAGGTTGGCTGCGAAGGTGATGGCACTGACGTTCTGTTCAGAGTTGTGCTCAGTTGACCAGGGCTGATTGACTCGCGCTCCCAAGTGCTCGACCTCGATTAATTGTGGCGTGGATTGAGTCAAACGCGCTCGTGCAGGTTGTTCCCTTGTGGCGAAAACACGGGCTTCGGATGGAGATGCCGATTCTGGTGCTTTGGCCCCGGCTTGTGAATCTGATGGGTTTCGCGTTAAATCGTTCCACGGGAATGTCTTTCTGATGGCCGTTGACTCGGCGGTATCAAGACGTTTTGTATTGCGGCGGTTGGCTCCCGATGGCGGCACAATGAGTGCGTCTGAGGCCGTGGCAAGCCAATTTGTTGGAATCGTTCCCCCCCTGAATTCGACAGTTCATTCAATCCGTGAAGAAGGATACTGGAAGCGATGGAGATTCGCCGAATCGACAAGCCATGGACGCAGATCGAAGCTGATTGGTTGATTGTTCCTGTCGTGGAATCTGCAGAATTGTCCGGTGCCTTGGCTCAACTCGACCAGGCGTTGGGGGGAATTGTCGCTCGACTCAAATCGTTGGGTGACTTGTCCGGCAAGCTGGCATCGACCTTGCCCCTGCGTGGCGTCACCGGCATCGGAGCCACTCGACTGCTGTTTGTCGGATTGGGGGTTGCCAACGATTTGACGCTGGCACGACTCGATAAAGCGTTGACGACGGCCAGTCGCGCGATTTCCGACAAGAAGGAAGTGCGAATTGCGTTCGCGATCCCTGGTGACGCCGTGGGCGCGATCTCGCCAGCAGAGATCGTTGCATCGGCGATCACGGCAAGTCTTGTCGGTTCGGTGGGACAAGATTTGTATCGGACCGAGAAAGGCCGGCACCCATTTGCGTCTGTTCAAATTGCGGCGTCTGGGAATTCCTCTGAAATTGACGCGGCGGTCGCTCGCGGTACGATTCTTGGCGAGGCGATCAATCTGACTCGCGATCTCGTCAATCGCCCGCCGCAAGAGATCACTCCGCTGGGTTTCGCCAAACGGGCGCAAGCCGTCGCGGTGGAGTTCGGGCTGAAAATCGAAGTCTTCGAAAAGCCACGACTCGAGCAGGAGCGGATGAATTCGATGCTGGCGGTCGCTCAGGGCAGTCCACAGCCGCCATGCATGGTTGTCGTTGAGCACAATGGTGGTGGACCGAATGCACCGAAGCTGGCTCTGGTCGGAAAAGGTGTCACTTTCGACAGTGGTGGGCTGTCTCTGAAACCGACGGACGGGATGCTCACGATGAAGTGCGACATGGCCGGGGCCGCGACGGTCCTGGGAGCCATGGCCGCGATTGCGCGGCTGAAATTGCCCGTCAATGTCGTCGGCTACATGGGCCTGGTTGAAAACATGATCGGCGGGGCGGCATTCAAGCTGGGCGACATCCTGACGGCACGAAACGGTGTGACGATCGAAGTCCTGAATACGGATGCGGAAGGACGACTGGTTCTTGCGGATGTCTTGAGCTACGCGGTCGATGCGGGAGTCGATCGAATCGTTGATCTGGCGACGTTGACCGGTGCTTGCGTGGTCGCGCTAGGCGAAGACGTGTCCGGTGCGTTCACCAACAACCAGAATTGGTGCGATGCGGTGTTGGCCGCAGCGAAGTCGACCGGCGAAGACGTCTGGCAGTTGCCGATGTGGGACTTGTATGAAGATCTGATCAAAGGCGACGTCGGCGATATCAAGAATACGGGCGGACGCTGGGGTGGCGCGATCACCGCGGCTCGATTCCTGCAACACTTTGTCGCGGATAAGCCTTGGGTTCATCTGGATATCGCGGGGCCCGCCTTCGCTTCGTCGAATAAACCTCATCGTGAAGCGGGGGGAACTGGTCACATGGTCAGGACTCTCGTCGAACTTGCTCGCCGACAAGGCAAATAGACAAGGGGAACAAAAGCGCCTGCCGTATCGAACTCGTTCGTTGCGGCGGTGTCCAGTCGGTGTTCCGATTCCTCACACTACACTTTTCATCACGTGCATCGAACATGATCCGAATCGTCGACTACGGTATGGGCAATCTCAGAAGTGTCCAGAAAGCATTCGAAAAACTAGGCGTCGCGGCCGAAATCGTGACCAAGCCCGAACAGATTGCGACTGCAAAAAAGCTGGTCCTACCCGGCGTGGGGGCTTTTCGAGATGCGATCCACGAATTGCAGCGGCTGGAACTGGTTGATCCGATTCGCGAATTCATTCAGCGCGATAAGCCGTTCCTTGGGATTTGCCTTGGCCTGCAAATGCTCTTCGATGTCAGCTTTGAAGACGGCGAATGGAAAGGGCTGGGTGTTCTGGAAGGTGACGTCGTTCGATTTCCGGCGATGGCAGATTTGAAGGTTCCGCACATGGGCTGGAACAGTTTGATGACGACCAAGCCATCGCCGCTTTTGCAAGGAATTCCGGCCGACGCGTCATTCTATTTTGTGCATAGCTATTACGTTCGGCCTCGCGATGAGAGCGTGATTGCCGCGCGAACCAACTATGGAATCGAGTTTACGTCGATGGTTGCACGGGGAAATCTGTTCGCCTCACAGTTTCATCCCGAAAAGAGTCAGAAAGTGGGACTGAAGTTGCTCGAGAATTTCTCGGCACGCTGATCCCGTCATCTCGTCGTTGCGAGTGAGGCGTCTTCGAGAGGCGCTCGGTCGCGAGGACTGCATTTGTTTTCGTACCGAAGGGCAGAAACTGCATGACGAACGGGCCGGTCTCGCGCAGCAAGATTTCGACATGGTGGATTTGCGGATTGTTGCTTTGTGCGAGCACGATCAACTACATGGATCGGCAAACGCTCGCGAATGTGTCGCAGCGAATCATTACCGAATTTGAACTGTCGAAGGAGCAATACGGGTACATCGAGACGGCATTCGGACTGGCGTTTGCCGCGGGGGCGTTGCTGTTCGGCGTAATTGCAGATAGGACGAATGTCCGTTGGCTCTATCCGATCGTGCTGCTTTTATGGTCGATGATGGGATTCCTGACGGGCTTCGTTGAAACGTACGCAGGGCTGCTGCTTTGTCGCTTGTTCCTGGGATTGTTTGAGGCGGGGCATTGGCCTTGTGCACTTAAGACGACTTATCGCCTGTTGCCACCGGAAAGCCGGGCACTGGGCAATAGTGTTTTGCAAAGCGGGACGGCGATCGGAGCGATTGTAACTCCCGTCATTATGCTGCGGATGCTGACGGACGCTCCTGGAAGCTGGCGGCCCGTCTTCCAAATCATTGCCGCCGTCGGGGCGATCTGGGCGGTGCTTTGGGTCGTTTCCACTCGATCTGAAGATCTTGCCCCGGTTCCGGCTGCCGGAGACGCATCGGGGACGGCGCCAGGGACAGGCGATACGTTTGTTTCTGCCGTTCTCAGCCGCAAGTTCCTGTTACTTGTTGTCATCGTCGTGGCGATCAATGCGTGCTGGCATCTGTTCCGGGTGTGGATGCCACAGTTCCTGATGCAGGGACGAAATTACACCGAGAAAGAAATGCTCGGTTTTATGTTTTGGTACAACACCTCTACCGATGTAGGATGTTTGTCGGCGGGCCTTTTGACGCGACGACTGCATCGCGGCGGGTTCAGTGTTCATTGGTCAAGGTGTGTCACCTTTGGAATCTGTGCGGTGCTGGTCGCACTAGGGGGACTGATCCCCTGGTTGCCCGCGGGGCCAGGGCTGACGACCGTCTTGCTTCTGGTTGCTGCGGGATCTTTGGGCTTGTTTCCTTGTTACTATTCCTTCAGCCAGGAACTTTCGACCCGTCATCAAGGTAAAGTATTGGGGTTGCTTGGAACGATTGCCTGGATCACATCGTCTCCACTTCATCCGCTATTCGGAAAATGGATCGATCAAACAAAGTCGTATGACATGGGGATGGCACTCACCTGCGGATTGCCTCTCTTTGCGTTTGTCGTCCTGGCGGGATTGTGGCCGGCCCACGACACAATGGAAGACGCCAGCCCTGTGAAGTCAAACGCCTGAAAGCGATCATTATGTCTCACGAAACTGTCGGTCGTCCGATGGAAATCTTGCTGGTCGAAGACAGCTTGATGTTCGCTCGGATCGCGATTGGGGCTTTAAATCAAGGCCGGATTCAACATCGATTGACCTGGTTGAGCGACGGAAACGAAGCGTGGCGATTCCTGCAGCGCGAGGACAAGTACGCGGCGGCCCCGCGCCCGGATTTGCTGTTGCTTGATCTGAAGCTCCCAGGCATGGATGGACGCGAATTACTCGCGAAGGTTCGCGCCGACGATCAGTTCAAGTCGCTTCCCGTCGTGGTCATGACGGGCGACGGCGAGATGGCTCAACTGGGCGGCTTGAAGGTCGATGCCTTCCTCACGAAGCCGCTGGATCTCGCGAAGTTCATCGAGATCGTTCAAAAGCTGTCACGCTTCTGGAAATCGGACATGGTATTGCCCGCTGCGATCGCCCCCCACGAAGAAGGTGCCGCACAGCAGCATCCTGAATTCCAAATGTGACGGAGTTCGTCGTTCGCTGGAATCCGTCAGGGTGTTCCGTGTCGACTTGGAGGCGTGGTGTTCGTGTTCAGTTCAACCAGGCGAAATGTTCTCAGGCCCGTGTAGACCGGTCCCCTGGTACCACTCTCGCTGGAATACAGCACGAAGTTTTTGACCGCAAAAGCGGGAAGCGAAAAATTCTCGTGCTGGCTGAGAAAGTTTCCTAGCAAGCCCGGTGTTCGCACACGATGACAGCGGGCGAGAGTGATATGAGGAGTATAGGGGCGCGTTTCAATCTGAAGTCCGGTACTGCTCAGGGCCGCCCCGATATGCTCATGCAGGCTTCGCAATCCCTCGGACGGATCGACTTCCGCAAAGAGGATGACGCCACCGTCTGAGGATTGAAAATGTCCGACGCCCGCAATCGACAGCGAGAATGGCGGTGATATGACCGTGCTGAGCGATTGTTCAATCGGTTCGGGATCAGCCAGTCCGATGAAATGCAATGTGAGATGCAGCTGATCTGGATTTGTGGGCCTGACGCCTTGAGAAACGGGCGGCTGAATTGCGTGCAATTTTGTCCTGACGTCATCCGGCAGGATCACTCCTACGAACAATTTGGTCATTGATGCTGCCATTCTGAAAATCACTCGCGTGTCATGTTTCAGTGGGGGGGGCGTATCGCGAGAATTCGCCGACGGCAGCAAATTCTCTGCGGTCCACCGCTTCGGCAGAAAGTCCCCAATCTGCTATAATCATGGTCGTGAATGGATCTTCGAACAATCGATTTGAACAGATTGCGCCGCCCAGGATGCCCGATTCCGTCTCGTTTACTGTGTCTCAAGATCTCGTTGGCAAAACGGTGCTCGCCGTATTGCGGCTCGCCATCCCAGGCGAGTCTTGGTCGAAACTCAGGCAGCGTCTGGAACGCGCCCAAGTGTCGGTGAATGGTGTGGCATGCCTGAGCGAAGCTCGACGCGTCGAAGCGGGTGATGTCATCGCGGCGCATGACCGGCGAGTTCAAACACCTCAGCCGAATGATGTTCAGATTCTGCTGATCGATCCTCACGTGGTTGTCGTCGAAAAGCCCTCGGGCATGATGACGCATCGCCGTCCTGAGGAACGGAACTGGCCCGCCGAAAAGAAAGCACTTCATCCATCGCTCGACGAAGCGGTCATGGAGCTGATCGTCCGTCGCTCGATGGGCGCCAACGGGAAAAAGAATCAGAGGATGCGACAGCCCGCGTTGCGTCTGGTCCACCGGCTTGATCGTGATACCAGCGGTCTGCTGGTGATGGCGCGATCGGCCGAAGCGGAAGAGAATTTGATCGGACAGTTCCGTCGACACACCGCACATCGTGTTTACTGGGCCATCGTGCATGGGCATCCCGTAGCCGAAACGATCAGTTCGAATCTGGTTCGCGATCGTGGCGATGGTCGGCGCGGGAGCGTCAATAATCCCAAGATGGGGCAGCGCGCGGTGACCCACGTACGGCCGCTCGAAGATCTTGGGAAGTACTCGCTGGTTGAGTGCCAGCTTGAAACGGGCCGTACAAATCAGATTCGCATCCACTTGTCCGAGCGGGGACATCTGGTGTGTGGTGATGTGAAGTACAGCCAGCCGTTCGCGGCGAAACAAGTCGATGACCGCAGTAAAGCTCCTCGCTTGGCGTTGCATGCGGCGGAGTTGGGGTTCGCACATCCCTTAACGGGTGAGGAACTCCGCTTTCGTATGCCGTTTCCTCATGATTTAAGTGCGTTCTATGAGAAGTTGCGTGCGAAGAGCCACTAGCGGCTTGCGGAGTTCACGCTGGATGACTTGCGGTTCGAATCACCCCTTGATTGCAATCACGAATTCTTGACTCGTTGATCGTTTTGTTTTCGCGGAAAGTTGCTGCATGACGGATCCTGCACTGCTCGAAATCACCGGTCTAAAGACCTATTTCCATTCGGACGGCGGCACGGTCAAAGCCGTGGATGACCTGACGATCAAGATTCGTGAGGGGGAGACACTGGGGTTGGTCGGTGAGTCGGGTTCGGGAAAATCCGTGACGTCGCTGACGATCATGCGGCTGCTGCCTGACATCGGTGCAAAGATTGAAGCGGGACGGATCGCATTTCTGGGGAAAGATCTGGTGCAACTTCCGCGTGCCGAGATGCGGCATATGCGCGGCAAAGATCTGAGCATGATCTTTCAGGAACCTGGGACGTCGTTGAATCCCGTCTATCGCGTCGGCGATCAAGTGGCGGAAGCGATGCGGCTGCACGAAAAAATCTCGCGGACCGAAGCGATGAATCGTGCTCAAAGACTTTTCGAAGAGGTTGGGATTCCCAGTCCGAAACAATCGCTACTCAAGTATCCGCATGAAATGTCGGGGGGCCAAAAGCAGCGTGTGATGATCGCGATGGCCTTGGCCTGCAATCCTAAACTGCTGATCGCCGATGAGCCGACCACGGCGCTCGACGTCACGATTCAGGCCCAGATTCTGGATCTGATTCGCAAGTTGCGTGACGAACGTGGGATGGCGATCTTGTTCATTACGCACGATTTGGGCGTGATCGCCGAGATCGCGGACGAAGTCGCGGTCATGTACCGAGGCAAGCTTGTCGAATACGACACTGCCAAGAACGTGTTCACGCGACCGCAGCACCCCTACACCAAAGGATTGCTGGCGTGTCGACCTCGTCTGGACACGACTCGACGCCGTCTTCCCACCGTTGCCGACTACATGGAGTCGACCAAAGATTCTGATGGCAATTTGATCATCACGGAAAAGGCGCTCAGCCCGGCACGCCTGGCCGAGATCGAAGGACGCGGTCGTGGCCGGTTACTGCATCCGCGTGCCGAGTCATCGACGGCAGCGACGGTCAGTCCCACTGCATCAAAGGAGTATGTCGCCGCAGGTCAGTCGCCCTTGCTGAGTGTCAGCCATTTGCGCGTGTACTACCCAATCAAGCAGGGTCTGCTGCGTCGTACGATTGGCTACAACAAGGCCGTCGATGACATCAGCTTTGATGTCTATAAAGGTCAAACGCTGGGGCTGGTTGGTGAGTCAGGTTGTGGGAAGACGACGACGGGGCGGGCGATTCTGCGTCTGTTGCCCATTACGAGCGGGACTGTGATGTTTGAGGGCATCAACTGGTCGAGTCTGCGTGGAGCTGAATTGCGACGTGAACGTCGCCGCATGCAGATTGTGTTTCAAGATCCCTACAGCTCACTGAATCCTCGCATGACGGTCGAGGCAATGCTGACGGAAGCGATGAGCGTTCATCGAATCGGCAAGCACAACCGGGATCGTCAAGATCGAGCGGCTCAATTGCTGGAAGAAGTTGGACTGCTGTCCGAACACCTGCATCGCTATCCTCACGAGTTTTCGGGTGGTCAGCGCCAACGGCTTTGTATCGCGCGTTCACTGGCCGTCGAGCCGGACTTCTTGATCTGCGACGAATCGGTTTCGGCTCTCGATGTGTCGGTTCAGGCACAAGTTCTGAATCTGTTGAAAGACCTGCAGGAACGGCGCGGGCTGACGTACGTCTTTATTAGTCACGACCTGAGTGTCGTCAAATTCATGTCGGACATGATGGCCGTCATGAACGCGGGGAAAATCGTCGAGTTCGGCCCGTCTGACGAAATCTATGCGAACCCGCAGAACGAATACACGCGTAAGCTCATTTCGGCCATCCCTCAGCCAACGATCGAAGCTCTCGAGCGTCGCGAGCGGGAACGGGCGCAGCGCGGGGCTTCAAAAGCGATAGCCCCGGCTCCGAAGTAACGATATGGAACGCAGTTCATCGCCTTCAGTGACCAGTTGATTTAACCGGCGCGATGATTCGCGACGCATGTTTCTGATTCACATGCAGCGAGTTTGTGGCGACGACCGCGTTGGCGGGAATCTCAAATGAGAGTGGTTCGCCTGTGTTGGGGTTTGGTTCGTAAAACGGCGCGCCCGTGCTGGCGACGGTCACGCGGATCCGATGGCCCTTGTTGAACACCTGACTGAGCCACCCAACATCAAAGCCGACGGTGGCGACTTCGCCCGGTTTGAAGAACACTTCCTTTTCGTACCCATCGCGATATCGGCCGCGTCGAACGTAGTCCATAATCAACATGGATCGCCCGTCGGGATAGACATCGCTGATTCGCACGATGAAATCGGTATCTTTCGCATCGGTCGAGACGAGCAGTTCGGCACGCACCTTTCCCGTCCATTCAACCGGTTCGGTTAGGACGTCGCTGGTGAATGTCCTTACGTCAGGTTGGTTTTCGAATTCCCGGGCATCTTTTGCTCCGGGGAATGCGATTGTCGGGATCGACGCCGGATGCCGCGGATCGGCCCGCCACGAAACGGTGGCATCATTCGATGTGGGAGCTGAGGTGCCGAGCGCGCCGCCCGCGAGCGGGAAATAACTCGTAGGGGTCGCGGCGACGGGCCAATCGGCGGCGATCCGCCATTCATTGCCCGGTGCATTCGATTCTCCTACGGCACCCATCACGTAATACCGGACTGTGGATTCGCTGGTGACGCCGTTATCGATTCCCTTGAGGTAGTGATCAAACCAGCGCAGCATGTGTTCGTCCATGGGAAACTTCGCATTCTCGGGAAACGTCATTTCGTTCGAGACGTTCAGCTCTTTCACGCGGCCGTGCAACCAGGGGCCAATCAGAAGCTGCTGGCTTCCGCGCGAGTGCACATCGCCGTGATGTTGCCGACCGACATAGCTGTCGATCGAGCCGACGCACATGAAGTCGAACCAGCTTCCGACGGTGAAGCAGGGGACATTCATCTTGCCGAAATGTCGCGTGCAGTCTTCGTCGGCCCAGTAGGCATCGTAGGCGGGATGCTGAAACCATTCGATCATCAATTGTTGGTTATGTTCCGGGACGCGAGCTGCCAGTGCGAGTGACTTGAACCGTTCGGGTCGTGATGTGCCGCCGATTCGGTAGCCCTCGTGGTAAAGGCTTAGTCCCGTATCGATCATGTATTGAGCAACCAGGTGCGGTGGGCGGGCTACCGCGAGAAAGTTTTGTGCAAACCCTGCCTGCGAACTGCCGAATGTTCCAACCTTGCCGGTGGACCAGGGACGTGTCCCAAGCCATTCCACCAGGTCATAGCCGTCCTGCCGTTCTCCCCAAGCAAGTGAACGGTATCCTCGCCAATCTCCCTCCGACTTTTGGGACCCTCGGAAATTAGCGAGGACCATCACGTATCCTCCCGCTTTCGCCAGCTTGGCGTATGACTGCTGTACGCTGGGGTGGTTGGCGTTGGCGTACCGTTGCTCAAGTAAAACCGGCCACGGACCCTTGCCTGGTGGCGTATAGATATAAGCTGACAGGCGGACCCCATCTCGCATGGGAATCATTTCGTGTGTTTCAGTGACTCCACCCAGGTCAATTGGATCGGCCGCTGCGACAGATCGTTCGAGTCCTGCGAATGAAAGAAGCACTACGAATACCGACCAACGAACAGCAGTCATATCAGCTCCACATCGAAGATTCTGGAATGCATCAAATAACGTCGCAGCGGACATGTGTAATTTTCTCGTTCACAGGCCACATTCCTGGTCAACGAAAAGCAAAATCGCCAGAGACGTTATCAAGCGGGCGATTCGATCAGCACGCCCAATCGTACCCGGCCATGGGCGAAATCGCACTCTTGCGGCGAACCACGAGTGAATCTCCTAGAACTGATGGCGAACGCGATGCACCGCAGCGAAAATCTTTCAGATTCGTGATGCCGTCGGTCGACTGGGCAACGCGAGAGAATCGACAGGTCCGACTTCTGTCTAAGCATTGAGGCGGAATTCAATCGGTGGCGGGATAGACATTCACGGGACTGCTGTCGGATAATGCGTCGTAAGACGTCTAATCACAACCGGAAGGAAACAAGGCGACAATGGTCGCCAGTTTTCCTTGCGACAAGATTGATCAGAAATTGGATAGTCGATTGCGTACTTCCGTGAATTCGTATGGCGTCGCGACTGCGGCCGTCGGCATCGCTACGTCTGCACGATGGCTGCTTGAGCCTGTGCTGAAAAGCGGCGCGCCTTTCTCTGCCGTATTGATCGCGGTGATGTTTGTGGCCTGGTACTGCGGCGCGCGCGCGGCAGTCCTGGCGACGGTGCTGGGATTTGTTGCGACGCTGTTCCTGTTCATCATGCCGCATACGTCCATTGCGAATGACCTCGTTCCTTCGCTGGGACGCTTTGCAATGTATTTCATTTTATGCTCGGCAGTGATTTATTTTTTTGAGATCATGCGGAACGCGCAGCGGCGGTCCCTTGCGAGTGAAAGTATCGCGCGGCAACAGGCCGAAACGCTGCGTACGACGTTCGCGAGCATTGGTGACGCGGTGATCACGACGGACGCTTCTGGAAAGATCGTGCTGTTCAATCCCGTTGCCGAGCGATTGACGGGATGGTGTTCCGAAGTTGCAACGGACGAAACACTGGAGTCCGTCTTTCGCGTTCTCAATGAAATCACTCGCCAGCCCCTTGAGAATCCTGTTGAGGTGGTGTTGCGCGAGGGCCGGACAGTCTCGCGCCGTGACCATCTCGTGCTCATTGCGGCTGATGCTGGCGAAAAGCCGATTGAGTTTTCGGCGGCCCCGATTCGAGGCAAAGACGGGGCGATTGTCGGAATCGCCATTGTCTTCCGCGATGTCCTGGAAATTCGCCAGGCGCTCGACGTTCGACTGCGGTTGGCGGCGATCGTCGAATCAACGGACGATGCAATTGTGAGCCTGGATCTGGAAGACAAGGTCGTCAGTTGGAATGAAGCTGCTGAGCGACTTTATGGATATCGAGCCGAGGAGATGCTTGGCAAACCGCTAACCAACATCGTTCCCGATGATTTGACGGATGAACTGATCGTCATTCAGCAAAAGTTGCGAGACGGAGATCGAGTGAACCTCTATGAAACGGCCCGACTCCGGAAAGATGGCACGCGAATTGACGTCTCCCTGACGATTTCTCCCCTTCGGACGGCCGACGGCCGAATCGTGGGGTGCTCAAAGATTGCCCGTGACATCAGTCAACGCAAACGCATGGAACAAACCAATCGCTTTCTGGCAGATTCCAGTGCCGCGCTTGCCGTGCTCGTCGACTATCAAAGTACGCTGCAAAAGATCGCTTCGCTGTCGGTGCCGTATTTCGCAGATTGGGCCACCGTAGATTTGATTGCCGCCGATGGAATGCTCAATCGAGTCGCGGTCGCGCATCGTGATCCATTGTTGATTCAAGAGGCGATTGAAATGAATCGTCGATTCCCTCCTGAACCCACATCGTCGCACGGCGTCTGGAACATCGTCAACAGCGCAAAAGGTGAACTCATCGCGGAAATCGACGATGCGTTGATTGCTTCGACGACCAATCGACCAGAGTTGCGCGACTACCTGACGCGACTCGGAATTCGCTCGTACATCGGCGTTCCGCTGAAAGTGCGCGACCGAATTCTGGGCGTGATCATGTTTTTCTGTGCGGAGTCGGGGCGGCGGTACGGCGAACACGATTTGTGGGTTGCGAATGAATTGGCTCAACGAGCGGCGATCGCCATTGAGAACGCGTCGCTCTATCAGAATCTCAAAGAAGCAGATCGTCGAAAGGACGAGTTCCTTGCGATCCTGGCCCATGAGCTCCGAAATCCGTTGGCGCCGATGAGGAACGCAATCCAAATTCTTCATCAGGGCGCGGACAAAGCGTCGGTTGTGCAGTACTCTCGCGACGTCATAGACCGCCAGATTCAGCAAATGACACGGCTTATTGATGACTTGCTCGATGTCAGCCGAATCAGCCGAAACAAACTCGAGCTTCGCAAGGAGGCGGTCACACTTCAAAACGTGATCGAGTGTGCAATCGAGGCGAGCCAACCTGTGATCACAGAATCGGGCCACAAGCTCGCGGTGTCGCTTCCCGACCAGCCGATTGGCTTGAATGGAGATCCGACTCGGTTGGCCCAGATTTTTTTGAACCTGCTGAACAACGCGGCGAAGTATACCGAGCGAGGCGGTCAGATCGAGCTGAGGGCAAGGGTGCACGGATCGCAAATCGTCGTCAATATCTCTGACAACGGCATCGGCATTCCGGCCGATAAAGTTCCGTCGCTGTTTCAGATGTTCGCCCAGGTGCAGGATTCGATCGCGCGTTCGCAAGGCGGACTAGGAATTGGCCTGTCGCTGGTGAAACGCCTGGTCGAAATGCATGGCGGAACGATCGAGGCATCCAGTGAGGGTGTTGGTCAGGGAAGTCGTTTTACTGTGCGATTGCCGATTGAGTCGGCTGGCGAAGGGGTTCTGGGCAACGTTCCACGCGCCCCCCAGAATTCGATGAACAGTCGGCTGCGGATTCTTGTCGTCGATGATAACTACGATGCGGCAATTACATTGACGATGTTGCTGAAATCGATGGGCAATGAAGTGCGGACCGCACATGATGGGGAAGCGGCCGTCCAAATGGCACAAGAGTTTCGGCCAGAAGTGGTCCTGCTCGACATCGGCCTGCCCAAGATGAATGGCTATGAGGTGGCCCGCGCCATTCGCGGCGAGGATTGGAGTGAGCACTCTGTCTTGATTGCCGTCACCGGTTGGGGGCAGGAAGATGATAAGTCTCGCGCGGCTGCCGCTGGCTTCGACCGTCACCTCGTGAAGCCCGTCGATCCGCAGTCGCTGATGAAGATCCTGGTCAATCTGCAGGCGGCAAGTTAGCACAACGATTCACCGGGACCGCTGTCTCGATTGTTGCTGCTTCTCGGTCTGCCAAAGACGTCCTGACTGGTCCTCTTGACGGTTTATGACTGCGTACGTAAACTCACCGCCGAGTTTACGACTCGAGACATAAACGAGGGTTGCGATGAAGAAAAGCGCCAAGGAAGTGCGGCTTGCGGCGGGCGAAATCGAGATTCTAGAGATCCTCTGGAGAAACAAGTCTCTGACGATTTCCCAAGCTCATGAAATGCTTGAGCGGAAGGTCGGTTATACGACGGTTCAGACGCGATTGAATCGGCTTGTAGAGAAGGGGCTGGTGCAACGGACGGGACTGCATCCCGCCAGTTACGAAGCCTTGATTCAACCGGATGCCGTGACGCGCGGTGACCTGAATTCGCTTATTCGGCACGTCACTTTCGGACAAGTTGTTCCGTTGGTAGCGCATCTCGTGAAAGACCGCACGCTGTCGAATGACGAAATTCGCGAGCTCAGACAGCTCATTGATGACGCGGAACGCGCTCAGAACCAGGCTCAATCGAAGGGGAGCACGCGATGAACGAAACATGCGTTGACCTGCTTGCCGCTTTGCTTCGCAGTGGAGGGACCCTGACGTGTGCCGCGGTCGCCGTCCTCGTTTTTCAGCGAATTGTTCCCGTTTCGTCGATTCGCCTGCGGCGCTGGATGTGGTTTGCCGTCATCTTGCAGGGATGTTTGCTCGTTCGAATCCCGATGACACTTTCCCTCGTTCCTGCTGTTCACAACCTGGTGGTCAGTCAACCGTCAGAGTCGGCCGAGACTTCAAGTGTTTTTGAACGACCGAATATTGCGATCGTTGTCGCGGACGTTCTTTTCAACTCGGACCTCGTCGAAGCGGAGACAAAGGCCCGATTGACCGGCGGATGGTGGGGCTTGCCTTGGGCGACGATCCTGGCGGCGGTGTGGGCATTGGGAATCGTGAGCCTTTTGGTTCGGTCGGGACGGCACTATTGCCAATTTCTTCGCAGTCTTCCCCCGCTCGCGCCTGTGCCGCAGGAGTGGATGGATGAGCTCAATTCATTGCGATCGGACGTCGGTGAATTTGGTGCAGAGGTGCGTCAAAGAGTCACGTTGCGAGGTGTACCGCATGTCGGACCATTGCTCTGCTGGCATCCGCGTGGCTATCAGTTGATTGTTCCCACGGACATCTGGAGGTTGTTGAAGCCGCAACAGCGTCTAATGATCTTGCAGCATGAATTGGCGCACTTGGAGCGAGGCGACATCTGGAAATCGTTCGTCCTGCGATTGCTCGCGCTCCCTCATTGGTTCAATCCATTTGCCTGGCACATCGTCAATCAATTCGACGACGATGCCGAACATGCCTGCGACGACACCATTCGGCGGGCCAGTCCGCAAAATGCGATTGAATATGCGCGTACCTTGTTGCTTTTGGGAGGATCCCGTCAGGCAACATTTTTCGCGCCGCGGGCCATTGGTGGCCACGGCCTGGCGGATCGCATCCGCCGTCTCACTGTTTCGAATTCAAGGAAGGACTCGAACATGAAGAGAATTGTCATCTTAAGCGGATCGATCGGTATCTCGTTGATCTCCCTTTTGCGTTTTCAAATCATGGCGGAGGAACGGCCGATCCCGACGGCACAGGTCGTTCCGTCGGCAAGTGGACTAAGTCAATTGGAGAACGGAGCCGCACTGAATGTCACGTTGGGAAATGCCACCTCGACGTTGGCCAACACCAATCCGACCGAGGCGGTTGTCGATGTCGGGGTTCTCTTCAAACATTCGCTGAAGTTTGCGCATGATCGGGAGAAGCTGAAATCTCACATCGCCGATCTCGAGCGTTCCTTCAAGGAAGACTCCGAAATCGCGAAGCGTGACGGATCGGAACAGAAAACGATAGAGCTTGAACTGTCACGTCAGAGGACATCAGAGGGGCTGCTCGCGATGGAACGTGAGATCTACATTGGCACCTTCAAAACAATTGGCGAAGAAATCCGACAGTACGCCAAGGCGAATGGAATTCGTTTGGTCCGCCGACGAAATTCCAATCCAATGACTTTGTCATTTGCTGGCTCTGTAATTGACAATCCCGCGATTGGAATCAGCGGTGTAACCATTAAAGGGGGCATTGAACGCGGTGCTATTATCGTTACGAGTTCAGGGACTCAACAGGGCGCGACCGTCCAGCTCAACGTATTTACCGATGCACCTCAGGAGAATGAAAGTCATTCTGTGCTCGTGGCTGAAGGTCCAACGAATGCGATTGCAATCGATGATCCATCTAAGGTCTTTCGAGCATCTCAAAGTTCCTACTTTGGCTTCAGCGACATCAAGGACGGCAACGGACAGCCTGCCGGCGTGGCCGTAGCCGACAGTGGCGTTAATCTTACGAATACCGTCGTCAACGTCGCTGTTGCCGATCGTCCAGCTGATGGAAGCCGTGCCCGCCCCTTCAATACGATTTACAATACGTTCCAATTGAAGGCAAATACTGTCAATTCTCTCACGGTCACCGGGACGGAGAAGTCTGGTGATTCGTATCAACGAATGCTTCAGCAAGAAGTACTGTATGTGGAACCGGGAGAGGAACTCGACATCACGCAAGAAATTCTGAATCGCATGAATGCCAAGTTCCAAACTGGGACTGAACAGCCAAAGCCCTGACCGCAGCGCTGTGAAGATTTTTGGGGATCTCGCAAAGTCGTCAATTTGCGTGGAAGATTTTCAGGCCCAACAAGACTGTCCGGCCTCGTTGGGCCTGAGGAAAAACCTCACGACGCAACACATCCGCGATTGCGTCCGCGTTGATTGGCATCTGGAAAAACACTGAAACAATCCATCACAGAATTGTCTGACCCGTCGTGAGGGATTGTTTCAGTGAAAAAAGCGGACGGAGGATGAGAAGGTTCTCTCATCCTCCGTCCGCTCTGCGAGTTAACTGTTTGTCGAACAAAGGACGTGCACTTCGGGGAGTTGAGCGAGACTCGGGACGCGGCTAACGGAATCATCCGCCCGTCAATGTTCCACTGACTGTCACGATTCCGCCATCGCCTCGGCCGTTTGGCGTGCCGCAATGGTTTCTAGAATCATTCGCTCGACCTCATCAAGGCTGATTTCGGCGAGTCGACTTGCGAGTTGTAAGTGTCGTTCCGCGAGCATTGCACGCTCGGTCACTTCGTCTGGAGTGTGTTCAAGCTCCCATTGGTTGTGCATGGCGGTCATCTCGAGCCGCTGATGCTCATACCACTGCATCAATGCCGTACGCCCCCGTGCGAAACCTTCTTCGCTGGTATCCGTGCTTCGTCGAGCTTTTCATGAAACGGACGCCAAGTGGCGCCGATGTTCGACTCCAATGATTCAATTCAACTGTTCAAACTCGCAAGTTTGTAGCGCACGTCGTTGATGAGCTGTCCAATCATTTCGCTCCTGATGCGTCCTTCTTCGTGGAAGTGACGATTAATGCAATTCAACAAAGCGTCGAGAAAGGAACGAGTCACCATTCGCGGATGTGCGCGGAACTCAAGTTCGGTGCGATTGCTCAACTGAAGCCGCGAGTTGTGCTCAAGCAGATCAGGCGAAGCCCAACCGTTCGATAAGAACGGAGGGCATTGGGACTATTGGTTAGTTCGATGCGAGTGGATAGTCTCGAACTCGCATGCATTGTAATGCCATCTGCAATTTACGTTCGACCAGTTCAGCTGGCTTCACGTGACTGCGAACATCGGAAATCAAGATTTCGTCACCACGAATCTCGGCGGTCTCGACGGACAGGCTGATTTGGGAATTCTTCTGACGATCGCTGAGAGTTCGCATTCGGTTACTCCTTCGTGAGATTTGTCGGCGATGTGGTTCTTTGCCAAAAAGCCATAAGGCGAACCATGTGCCAAAGGCGTCGAAACGCGGAAGTTTTGCGAAAAGTCATATCAACACAAGAATTCCGTCGCGTTTGGAGCAGCGATTGCAAAGGGCCCATCGGCGAAATTCGCGCGAAAGCAGATCGGCCTGGTTGAGGATCGACCACCTTTCGTCAGAGACCGCAGTGCCGACTGATAAATCCAGCGTGTCATTGGACTGGCATATCGCTTGCGTGGCCGCATCCTCCGTCGCCTCGCACATCCTTCAGTCGAGCCATTAAGTCATTAAAAAAAGAGAAGAGACGCAGTATGCGCAAACCTGAAGCGAGGAGTTCGTGGCGTGAGCTTCGAATGATCGTCAAGCGAGGATACTCGGTCTTACGGCTCATCAATCGCCGCCGAAAACTTGCCTTGGCGGGCGCGACCTTACTGATGGTGGCTACGAGTGCTGGTAACACAGGCGTCGCATTGTTACTTGGCGGATTGATCGATCGAATTCAAATGGGGATCAACGAAGGGCTGTCGCGTGAGACGCTGTACCTTCAAGCGTTCTGGATTCTCGGTTCGATCTCTGCGATCTATTTCTTTCGAGAAGTGATCAACGTCTATCGTCGCTATCTGGTTGAAAGTAGTTGTACGTCGCTGAATCGGGACATGCAGTTGCGCCTCGTGGAGCACATGCTCAAAACCGATCTGGGCGCGTTGTCGCAGGATAAGGTCGGCGCGCTGCACGGGAAGATTTTTCGTAGCGTTGACGGTCTCGTTCGTTTTACGCGCCTGATGTTTCTCGACTGTTTGCCCGCCTTGATGACAGGCCTGTTCGCGCTGCTGGCCGCGGTGACGAAACAGCCGATCTTGGGGGCCGTAATGCTGGGCGTCATACCGCTGGCGGTCTGGTTAACGCTGATGCAACTGGCGTCACAAAAGGGAGTGAGGCTGGATCTAATGCGTGACTGCGAAGAGATCGATGGGATCGTCGTCGAGCAGTTGAATGGAACCGAATATATCCGCGTCGCCAACACGTTTCATCTGGAGGTGGAACGACTGTCGCGTGCGACGGCGCGTCGGCGTAAACGCGAAGTTCATCATCACTTTCAAATGTCGCTATTCGGCTGCGCCAAGTCGCTCAATGAAGGTCTGTTCCATGTGCTGGTTCTGAGCTTGGCAACCTATCTGGCGGTGAATCAAAAGATCAGCTTCGGCGATATCCTGACGTTCTCGGTTTTGTTTCTGAACGTGATGACCCCGTTAAATGAAATTCACCGCGTCGTTGATGAGGGGCATGAAGCGAGTCTGCGCGTCAGAGAGCTACTCGAGATGCTTCATCAACCCGTCGATCCCGTGTTCATGGTCGATAAGAATTCGATCGCCGCACTTGATCGCGACAAGCCTGCGATTGTGATTGAGGACCTGACGCTGGATTACGGGACGACCGACGGCAGGTTGAAACGCGGGCTCAACAATGTTTCGCTGCGGATTGAACCGGGTCAGACGATCGGAGTCGCGGGGGCATCAGGGGCGGGGAAATCGACTTGGATCAAAGTCCTACTGCGATTGGTTCATCCCACGGCAGGGCAGGTCTGGATCAGTGGAGTCTCTCTCGAGCAATTTCATTGTGAGGATTTGGCGCGATTCGTTTCCTATGTTGGTCAAAACCCATTCGTGTTCTCGGGCTCGATTCGCGAGAACATCGCCTATGGAAATGGAGTGGTCACGGAGGAGCAGGTTCGCCATGCAGCGCAACTGGCTCATCTGGACGAGGAAATCGAACAGATGCCGAATGGTTACGACACCCTGGTTCTGGAACGCGGACAGAACATTTCCGGTGGTCAGCGGCAGCGGTTGGCGATCGCCCGTGTTCTGTTGAAGAACGCACCAATCCTGATTCTCGATGAAGCCACGAGTGCTCTCGATAACATCAGCGAGCGCGCGGTGCAGCACTCCCTTGGAGTGACCGAACGTTCGCGAACCACGATCATCATTGCGCACCGATTGAGTACCCTCAAAGATTGCGATCGCATCCTCGTTTTTGATGGCGGTCGGATTGCTGAAGAGGGCACTTATCAAGAACTTGTCGAGATGGGAGGTCTCTTCGCTGAACTTGTCGCGTCAGGAGAAACTCATTCGTCCGATGTGGTCGTTTCTGCTGTGTAGTCCAGAAATTCGATCGCCAAAGAACGCAAACGCGGCCATTCGCAGAGAATGGCCGCGTTCAATGATTTGCCATCATCGTTACTGCTTCAATGTCAGGTTGATCGACAGCAATCGAAATCGTGAGTCCTATCTGTATTGCCGACGATTTGGTCCGGTGTGTGAGCGGACCTGAACCGCGACTATCTGCCCAGCATTTTTGCGACGAAGAAGATGACAATCGCCCCGAAGAAGCCTCCGCCAAGCAGCAGGTAAATCAGTGAGTATTCCGCGGCGGCCAGTACGAGAGGAATCGATAGCGTCATCATGATGGGTTCCTTGAGATTGCGATTGGGTTTCGAGTTCCACATTCGGAACGTTTCAAAACTCTTTACGCAAACCGTATACCGCGACCTTCTGCATCGTTTTTTGAGCTGGAAAGGGCACATTTGCCAAGTATTTCAAACGTGATTGGCAATTTCAGTTGAAACGCTGGTCGGCAACGAAGCTCCACGTGATTGCCCAGCGTTCGCATCGACGTTTGAGGGGACATCTCCCAACTCGAAATCGAAAAGGCCCTCGTGCGATCGTGCATGAGGGCCTTTTCGATTTCACTCGTCTTCGTTTGTCATGGATCCCTGAGAGAGGGCCATGCCGTCAACGAATTATCGATGCCGGTTTGCGTCTCTCATTATGGAGTTGTCGACATGATTGTCGCGTTCGACTGTGACGACGCGACGACGGGAAACGGACGCCGCAGAAACAACCGATGCGGTTCCCACGATGGCCACTGCAATCCAAGACGTCATTGAGACTCGTTGATCGTTGGACAAGTAAGTGGTGACGGCTGCCGCAACAGCCAGTCCCAGGGGAACGACAGTGCCCGAGGCCACAACTTTCCAGGAATCCGGTTGTGGCTCCAACAGGACTGATCGATCCAGGACATTGTCGCGTTGTCGATCAATCTGGTGCTCTCGACGCACCTCAATGGCGGGGCGGGCAGCATCGCCGTTTTCCATGGTCATATTTGCTGAAGACATTGTGATGCTCCTTCAAAAAAGGGTGGAATGAGGTTTGGCACGAAACACTCAATCGTTGATGTGAAAGTTCGTGAGCCAATGGACTTTGATTCTTGCCCCCGGGCCGGGGCAGAACGTCACCGCGAATCTTGGACCAACTGGGAACAACAACGCCGTCATGTGATGTGAGTGACATGACGGCGTGAAAATCACATGGATGCTGTCAACTAGCCGTGACTGATGGTCACTTGCTCTCCCGCGTGCGCGATCATCAGTTCGTGAATATCATCGGCGTCGCCAGCCTCTGTGCGAACTCCCATCACAACTCCGCCCTCAAGCAACGCTTTGTTATAGACCTCGGCATCTTGTTTCGGGATGCCCAGTCCGACCATTCCACCAACGAGGCCGCCTGTGACAGCGCCCGCTCCACCACCTGCCAAGGCGGCAAGGACTGGTCCGGCGACGATCAAATTGAGGCCCGGGATCACAAGTGCTGTGCCAACGGCTGCGATCGCCGCGAGCGTTGCGCCAACCATGGTCCCAATGCTGCCGCCGACGCCAACGCCTTCGGCAGCCATGTTCCCCGCCGAAGTTCCATGAATTCGTGGCTCAACTCGCACCGGAGCTGCGACGCCCGAAGTCTCGTCGACATCGATCGGCGCGCTGGCAACCGAGAACGGAGGATCGTCGTCTTCCCAAGGATACTCGCGCGATCGTGTCTGATCGGACATCATGATGTTGATGTCGCTCGATAAGTAACCGCGTCGCATTAGGGCGCTAAAACAGTCATCGGCGGACCATCGATTTCGAAAGACACCGACGACCGTTTTGTGTGCTTGTGGCTGAGTCATATCTCTTCCCCCTGTCCGCTTCCGCGTCCCCTGCGTGAGGACCCGATGGTACGAACGAGTCAACATAGAATGCGCTGCACGGATGCAAGCCGACCGCAAGTTGCCGATCACCAGCAAGGTTGTTCGTCACCGCGTATCGCAAATGTCAGGGGGGGTTATGCATATCGCGTGCCAAAAACGGGCCTCGTCAGGGAAGTCCGGACAGGGGGTCGTCCTCTTCTTCGTGGCCCTGAGAATCGTCGGTCCTTCAGTGAGGCCTGTTCGAATTCGTGTGATTCCGCGCGGGACAATATCGACCGTCATGTGACTCCGTTGGAGCCATTCGGTTTTGTCATCGAACTTGCGACGAGTGGTTCCGTATCGGCGTGAACCATCTCTGCGATCAGCCGCGCGTACCAGGCACAGTTCAGGCCAAGTCGATCATCTTGGAGAGGATCACGATCCGAGACGTCGAGCGCCGCTGAATGGATGCCCAACAAGCACCACCGTTCTTCGAATTGGCCAGCGACGTCTGTGGGGCGTTTGATACGCGCCACGACCGGAGCGCCGCTTGTTCCGCGATGCATGCGAGCATCTGTCAGAAAATAGGGCTCGCCTTTAAACGGGTGCGAGAAATCGGTGGCGACGACGGCCTGCCGAATGATTGGCAAGTTGTGGTACGTGTCATTAAATCCCAATGGAAATCCCACAATCAATACGGATTGCCCCGGCGGCAGCGTTTGGTCTTCGCTGAGCACATCGGACGGTCGAAAGGCGTCGATATGATGTTGGCTGAGCATTGTCGGGTCGGTGATCGAAACCGCGACGACATCGACTTTCGAACCGTGTTCGGGGTGTTCACGCCACTGCATTACGCCGTCTTGGTAGAGCGGAATCACGATGGTTTCATTCGCGGTCAGATCTGCGGAATTCGTATGAACGAGAATGCGAAGTTCGTCTGGTTCGTGCCCCGCCGCTTCGTCTTTCACGACATGACGATTCGTGATTAAGTAAAGAAACCCGGAATCGAGGTAGAAGAAGCCTGAAGCGTTCGTGCAGCGGGCGTCGTTCTTCCACGTTTCGACGCGGACCGCACGAATAAAAAGATCTTCCGATTGCATGGCGGTTACTCCTGTCGGGGCGGTGTCGCCCTGATTGGCCCTAAAATACGCTGGATGTCCCTACACGCCAGCGTTTTGCCTTTCAAATGCAGCTCGCGTGCCACTGAATCAATCAAATCCATTCCTTTGCCGCGGGAACACGAGCCCCTCCCTGACCTGTGATCGGCCAAGCAATTTGGTGGGCGGCACGAAATGGGTTGCGCTCCAGAATAGCAATCTGGAGGTTTGCCGTTCAGGCGATCCGGCAAAGAACGTCAGTTCTCAATCGGATGCTCGTCTGGAACGCTTACGCGAGTGTGGTCGAGGTGCTCAATTCATGTGAATCGTGATCGCGGCACAGCCACGCTGTCCCGACAGGAGCGGGAGCTTCATCCTTAGGGGCGCTGACCGGCTCGTCGCAACGTCTTTGCCGTGTCAATTTCGGTTCGCAGCAACGCGGGAGAACGCGCATTCTCCTGTTTGATTCCACTTTGGCATTCCGTTTGCGTTAAGGCCCTCCACGAGTCAAGAACCTCGTGGACAGTTGGGTGATCGCTGATCAATGTCGTTGGATTTTCACCGGCGTCAATGAAATTTGCGACGGCCATCGAGTTCGCAGGCGTGATTCGTCAAATGGTTCCGAGTGCGTCGATTTCAACGTGAAATCCAAACAATCGGGCCAGCTCAAACCATCGGAGAAACGAATCATGTTGAACTGGGCGTTGACGTTTTTGATTATTGCGTTGATTGCAGGTCTTCTGGGTTTTGGCGGGATCGCTGGCGAAGCGTCTTGGGTTGCTCACGTCTTGTTTGTCGTCTTTCTGGTGTTGTTCCTGGTGTCGTTGCTGACTGGGCGACGTGTCCCGCCGGTCTAGCACCCGGAGATGATCTTGTGGCGATGCTCCTGCATCGCCTTCCGGTGCGAATTGGAGCGGGATCATGATGGAGCAACGAACGATGGAGCCGATCATCGAAACGAACTCCGATCAGACAACGGATCTTCTGATCGGAGTGACGAGCGGGCACCCATGGGGGATGGTGATCGGGGGAGTTCTTGGTGCAAGCACGGCCTGTGCGACGGCTGCGGTACTGATTGGTCCCATGTGGGCTGTTGTAGGGGCCCTCGTGGGGGCGACCGCTGGCGGACTTGGTGGCCGAGCGATCGCCGAGATCATTGAGCCACGCAACTTCGATGTACGATTCTGGGATCATGATTTGATCGCCTGTGGAAATCGACAGCCAGCGAAGGGTACGAATCCGAAGGCACGTGGCTCAATCGCGGAATCCACCAATCCTTCGGATCATTGCGAATTGCCATCCAATCGCCGTTTGAATGAGAACAATGTTCAGGAGCGGTTTGAGCCCTAAATCCGGCTCCCGCGAGGCGACCTCTTTGTGTTTCTCACGTCCCAGACAACACGTCGCGGTTGCGCGATGCAGTCAGGTCAATATCGCGCGCACGGTGCGCGGCGACCGTTGCAATTCCATTGGTGACGATTGTTGAAGAAGGTGCCGAATGCAGTTGGAAACGGATTCGCAGAAAACACGAGAAATCGAAAATAGCGTCGCTGCCGTCCAGCGGGCTCCGTTTTGGCAGCAGGCGATCGTGATTCTGTGTGGGGCTGTTACGACGGTCGTGCTCGTGGTCGCTCTGCAGTGGGGACGTCCGGTCCTGATCCCGGTTGCGTTGGCTGTGCTTCTCACGTTCTTGATGAACCCGCTCGTCAAGATGCTGCATCGCCGTGGTGTCCCGCACTTGTTGGCGGTGATCCTCGCGGTTGGGTCATCGGGCATCGTTCTGATGGGGCTGGGCTGGATGGTGACAGCGCAGGTCTCGGGAATGCTGACCGAACTTCCGCGCAACACGGAAAAAATCAAAGCCAAAGTCAAAACGCTTCGTCAAATGGGGGAACGCCCCACGAACGAAGGGATTGGCCAGATGATCGACGAAATCAGCAAAGAGATCGCTGGTCCATCTGAAACCGCTTCGCAGCAGGGGGGGAAAGGGGATGAGGCCAATTCCGGAAACACCAATCATGACACCGTCATTGTACGTTCCGAGCAACGCGGCTGGTTTCATTTGGCGGACTACGTTGGGTCGGCAGTGGAAGTCTTGGCGACGTTGGGGTTCTCGCTGGTGCTCCTGGTCTTCTTTCTGACAGAGCGTGAGGATTTACGAGATCGTGTGGTCTTACTTGCGGGACGTGCGAAACTGGCGATCACGAGTAAAGCGCTCGAAGACGTCACCGAACGAATCAGTCGATATATCGTCATGGTCGCGTTGGTGAATGGTGGTTTCGGTTTGGTGCTCACGATTGGTCTCTTGGCGCTTGGTGTACCGTTCGCGCTGCTCTGGGGTTTTGTCGCCGCCGTGCTGCGTTTTTTGCCGTACATTGGGCCCTGGGTCGGGGCCGTCTTTCCAATTACCATGAGCCTTGCCACGTCGGACGGATGGGCCCAACCAATCACCGTCCTTTTGTTTGTGGGATTTGTCGAACTCTTCACAAACAATGTCGTCGAACCACTCTTGTTCGGTCACACGATTGGGGTCTCGCCGACGGCCTTGCTGGTTTCGGCTGCATTCTGGCTCTACTTGTGGGGGCCGGTCGGACTCGTGTTGTCGGCCCCCTTCGCCGTTTGTCTGGTCGTCATCGGCAAGAATATTCCACAGCTCGGGTTCTTCTATTTGCTGATGGGAGATAAGCCCGCGCTAAAGGCCGACTACAGCTATTACCAGCGTCTGATGTTGCGGGAAGATCAAGAAGCTGCCGACTTGATTCTGAAACGCATACGGACCACTCCGCCAGAACGAATCTACGACGAAATGCTGATCCCTGTCCTGAATTTTACGAAGCGGGATGTACACCGGGGGTATTTGGGCGAGGAAGACCAGCAGGGGGTTCGCGATGGAATGGACGTGTCGTTGTCAAAGCTTGAGAACGCGTTGGGACTGTCCGAACGCATTGATGCAAAGGTGACACCCGAAACGGTCGCATCGAACATCGAATTGGCCGAACCTCGTGTGCGAATCTTGGGCTGCGCTGCGACGGACGAATCAGATCTGATGACGCTGCGGATGTTGAAGCAGCTTCTTGATCCATGCCGTTGGGATGTGCAGATCATTGCACTCGAAACGCTGTCCTCGGAATTGATGATCGAGATCGAGAATCGTCCGCCCGGGATTGTGTTTATTGCGTCATTGCCTCCAGGAGGATTGGCACACTCGCGCTATCTCTGCAAGCGACTTCGAAAAGTGGCGCCGGATTTATCGATCATCGTCGGACGGTGTGGTCAAAAACGAAATGCGTGGCGCGATCAGGAAGAGCTTGAAAAGGCCGGTGCCAGCTTTGTAACGAACAGCCTGCTCGAATCAAGAAATCTCTTGAATGCAAGATTGCCGCTTCTGTCTGGCAGCCTATTGAAATAAGGGGGACAGGTACGCGGACCTTCAGGCTGTCATTGAGTGTTTGATTCCGGGTGGAGCCAGTCCCAGTGATCTCAACAGCCTGCAAGGGCATAAGCCAAGGTTGTCATGGGTGCGCTCCGCACGCCCCTTCTGTAGTTCAGGAATGTGGAATGCGATCGGATATTGCTTCGAGTGAAGCAGGTTTTTCTAACGAAACGTGCACTGGAGAAGAATCATGAATTGGGATCAGGTCAAAGGTGGTTGGAAGCAACTTCAAGGTCAAGTCAAAGCCAAGTGGGGAAAGCTGACGGACGACGACTTAACCGTCATCTCTGGCAAACGCGATGAATTGGCCGGTGTTCTGCAACAAAAGTATGGCTACGCGAAAGATCAGGCTGAAAAGGAACTCGATCAATTCATCCAGTCGATCAAAGAGTGAGCGAAACCTTCGCTCGAACGAGATTCGTCAATTTATCTATTTAGGAGAGTGCGGAATGAACAGATTGTTTTTGGCCAGCATGCTGATTGGTTCGACCATGATCGTTACCGGATGTACTGAAAAGTCATCTGTCACTAGTGAAACGAAGGTGAAAACGCCGGGAGGTACGACCACGGTGACGACGAAGAAAGATGTCGAAAAAACGGGAGATCACAAGGACGCCGGCGATAAAACCGAGACGCCATGAACCGTTCGGCAACGGATGCTCGAACCCTGTTGAGGCAAGTGGGGCAAGCACCTTGGCGTTCATGACGCCAAGGTGCTTTTTGAATTGGGACGGAGCGAGCCCTCGGATTTCATCAGGCTGCAAATCGGCGAACGGATTTGACCGATTCCCGATCATCGCGAACTCGATTGGATCAACCGTGAGGGGTTTTGCCTTCGCCATCTCGCCGCAATTCGATGCGACAATGGTTTTGAAAAGAGAAACTGGATTTGGCGCACGAATTGCCCTGTTCTGTCATTTACCAAGACGCAATCGCGTTGAGGAGTATCCCGGACTTATAACGGAGAGTTTGAATCATGGCTGACGCAATGACTACAGCACGAAATAAAGCCCAGCAGGCCAGTGAATCTTGCGCACAAGTTGCGACGGATGTTGCCGACAATGTGAAAAATGCCGCCAGCTACGTGGCGGAGCAAGCGAAAGACGCCGCCTGCCAGGTGTCAAAGCAGGCGGCGACCGCCGGTTCGTATCTCGATTCGAAAGCGGAAGAGGCAACCTCGGCCCTGGGGGGTGGACTGAAAGCCGCTGGCGATGCAATTCGTCAAAACGTACCGCACGAAGGTCGATTCGGGCAGGCGACCTCGACAGTGGCACAGGGACTGTCCGATGCGGGAAATTACATCGAACGAGAAGGTCTGAAAGGGATCGGCGGTGATTTGACCGGCCTGATCAAGAACAATCCGATTCCTGCGCTGCTGCTCGGAATCGGTCTCGGGTTCCTCATGGCACGCGCTTCGACACCAAGGAGCTAACCCATGTCGACGAGCGTTTCTCCTGGTCCCAATGAAAGTCCCTCGGTCACGGAGCTCATCAGTGGAATCGTTGGTGATCTTCAGGATTTAGGAACACAGCATTTGGCCCTGTTCCGGAACGAGATTAATTCCGATTTGAGACGCGTTTCTGAAGCGGCGACCTCGCTTGTCGTTGGGGTCGCCGTGCTTCAGGTCGGAATCATTCTGCTTTGTCAGATGCTCGCGCACGGATTGTCTTCGGTTGCTCCGGCAGTCTCACTGGCCACATGCTACGGCATCGTCGGCGGAACAGTGGCGTTGATCGGTCTGATCGCGATCGCGATGGGGATCAAGAAGTGGAAGAGTGTTGAGTCACTTCCGAATCGCACGGCTCAAGTTCTGAAGGATGACGTACAATGGTTGACGAAGCAGTAGTCGAAGTTGAACAAGAGCAATTGCGAAGTGAAATGGACGAGTCTCGCATGGCCTTGGTTCAAAAGATTGAGCAACTCGAGAACAAGGTCTCCGAGACGGTTCAAAGTGCGACGGCATCCGTCGCGGACGCGACTGCCAGCGTGATGGAAACCGTTCAGAATGCGACCAATTCCGTTTCCGAGACAGTTGATTCCGTGACATCGGCCGTTCAAGGAACTGTAGATACGGTTCGTCAATCGGTCGAAGGAACGGTGGATTCCGTCAAAGAAACGTTCGATCTGACTCGTCAGGTTGAACGCCATCCGTGGCTGATGCTGTCTGGGGCGGTTGCGCTAGGGTACTTCGGCGAACGATTTCTTCGTTCGAATGAATCTGTACCGACATCGCTGCCGCGACCTGACCTGTCGAGATCTTCTTCCCGTGGACGAATGGAAGAAGGGGCTTCATCGAGCTTGGATGAAAGTCTCTACCAGCCCTTTTTGAATGAACCTGCACCGCAAGCTGTTCCACCTACCCAAAATCCGCCATCGGCTAAAAAGGCCTCTGCGGCACCGCCAACGGTGGGATTGGCCGAAACAATGGTCCAAATGTTCGCGCCTGAAATCTCAAGACTGCAAAGTCTTGTTTTCGGGATGGCGATGAGTGCCGTGCGGGATGCCATCGTTCCATCGATTCCGGTCTCGTTTCAGCAACCGGTCGATGAAATCCTTTGCGGATTCACTCAGAAGTTGGGTGGTCACCTGCCAGCTAGCGCTGGGGTGGCAAAGTCAGCCGAGGTGGAAGGCGCCATCAACACGCTGAATGATACGTAATGCGGGAACCCAGACAGGGGATTTTGACAAGCCGGTGCCTGGGGGCTGTATGACCTTGAGAAGCATCTGGCAGATTCTTCGCGTGGCGATGCTTCAATTCATGGCCGATGGCGTTCCCAGGATGGGAGCCGCCCTCGCGTTCTATGCAACGCTTTCGTTCGCACCCTTGGCCGTTATTCTCATCGCCCTCGTTGCGCTTGTGTTTGGTCAATCGGTCGCGGAAGGTCGGATTCTTAGCGAACTGGAGGTGACCGTCGGCCCTGAGGCAAGTCATGCACTTCAAACGATGATCACGGCCGCCGAATTAAAGTCGTCCGGCCCGATCCGTTACCTGGTCGGATGGATGGCACTTCTCATTGCGGCCTTTGGGTTCTTCTTCGAACTCCAGGATTCGATCAATCGAGTCTGGAAGTGCGAAGTTGATTCATCGCGTAGCTGGTGGAAGATTTTGCGAAGGCGGATGGTCTCGTTCGTCATCGTGGGCATTACGGCGCTCCTGTTGATCACGTCACTGCTGGTCAGCACCATGATTTCAGCGATGACCGCGGTGCATTGGGGAGCAGGCGGAATCGTATTGATCCATTTGATGCAGCCATTTATTTCCTGGGCTATCGCCGTCGGACTATTCGCGACAATCTTCTGGTTGCTGCCCGATGCGACAATCGCATGGAACGAAGTGTGGTTTGGTGCGATCGTTACGGCATCGCTGTTCGTCGCCGGAAAGGCGTTGATCGCCATCTACTTGAGTTCATCCGCGGTGACGTCGTTCTATGGCGCTGCGTCTTCTTTTGCCGTTTTGATGCTTTGGAACTACTACACGGCACAAATTTTCTTGTTTGGCGTCGAGCTGACGAAGGCGAATGCGAACTATAGTCGCGCCCGGTAAGTCGAGAGCGAATCGCTATTTCCCCCCAGACACCGGCTTCTGGCTCGTCCCATGGTGCTATACGCGATCTCGACCCTCGCAGGCTCGCAAATTCGTTCCTTCCTACGATATTTCTCGCATGAAATTGCTTGCCAAGCGACTCGATATAGGAGCGCGCAATTTCGTTTGCATGATGTCATCGCGTTTTTGAATTCGGACGGAGCAAACCCCGTGTTATTTCGAGCGATTGCTGCTGATTGACGAGCGGCCTTTCAGGCTGTTCCACAGGCAGATTGGGCTCGACAGGGCGATTTGGTGTCGGCGATGGGGGTGTTGGCTCAAGCGGAGCAGGAATATCCTGTGGAGGAGGCGTCGGCTGGGGTTCTGCCAGGGGTGGAAGTTCTTTTGGTGGGGTTGGTTCGCCGTTCAAGATCTTTTTCCTCTCGGTGAGTTTTGATGTCGAAATGCTTTTACGATGCAAATTCATTTTTGCTCGCGCTAAGGCATGCTTCGCTGTGTTATTGCAGGTCCAACAAGCCTCAGAACTCACGTACCTGTGTAACGCTCACGTCGTGATGCTCTGAAGAACTTCGCAGTCTGCTCAGAGAGTGGCGGAGAGGTTGGGTTTGTACACTGATCTCAAATGCCCCACTGTGAAGACAGGTCGCCTGTCCCCCTTGAATTTCAATCTTGAGTTACGCGCGGGCCGCCTCGATCGCGCCGTGTGCTCCAACGGCTGTCCGCCTCTCTTTGCCGACGACATCGCGAAAATCTCCGCGGATGGCCTTCAGCGCATAGCGTTCGTAGTCGATTTCGGAGGCCGTGCGGACTCCTAGCGAACGCATGACCGGCATCGGGGGGCACCAGCCTTGAATCGAATGTTGAAGCAGAAAACCGGCGACTGCCGCAGGCAGTAGAAACCATTTCTTGTCGACAGTCGCGCCCAAAGTCAGGCCGACCAGGCAGGCAATCGATGCATTCGCTTCTAAAAGCCTTTCGATATCCCATTCTTGATTGAGTTCTCCCAATCGCTGTTCGATGGCGCCGCTGCCGCGGGCAGCATAAGCCGCAACGTTTTCTTCCGTTCGCTGGCGAATGGCTTCGTTCACTTGAGCAGCCGTATTGAGGGGAACGCGTTCAACGGTTGAAGGTATCATCATCACTTCCTCACTTTGAAAAAAAGTTGGTTGATCTCATTCTCGGATTGCAGGATCGCGAATGAGCCGAACCGTACATGCATTTTGGGTGCCTCGAAGAGGTTGAACCTCTTCAAGATCGGGACGAAGGATGCAAAGGCCGTTTTCATGAGTACGGCGAGGCGGTTTTTGGGGAAACAACGCAATCGATAGGAATGTCTTGATTGCATGGAATGAGCTGTATTTCAGATTCGTCGTTGTCGTCTTCTCGATAGTCAATCAATCAGAGTGAACGCACATCGCGCATGTCGATCTCTCGTGAACGTGCGTCATTGCTTCGACTCCTCCTGGCTGCCGCACGCGAAGTTCATTGGAGCCTGCGATGTAGGAATGGGCTTGGGGGAAGCGACCTCAGTGGAGGGGCCTCACTTTGGCCCGGCGTCGATCGGGTGACCATGCCGTTGTTTTCGTAAGTGCCCGCAACCTGGATGCAGTCGTTATTTACGGAGCGCATTTTGCATCTCGTTCCTCGCGTGTTCGCCTGTGATGGCGAGCCTGTCTGCCGAGAATTCGTGCTCGGTAATTCCAACTGATCTTCGTGATGGAATGAAAGCATGACGCATCGAATCGAATGGGACGATGATTGCGAGGACACCCTTCAGCGGCGTCTTCAAGGCGACGCCTTAAAGCTGCGGGATGGATGGCTCGAATGGATTGAGAATCAGGATGCGAAGCGTGTCCAGAGACTCAATCGACGTTCAGAACGCCACAACTCTCGCGAGTATTAGAGTTGCGCACTCGAACTTGGGATGCCCGTCGATTGTGATCAAGTCGTTCTCGGATGATTCAGATGTCATCCATTCTTCCTGGTTCTCAAGGGACTTCACGAAGCCATGAAAACTGTCTCGTTTTCGCTCGACCAGATCATTTCGGACAGTTACCAAGAACGCGCGAGCGAGTCGCCTTTGCTGGCTCTCTCTGAAGCGGAAATTATTCTTGGGCAAGATTTCGAAACACATAAAGTGTTCGTTGTCGATGGAAAAGAGGTGTTGCATAGTGCCGTGCATGACCTCAGTCACGAGTCGATCAACGTCGTCGTGGTTCAGCTAAAACGGCATAGCGATCAATTGCGGCAACTGCGGAACATCATTGATCTCGCAAAATGCCGTTCGTGAATCTCGTTCGGTTGCTATCTAGTGGCCAGCGTGGATGCGAGCGATGCGACGCTCGCGAAACGCGTCGTTCGGCCGCTCAGATTGCCCATCTCAACGAACATGGGCACCGCAGACTGACATGATCTGCGGTGCCCATCTGGCCACAACTATCGCGTGATTCGAGAACTACTTGGCGGAGACACTGAGCTTCAGTTCGTTGGTCGCATCAGGTCCACCCTTGCTGGAATGGCCGCTGACATTAACGGTAAAGTCTCCCAGAGCTGCGTCTTCCGCGGCCAAGACGCTGACTTTTGTTTCCTTCTCCTCCTTGGTGATCATTGGAGCCGCGGGGCTGAGTGTGACTCCGCTCGGCATGTTCGAGAAGTTCAACGTCACGTCCTGATCGAAGTCCGTTCCACGTTGAATGCTGATTGTCACGGACTTGCTTTCACCCTGCTTCAGCGATGTCGACAGAATTGGGAGTCGCAGTGAGAAGGTGTCGCGCGGCTGGCTGAGGGCTGGCTTCTCTGATTCAGTGATGACGGGCTTATTCGCCGAATGTGGCTGTGAGGCGGGTGGGGTTTGAGCACCGGGGCCACCCGATGTTCCCTGCATGCATCCTGATGCCGCAAGCAAAGCTAATCCGACGAAGGCACTACTGGATTTCAACATAATTCTCCCCTTTAAATCCATCTGTTCCCAATCGTGCGAACGGTGTGTCACCGTTTCAACACGGATCACGATCGGTGGTCGATTCCGCTTTTATTCACGAAGGCAGGTTGATCGACGTGTGAGTCGATCAACCTGCCTTGCTGTTTCGATGCAATTAGCGAACCTGCTTTGAAAACTCATCAAGTTCTTTTTCGGCCTGTTCTTTCGCATAGCCATATCGCTGCTGCAGTATCCCGGCGAGCTTGTCGCGCTTCCCAGCCACAACTGTCAGATCATCCTCCGTCAACTTGCCCCAGCGTTCTTTGACCGATCCTTTGACTTGCTTCCATTGGCCAACGATTTGATCCCAGTTCATATTTCGCTCCTTTATTTGAGACTCTCATCTTGCCTGCGCGTTCTGGACACGCACGTTTTCGCATCTCATTTGACTGGCGAAGTTGGTCATCAGGGTGTGAGTTAGCACTGATTTCCCCAATCAAGGGCGCAATCGTGTCATGATCGCACCTCGAAGACTGATGGCTTCTAGCAGCCCACTAAGCAACAACCCGTCAACATGAAGGGGACCGGCACTTTATTCATTACGAGCGCTTCGCGTTTTTGAGTCTTCGCGTGGCCAGTCACCATTGTTTCAGCAGAGTGATTAAGGCACTTTGTGCGCCAATCAGCACCGGATTCGGCGTTTGCGGCCTGGTTTGAATTCAAGCATGCCGGAACTGGATTTGGATCGTACGGTTCGAAGTCAGTTACAGGCGGCGTGTTATAGAAACTGAATCAAAGCGATTCTCCATTGGGAATGACGAATGGAAACGGAACGGATGTTTATGACGCGTGCGCTGACGACGGATGGATGGATGTGATCAAGCGAGAATTACGCAGATGCGTCAGGACCGAAGTGGAGCGTCAGGTGTCGGCCTATGAACAATTTCGATCCACGGTGACCGGCCAAAAAACAGTCGTCGCATCACGAAGTCTGTTTTGGTGGTTGGGACTTCGCGTCAAATCGTCACGGAGTATCGTGTTCGTGATTGGGATACTACCGGGATTGGCGACACGGGGTCATCGGCGGATGCGTGTAGCCGTTTGACCGTGCGAATCGAAACGCACGAGACCTATTGGGGAATGGCTTTGGTGGGGCAGACAACTTCAATCGATCAACGATTGCAGTTCGGTCGCAAGCCGGTCGTATTCGAATCTGAGCTTGGGAATTGCGGGAGCGAGTTGGCTTGAGTTTCCGCTGCTCGCCAGAGCTTCGATTTCCGCCGCAAATTGCTGGAATGGAAGCGCTTCGAACGTGGCTGCCAAACCTTTCAAACTGTGAGCTCGGTGGGCCGCTTTTTTCGTGTCGCCTGTTTCGATCGACTCGACAAGCTGTGCCAATAGAGCCGGGGCATCCTCCAGAAAGAAACCAATCAACGAAGTCAAAAGTTGCTCGTTCCCGCCGAGGCGCCTTAAGGAAACCTCGCGGTCGATGACTGGAGTGCCGTCGTGGATCGATGCCATAATTCTCACTCGACGAGAATTCAATTGCGGGCAATCGTGACGATGCGAGAACGGGCTCAATCCCGCAGCAGACTCGTCACGCGCCTCGAACTACGTATCAAGCCGCACTTTGCGTTCCATCGAAATGTTGAACGCGGCAATCCGATCGCGAATCTTGCCGCGTGTCACCCCCAGAATCTCTGCCGCCTGACTCTGGTTTCCGTTCGTTTCCTGCAATACGCGGGTAAACAAATATCGTTCAACGCGGTTAAGGACGTCGGAATAGAGTTCGGTCGAACCGGCTTTCAGACGGGCATCGATAAACGCGCTCAGGTCCGAGATGGTCAGGTTCTGCTGGTCGCCGCTGATCGGGATTTCGGCCGAATGCGCGGCAGCAATGGTCGGCTCTTTCCAGGTTGTGACTGGGTCTGCACCACCATTTGACTGAGTGACTTCCCGAGGCAGAAACTCAGGAATGATGATTGGGCCGATGGTATTCAGCACTGCCTGCTGTACCACGCTTTGCATTTCGCGAACGTTGCCGGGCCAGCTGTAGCTCATCAACAGTTCCAGGCATTCGGGGGACATCCCTTCGATGTCATTCTTGTTCAGATTCTGCTGCGCGCGCGTCAGGAAATGCTTGAGAAGCAGTGGGATATCCTCACGGCGTTCCCGCAGTGGAGGCAAAAAGATTGTCATTCCATTCAGGCGATATAACAGGTCGGCGCGGAATGTTTTGGCTTCGACCATTTCTTCCAGAGGACGGTTTGTCGCGGTGATCACGCGGACATCCGTGCTGATCGTTTCGTTTCCACCGACGCGTTCGAACCGCTGATCTTGCAGCAGTCGCAAGACTTTCCCTTGAACGATGGGGGCCATGTCGCCGACTTCGTCCAGGAAGATTGTCCCGCCGTGACATTGCTCAAATTTCCCAATGCGGCGTCGATCTGCTCCTGTAAATGCCCCCTTTTCGTGGCCGAACAATTCGCTTTCGAGCAGTGTGTCAGGCAACGCGGCGCAATTGATCGCCATAAACGGTTGGTTCTGACGGTGACTGTGCTGATAGAGCGCTTGCGCGACGAGTTCTTTACCGGTACCGCTTTCACCACGGATCAGGACGGGGACATCCTGTGCTGCGACGCGTCCGATCGCTTTGAAGACTTCGAGGATTTCGGGACTGCGACCAACGAAGAGCTTTCCAGCATGATCGGCCGTCGGACCGGCGGACAATGCGACCGACACGCTCATGAGTCGTCGCGAATCGACGGCGGCGTGAACCAATCGGTTCAGCTGCGGCAAGTCCAGAGGCTTCGAAACATAGTCGTACGCACCGAGCTGCATCGCTTCGATGGCGGTCGAACTTCCACTGTCGGCGGTCACAAAAATGACGGGAAGGCGGCGATCTACGGCCTGGATGTCACGCAAGACTTCCAATCCAGAACGCCCTGGCAACATGATGTCCAGCAGCACCACGTCTGGACGCCGCTCGGAAACGAGGGCCAGTCCTTGTTCTGCTGTTTCAGCCGTGACCACTTCCAGGCCCACAGACTCAAACGAATGCGTCAACATGTGGCGCACACTTCGATCGTCGTCAACCACCAAGACCAATGCCATTACCGTTCCCGCCCGCTTCGCTAGAAGTTCGAAGTTCTCGCACTTAGCCCAATTGGCTTCCAGATACATTAACACACATCACATGTGCCGCTCTAAGGCGGCTTTCTGAATGTGCCTACGAATTGAGAAAAATGAATGCGGATGCCGGGCGTGTCCGTGACGCTGGCATGAATCCGACGACATTCTGGAATGCAACGCATTTCCAGTTTAACGAACTTCGATCCAATTTTTATGCAGCTCTTCCAAAAAGATGCTCGACGGCACATTCTCTGCTACCTTCGGTTGCGATTTTGCGCTTGTAGAGATGCCATCCTGGATTTGCTGAAAAGTTCGCCGCGTTTGATAACTACATTCATAGGAAAGACATAGCCAGATTACAACGCCATGCGATTGCTCCCGTCAATACCTCGTTTTCACCCGAAATTCTTCCTTGCCGGGCAGTTGGATGTTTCGTAGGTGATCGGTAACCTGCCAATACATTGGCTCCAAACCGGCCAATCAAAGCAATTCTCTTTGTCGTATCTAGTCTCACATCTCCAAAGGCTATCGGTTCCATGCGGGCCGCACTGACATCCGCCGGACACTGCCTCAGATGGCGAGAAATTCGGTCTCAACGACAATGCTTCGCTCATCAGTTGTGTCGAGTTGTCGATACGACCGTCCGTCGCCTGCGCTTCGAAGGTGAAGGTCGCGAAAGTCCCTTTTGGGTGGCCGGCTTGCCAGCGGCGTGCTGCCCTGCCGTGGTTCGAGAAGCGGTTCCGTTGGAGACTTCAAGCCGATTGGCGATTCTTCAATTCGCGACGCAACTACTCATACCGATGTCGTTTGCGTCGAAGGATCGTTCGGGGCGAGCGACGCGATGGAACGTTAGTGTGCGTCGTGAAAGGTGGGCGCGATGAATGGGCGAAAATGGTCGCTGGGACCAATTGCCACCATCAACTTCAGCCTTGTCTTGATCGTGCTGATTCTCAACAGCCTGGTTGTACACCGCAACACGCTGGGTTTGCACGCAGGGCAAGTCCATATCAACCGTACGTATGAGATGTTGCTTCATTCCCAGACTCTCTTGTCGACATTGAAAGATGCTGATGGAGATGCACGCGGGTATGCTTTGACGGGCGATGCTTCCCTTCTCAAGTCTTACGAAGCGGCCGCCGCAAAGGTTCCACTCGATGTAACGCTACTGCGTACCGCGATTTCGGACGATCAAAGGCAAACAGTCCTCGTTGACGAAATGGCGTCACGGATCAATCAGCAGATGTCACGGTTGCGTGCCATCGCCGACATGAGGACTGCCACGAATGCCGAACCGGATCGGGCGACGATTTCGTCGATTGAAGACAAAGAGGCGTGGGCCAGCATTGCTCGGACTGTGACAGAATTGCAGATCGAACGAAATCAACAACTGAGTGTTTACACTCTCGATCAGAACAATAGTCTGTTCGTTGTGCTCTCTGCGAATCTGGCCGCTGTTGTTGTGGGCGCCGCAATCACAGTTGTGGCCTGGATGCTGGTGGAACGCGAATTGCGAAAGCGACGGCAGGCCGAGTCGGCAGCCCATTCGGAACGTCAAAATCTTTGGGTAACGCTGACGAGCATCGGTGATGGGGTCATTGTTGCGGATGCGACAGGAATCGTAAAACTGGCGAATCCGGTCTCTCAAGTCTTAATGGGACATCCGAGGAATGTGATCGGCCGCCCGTTTGCAGAGGTGGTTTCGATTACTGACGAAGCGACCCAGACCTCACTTGAGAATCCCGTGAGTCAGGTCCTTGCACGCACTCGCGGCAACGGATTCGCCGGTCACAACATCTTACGGCAGACTGACGGATCAGTCATTCCGATTGAACACACGGCGTCACCGATTCGGGACGACGAAGGACGCATCACCGGGGTCGTCTTCGTCTTTCGCGACGTTTCCGAGCGTCGGCGTTACGAAAAGGAAATGAACGAACGTGAGCGACGCTTCCGTCGCGTATTCGAAACACCGCTGATTGGGATCGCAATTGGTTCGTCACGTGGTGCCATTCTCGAAGCGAATGATGCGTTTCTAGAGCTGATTGGCTACCGGCGTGCAGAATTGGACAAGGCGTCGCTCAATTGGAAAGGGACGCCACGTGAGCAAAGCCCTCTGAATGAAGCTGCAAAACGAGAATTGAACGAGAATGGGGTCTGCCGTCCGTTTGAACGAACGTTCTCTCGACCTGATGGGGCGGACATTCCGGTCTTGATTTCAGCGGCACGTTTGATGGACGATCGCGACCAGATCGTCATTTTTATCACTGACTTATCCCAAAGTAAGCGTGCCGAAGCCGCATTCAGAGAAAGTGAAGCGCGGTTTCGAATTCTTTCGGAATGTATGCCCCAGAAAGTCTGGACAGCCAAGCCCGATGGCCAGTGGGATTATCTGAATCACATGCTCCTCGAGTACGCAGGTCTTCCGGTAGAGCAACTGCTGGGCTGGGGATGGACCAACTTGATCCACCCTGACGACCTTTCGAACCAGCTTCGCGCCTGGAATGAGTCACTTGCGACCGGAAACATGCTTGAGATCGAGCACCGCGTCCGCAAACACAACGGCGAGTATCGGTGGCACCTGGCCCGCGCACTGCCGATGTATAACACCGATAGTCAAATTGCCATGTGGGTGGGCACGAACACCGACATTCACGACCAGAAGCAGGCCGAAGAAGCTCTCCGCGAAGAACACCATCGAAAAGACCGATTTCTCGCTCTGTTGGCACATGAACTGAGAAATCCGCTTGCTCCTCTAAGTAATGCGATTCAGGTGTTTCCTTCCGTTCAGAACGACCCCGCCAATTCTGCGGCGCTATTTGGAATCATGCAGCGACAGGTCCGTCAGATGACTCGTCTGATTGATGACTTGCTCGATCTGGCTCGGATCACCACGGGCCGAATGCGCCTGCGCCGCGAGCGGGTCGTTGTCGGAACGGTTGTCGCGGCGGCGATTGAGTCTGTTCAACCATTGATCTCGGAACGCCAACATCGCTTCACCACCTCGGTTCCTGCGGAAGAACTGTGGCTGGATGCGGACCCGGCTCGATTGGCCCAGATTTTGACGAACCTGATCCACAACGCCGCCAAGTATACCAATCCCCGTGGCGAACTCAGTCTGGTTGTGGAACGCGTTGGGACCTACGTTCTGTTTCGTGTTCGAGACAATGGCCCTGGTATCTCGAAAGAAATGCTGGCCAAGATTTTCGACTTGTTCACCCAGGCCGAACTGACGCTCGATCGTGCGCATGGAGGGTTGGGAATTGGGTTGACGCTCGTTCGAACGCTCGTAGAGTTGCACGGCGGGGAAGTTTCGGCGACCAGCCCGGGGCTGGGGCATGGTAGCGAATTCGTCGTTCGACTGCCGTTGCTGGATTCGCCCGCCCCGGAAGTGAACGAACAACCACCACCCCGGCCGTTGCCGACACTGAAGGTTCTTGTCGTCGATGACGTGCAAGCGTCGGCGCGGACGCTGGCACTGATGCTGAAAACGCTCGGACAAAATGTCGAGGTCGAGTTTGATGGTTCCTCGGCAATTGCACGTGCGACTGCAGAGGACTTCGATCTCATTTTTCTGGATATCGCCATGCCCGGGATGAGCGGGTTAGAGGCGGCGCGTCAGATGCGATCGATTCCGGTCCTGGCAGATGTCATGCTCATTGCGTTGACCGGATTCGGGCAGGAAGAAGACCGTGCCCACAGCTTGGAAGCCGGATTCAATGAACACTTGATCAAGCCGACGAGCCTGGATGCCTTGCGCGACATGTTGCTCGTGGCGGCCGACCGACAAAACAAGTCGGATCTGTGAGCGGACATCGATTTCGTTTTGAGTGTGTGGGCGGATCGCGAAGCGGACTCGATTTCTGCCGTGATCATGACGGAGTCGTTCGAAATCCTAATGTGAAATGGCACGCGTCCTGCAATACGCGAATTCTGTCGAACGACTCTCTCCGAAAAGTCAAAGTTACAAGATTGACAACGCGCGAATTCCTGGCTTTTTACATCGCCCTCTGCATAGACTGGCCGCGGTGAATCATACATGGATGCTGGTTTCACTGGATCATGCTGATTTCCTGCGCTTCATCGCTCGCAGGGGCGTCACGAGCCAGCATGTCGGAAATGTCGTCGAGAGCCTTTGAAACTTTTACGTAGATTGTCGGCAGTTCCGTCATTCACCGCCAAAAATTCCCCACGAGCGAAGATATGCTGAAAACCTCCACGGCGTTTAAGACAAGTTCGCGTTCATTGAATCGCGATGCTGGTCGTATCGACTCTGGCGATTCCACAAACATTGATGACAAAGTTCAGCCTGCCGAGCGTCGTGTTGATCGCATATTACAAGCGATCAACGAAAATGTTCCGCTCGATCAGGTTGTCTCTAACGCTTCAAAATGCGATTCCCCGCAACACGGCACCTTCCAGCCCGAACCTGTCCAGACACGCGATGAATTGACACTGGCAGAGATCGATGCCTTACTGCGGAGTTCAGGTACTGCGGTCCAAGATGTTCATTGCGATGTCGAGGAATCGGCAGTCATTCTGACCGGCCAGGTGCGGCGATATCATCATCTGCAAATCGTGCTGCAAATCGCGATGCGTTGCCGCGCGGGGCGCGAAATCATCAACAGAATTGGTGTCGACTCGAACGCCATTTCTTGAATGAATTCGAACGTGATGAATCGCCTCGTCTGGCGTAGTTATTCCAAACGAAACAGGTTTGCGTCTCAGGGGCGCAAACCTGTTTCGTTTTCTTAGTCTTCGCAATGTGAACTGATTGTCCTTCATTCTGCGTCATCGACGATCAGTCTGGCAGTCGCGCGATCAGCAATTCCTACTATTCAATCGCAATCATGGCAAAAAGCCGAGAAGAAAACGATTGGCGCGCCGCATGCTATACCTGAAATGGGCCGTCAAGGACGGACAAACCACTCAATGGATTGCAGTCGAATTCGACTGACAATCCTCGGAATCGCAGGGGTGGAATGGACGGGCCTTTGACGGCCCGATTTCTGTATTCTCAGAGATAGAATTCGGCGGCACGCGTTTCGGCTCTTCCATCTTGGAGTTGTCGAGAGGGGACGCATGCCGCCGATTTTGCAGCCGTGATGATGCAAATTGTCTCTGAGCGTTCTGGAGGGGCGATGCGTCGGGGCGCGCTCGCTGAGTCGTTGATCAGGCAGCAGGGAGACGCAAACATGAAATTCATCGGAATCTCCGCCGTCGGCTTTTTGAGTGGCATAGTCTTCAGCACGTTGGGATGGCTGTCTCAAGACACTTCGAAGCCTCCTCGATCTGACGGGCGAGAAAGCATTTCCGTTTTAAGACCCGTGCGGACCACTTCCGAAGACGCGGTCTCGGCGAGTTCGCAGGCGACCGATGGAGAGCGAGGAGAGGGGCCTGAAGGTGAGAAGAATCTACGCCGAAAAGTCGATCTGCTTCAGCAGGGGCACAAATTTCTCCAAGAGGTATCAGACTACACGACGACGCTGACGAAACGTGAGGTCGTTAAAGGTGAGTTGCTCGATCCTCAAATGATCGCCATCAAATGCCGTTCGAATCCCTTCAGTGTCTATTTGCTTTGGCTCGAAGGCGATGTCGGCCGTGAAGTGATCTACATCGATGGTCAGAACGATGGAAAGATGATTGCCCATGATGGAGGGTGGAAATCTCGCATCCCAGCGTTTTCGCTTTCGGTTGATTGCATGTTGGCGATGCGCGATTCTCGGTATCCCGTAACCATGGCGGGATTGACCGGATTGACGGAAATGATGCTGGATGTGCATCGAAAAGACTTGGCTGATGCGAACTATGCGTCGTGCGAATTTGGTGAGGATCAAAGCATTGAGGGACGTCCTTGTCATCTCGTGACCACAAAGTATCAGTCGCCAGACGTTTCACCTTGCTATCGCAAATCGATCACCTGGATCGACAAAGAATGGAACGTCCCGGTACAGTCGCGCCACTACGAATGGCCCCGAGCAGATTTGACGACCGTCAGCGAACATGATTTGGACGAAGCAACACTCATCGAATCGTATTCGTTCGCGAAACTTCAATTTGATCGGGGGCTCGCTGATCGCGACTTTGATCGCGAAAACGAGGAATATGGCTTCCGCTGAATGGTGTCAGGGCGAGGGAATTTCGCTTCGAACCCGGTTCATCGTATCTCGATGGTGGATTGAAATTCGCGGAGACAAGCACCCTGGCATGACCGTCAATATGCCTCGTTCAAATCTAAACGGCGCATGGCCCTGCGAATTCAGCCGACTGTCATGCGGATTCAATCACAAACGGTGCGGGAACGTCGTGAGGTCCCGCCGCAACCACGTTGACAAGTGGTTCGCAGAAGCCTGGAGCCTGAATTCGAATCACGTCTCCGGCTTGATACTTCCAGTCGCGCGAGTTGAAGCTCAGTCGACTAGTTCCAAAGAAATGCAAATGCAGATCGCCGGGGCGTCGATGCTCGGGGTATTTGAAGTGATGGTCTTCCATATTGCGCAGCGAATGACACATGTGGTTTTCGCCAGATCGCAGTTCCCCGCTGTCATAGATCGTCTGGCCGTTTCGTGACACGGTGCATCGCAAGGCAACGTCCGAAAACTCGTCCGTGACTTGTAGTGAAGGCCCTACCGAGCACGTTCGCAGTTTCGAAGGGGCGAGATACAGATAGTTGATCGTTTCCGTTGCATGGTCTGACCATTCATTGCCCAAAACAAACCCAAGACGTCGTGGTTGGCCCTGCGGATCGATGATGTAACAGCCAACAATTTCCGGTTCTTCTCCACCATCGAGTGCGAACGCAGGAATTTCGAGCGTGGCCTGCGGTCCACGCAGATTGAAGCCATCGCCCTTATAGAACCACTCCGGCGCGACACCGCGTTGGTCCTGTGCTGGGCGTCCACCTTTCAATCCCATTTCGAACATTCTCGCGGAATCGGTTTGAGGGACTTCGTTCTGAGTGCCCCCATGCATCTGATCCCGCGACTGCACGCTGCCCAGATGCGACAAACCTGTGCCGCTGATCATGAGCCGAGATGGCTCAGGGTGATCGAGTGGTGGCAGCAGGTATGGTTCGGTACCGCCCGGAACCTCGGACAATAACTGCGCGTACGAATACTGCGATGAGATGTCTCGATCAAGCAACTCTTCGATCGTTGCGGCGAGCTTTTGGTTCAGTGACACTGAACGCTGGAATAGGTCATAGACGGTACGGCATTCCGGCAATGTCGACGTCAGATCGATTACCACCTGGTCGCGGACGACACCCACCCGACGACCAAGGTGAGGAAGGACAAATTGAACGAGTCGCATGATGAATCTTCCTGAGCAAATAAATGTGCTGCGATGATTGTTTCGTGAGTTGATGATATCTCATGCGGCATCGCATTGCTGTATCGCAATCGAAAGCCGGATGAGCTTGAGGACGGATTGTTTCGCCGTCGCCCGTCTTTGCAATTCGAGTTTCTTGACTCGAAGGTGGCGGCAATCCAGGTCGAAAAAAACGACGCGACTTGAGTCGATTTATCGCTCGGAATCGATGCCAGCACGACTATTGAAGGAACTTTCGTATGGCATTTTCGGTGATCTGCGCGACGTGCTCGTCAACCGGCAGGCTGCTCACCCATGAGATGGAACCGACCGAGAAGACACCTCCACCATTCGGGGTTTCGAAATGAACCATGTGGGCACCGCCATCGTCCGGGTTCATCCCTTTGGCGAGCAAACGGGTGTTCGGAGGAGAACTGGGTGAAATCTTGTCCGTTTCGTGTCCTGATGCTCCCCCTGGACACCGCATGTGCAATGAATTCTGCCCGAAGATGTCGCCATTTTCTAGACCTGTGCCGTCGAATACCCAATGGCTGGCATCGACAACCTGGTACGGGGCACCCGTCATCGCACCTGGCGGCGTAAACACAACTCCCACCAGACTCGCTTCCGATTCATGTCTTAACGCCATTCGACTTTCACCACCAACGCCGTCGACGTCGAGTCCGGTAATCTGGCCGTTATGGACCGTCATGGACGAACCGTGAAGCTCGACTTCGCAGTTCAAACCGTTGCCGCCGAGATACAACAGTCGCCCGCCTTCTTCGAAGACCCACTGCTTGACACGGTCGTACATCCGCCGTGTCCAGTATTCAGGGTGTACAGCGGTCACAAGTGCCCGGTAGGCAGAGAGGTCGAGTGTTCCGTCGTCGAGTTGCGTTTCGGCATAGTAATCAAATGGCCAATTGCGATGTTCCAGCCATCCGAGTAGTCGCCATTCCGCCGCCGCCAGATGACAGGCTTGTCGACCTTGAATGGGGTCGGTGATTTTCTCGCCGAAATCGATGTCATTGAACGGCTCAGGGCGATCGAACGACAGTGGGGCGTATTTGGGGCAGTTCCAAGTCAGAAACTCGGCCTGCGCATAACGTTTCAGGTCGTATCGCGAGTTGACGGTCGGTGTCGGTGGGAATTCGTCAGAATGGATGTAGTTGCTGCGGCCGCCAAAGCTATTGTAAGCGTTCCAGTTGATGTTGCTGGCGAGCACCGCCAACGGGGCCTTTGGACGAGTTGGTGCAACAATCCAAGGGAACGAGAACCTGAGACCTGACGGAGTCTGCGCTCGGAAGTAGTACAACCCGCTTTGCTCGGGCGCCGCGACAAACTGCTTGTGCGTCGGGCTGCTGTATCCCACCTTATTCCACTCGACACCCGTCTGCGTGAAGTCGCCGTCCGGCGTGACCTGCATCGTCGCTCTTGGACCGTGTTCGTCGAACCACCCCAGGCTTTGAACGAGAGTGGGAGTCCAGCCGTAGTGCCAGAGTTCCAAGTGATATTGTTCAACGGCATGCACACGAAATTCGCCCAGTTCTCCGCCGCGAACCCACTTTGGCCAGACGTAGCCGCTTAGTCCATCACTGAGCAGACGAAACTGATGCGGCGTGGTGACAGGCCATTTGATCTGGCTGCGTTTCGCGCCATATCCGGCACATTGCAGTGTCACAGTATAGTCACCGGGTGGGAGTTCGAGGTGGACGGCACCCGTGGCGCGCGAACGGGCTTCCCACGATTCACCGCGTGCATTCACGAATTCCAGGTCGACATTTGCCAGTGCGACATAGCGTTCGTTACTGACATATCCGATCAGCATGCGGTGGTCTTTCGTCGAGGAACGGAGTTGAAATTGTTGGCAGAAGAAGATCACGGCGAGATCGTTGTGGAAGCCCGTAGCAGACCTTGCTTGATACCTTCAGCGGGCAGCGTAACAATCACGTTCCCCGCTTTTCCAGCGACGACCTGTCTATGAGAGGGTTGGCCGCAACGATGTCAGGCCCCAATGAAAGTACAGGTCATGCAGGAGCCTTCTTCAGAACGTCCGACTCCCGCCTCGACACTTGATGCGCCGCCGACAAAAACGCGATTCCTCGTACTTGCGGTGCTCTGCCTTCTATCGGGAGTGCTCTACTTGGATCGAATTTGCATCTCACAGGCTTTGCCTTCCATTTCGAGAGACTTGAAGCTTTCACATACGGATAAGAGCTACATCCTGATGGCGTTCACGTTGTCTTACGGACTGTTTGAAGTTCCGACAGGGCGCTGGGGTGACCTGATCGGTGGCCGACGAGTCCTCACTCGAATCTCAATTTGGTGGTCCGCGTTTACAGCCCTAACGGGAGCGTGTACCGGCCTCTACAGCATGATCACGGTGCGATTTTTGTTTGGAGCAGGCGAAGCGGGAGCATTTCCGAATATCGCGCGCGTGCTTTCGCGATGGTTTCCCGATGCAGAGCGAGGACGAGCTCAAGGGATTCTTCTGGCCGCGTCGCAAGCAGGAGGGGCCGTTGCGCCGCTATTGGCATCGAGGTTAATTGCCACTATCGGGTGGCGTTGGACATTCGCCACGTTCGGTGCCGTCGGTGTGGTGTGGGCTGTGGGATTTTGGCGATGGTTTCGTGACGACCCGGCCGCACATCAGTCCGTCAACGCGGCCGAGGTGGCACACATTGGACGGCGTGTTACGGCAGGGGATGTTCATGGAGCGATTCCCTGGGCCGCCGTGGTACGGAATCCCAGTGTCTGGATGCTGAGCGTCCTGATGTCATTTGCGTCCTTCAATAGCTACATCTACTTTTCCTGGTTCCAGACGTACCTCATCGAAGGCCGCGGGGTCGCAGAAATTCGAACGGGCTCGATGACTTCGATGGTGCTCGCGTTTTCCGCGGTCGGAACCTTTTTTGGCGGTGTCGTTCTGGACTATGTCGTCCATGGTGCCGGCGTCTCGCGACGACGAATGGTCGGGGGACTTGCCTTTTTCCTCGCGGCCGCATCTCTCAGTACCGCACTCATGTCTTCCGACCCTTGGACTGCGACGCTGTTCACGGCGATTTCCTGTTTCCTGACGCAATCGACTCAACCACTCTGGTGGTCGTGCGCCATCGGAATCAGTGGCAGGCATGTCGGAGCCTTGTTCGGGCTCATGAACTCCTGTGGTGTGATCGGTGCCTTGAGTTCGCAGTACTTGGTGGGGGCGGTCGCAGATTGGCTTGGAAGGCACGGATATTCGGGACGAACCCAGTGGGACCCGATTTTTTTTGGTAATGTGGGCGTGTTGATCGCTGCTGGGATCCTGTGGTCCTGCTTCCGATTTGTGACCGTCGAGTCTGACGATGACGAGGCGACGTTGAGTCATGTCAATCATTGATGTTCATAGTCACTTCTGGCGATATCCCGAACACTTTTCCGACGATTTCCGCCAGCAGGCCAAACGAGCGAAAGCGGGTGAGGAACTCGATCTCACCGTTCGTTTCGAAGATTATTTGCGCCAATCAGTGCCAAATGTCACCACGATTGTGTTTGGCGGTAAAGCCCGACTTTCGGGGCTTTGGGTTGATGACCGAGATGTCCGTGACTATGTCGCGCAGGACCCCGACCATTTGATTGGTTTCTTGTCGCTTGATCCCACTCAACCTGATTGGGGACGCGAGCTGTTCGAAGGACATCAGGAAATGGGGCTACGTGGCATCAAGTTGATGCCGATGTACGCAGGGTTTCGACCTGATGATGAGCGATTGACGCCGCTTTGGAAGTATGCTCAGGAACATCAATTGCCGGTCTTGATGCATACGGGAACCACATTCATTTCACAGGCCCCGCTAGAGTGCACACTGCCGCGGCACGCCGATGCGGTTGCAGCTCGCTTTCCAGATGTGCGGATGATCCTGGCGCATCTAGGGCATCCCTACGAGGGGGAGTGTGTGGCGGTGATCCGCAAGCACTGCAACGTATATGCCGACCTGTCGGCCTTACACTATCGTCCGTTTCAACTCTATCAGAGTTTGATGCTGGTCCAGGAATATGGAGTCTGGGACAAGGTCTTGTTCGGAACCGACTTTCCGTTTACGACAGTGCAGGCGACGATTGACGGGTTGCGAAATTTGAATCAGATGCTTGTCGGTACGGCGTTGCCCCGCCTGAACGAAACGGCACTCGAGCGACTCATCCATCGCGATTCTCTGCCGTTACTCGGGCTTGGTTGAGCCTTCAGTCGATTCGCCACTTTTTCAACTGTTGCTCGTCGAGGGACACCCCCAGACCTGGCCCCATCGGGCACTTTGCGGCGGGCGGACCTAACTGAAGTGGTTCCGTCAGCAAATCGGCCTCATGATAAATCGGTCCGACCAGATCGGCGGGATAGCGTTCACTGTCGATTGTGGGCAATGCCGCCGCGACATGTAGCATGGCCGCCGTCCCGATGCCAAGTTCCAGGTTGCTTCCGATAGCACACGCCAGGCCCGCCGCCTTGGCCACATTTGCAATTTCAACTGTGCCGGAGATCCCGCCGTGTTTGCCGGGATACACGCTGAGAATATCCGCTGCACCCGCAGCGCAGACGGTCCAGGCATCCGTCAGTGAGAAAACGCTTTCATCAGCCATAATTGGCATGGGAGAGGTGGCCCTCAGTGACGCCATCGCGGCAGGATCGTTGGGGGGGATTGGTTGTTCCGCCAACAAAATATTCAGCTCGGCGAGCCGCAACAGTGTTTGTCGAGCGGTCGTGATATTCCATCCGCAATTTGAGTCAATCGTGATCGGAATATCGGGGCCGGCCACTTCGCGGACCCTACGCACGCGGGCAATGTCCTCGTCGGGATCGATCCCCGTTTTTACCTTGATGCACGTCACGCCCATTGCCAGAAAGCGTTCTGCGAGTGCCGTGACTTCTTGCTTTTCGAAGGCGCCGATGACCAGTTTGATTCGCATCGTGTCCCGGACGGGACCTCCCAGCATACGGCAAATCGGTTGATTGGCGACCTTGCCGGCAATATCCCAAAACGCCATTTCCAGCGCCGCTTTGGTGAATGGGTTTAGTTTGACAACGCGATCCATCCGTTGCCGTAGCTGCGTAATGTTCAGTGGATTCTGGCCAATCAATGCCGGGGCCAGCAGCTCTTTGATCAGACTCAGGCAAGTCGAACTGGTTTCGCCCGTCCATCGCGGGGCGACAGTCGCTTCGCCCAAGCCAACGACACCTTCGTCGGTATAAACGCGAATGATGGCATAGTCTGAGGTGGCATGAACTCCGTGGGCCGTCCGAGTCGTGAGTCCAGCTTTTAGCGGAATACGGACGGGGATGGCTTCGATGCGTTCGATTTTCATCGATTGGCTCTCGGGGAAAAGTTGGATCTGTCCGGCTCACAGATCATAAACAGAAATGCATGCGATCAAAATAGTGGGAATGCACTGCGGCGAGCAGCTCGTCGGAAATCGAACTTGTCGGTCTCTGCGGGGCCAATTACAACCGGTGTGTGTCGGCTCGAAACCATCTCGAAAAGGCCGCGTTTGTGTCGCCATGCCACCGATGAATTGCGGTCAAATGAATTGCGGTCAAACGTCGACGACTTGGAACGTGTGATGAACAAGATTCAAAGACTGCTCGCAATCCACGGGGTCGCTGGGACTCTGCGCCTGTTCGTCGCGAAAGCCACGGGCTTGCTGTTTTATCTCACTCCGGCTCGTCGTCGTGCTCGGGCTGCGGCCCGGGAACGCGATTTGTCCTTTGATCGCAAATGGGGCGTCGACACCAGCGGCATGATCATTCCAGACGTGCAAGATGTTGTTGGCACAAGCTGGGAATACGGTTCGCGATATCAGGGGATCGATGTTGTGGCTCTTGAGCAGAGCCTGCGGGACCTCAAGATTGATTTCGGACAGTTCACCTTTGTGGACTTTGGTTCGGGAAAAGGCCGCGCGGTATTGGTCGCGGCACAGATACCGTTCCGAAAAGTGATTGGGGTCGAGTATTCCGATTCCTTGAATCGCATCGCCCTGCAGAATCTCGCTCGGTTTCCTGCCGATGCGATGAAGTGTCAGGATGTCGATCTGATCTGTGCCGATGCCGCGAACTTGACGATTCCCGATGGACCGCTTGTTCTGTTCTTTTACAACCCCTTCGGCGAAGCCGTAATGTCGCAAGTTGTTGAAAACGTGAGAAACGCTGTCCGCGCGCAGTCTCGGCGAATCGTGGTCCTTTACTTCTACGCGGTGGCGGCTCAATTGTGGCGTGATTCTGGATTTATGGGCGAAGTGCAGTCCGGAATGCAGCTATCGCTTTATGACACAATGTGTTGCGACGAGCTTTCGGCGGCGGCTTGACCGGTCGTTGAAATAAGGGAAAACGTCAAATCGGACAGCAGACGCGGGGAATGGCCGACAAATTGTGGGGCGCAAGCTTGCGGATTTTGTGATTTTCCGCGAAACTCTCGCCCCGCGCCGTCACGGCGTGTTTTTCCATGCATTGAAGGTAAAGGTGACGCGACATGGCACATAAGAAGGGTCAAGGCTCCAGCCGCAACGGTCGAGATTCCAAGGCCAAGCGACTTGGCGTCAAGAAATTCGGTGGTGAACTGGTTGTGCCAGGGAACATTCTGATTCGTCAACGCGGTACAAAATGGCATCCTGGAAAGGGTGTCGGGATGGGACGCGATTACACCCTGTTCGCTCTGGTTGGTGGCAACGTCTTCTTCGATCAAGAAGGGCGCCGTATCAACATTAAGCCTTCGGAAATCGCTGCGGAAACCAACTGAGTCAGTTGAGCTCCTGTTGATTTCAGCCGAACGCTGAATCTGAAATTGGACATGACACAAGAGCCCACGCGTGTGCACCGCATCGCGTGGGCTCTTGTTTTTGAGTCTGACTGCTGGGCCTGCGGCCAGCACGTTCGCGAAGGTCCAGTCGCCAGCCCTGTTCTGATCGTCGAGTTCTACCGATCAAGATCCTTCTTCATCGCGGGAGAAAGCCCCAGACCGCGGCGATGTGAGTCGCGTACGGCATCGGCTCCCCGTCGTTCGACAATCTGCTCCAACGATTGTTGCATCACTTTCTGGACATGTGCCACATCGGAATCATCGGGCCGAAGCAATGTAATTGATCGTGAAATCGCCTGTCGAAACTCGTCGGCGCCCCTGAGTGGTAGTTCAAATACGAGTTGAGTGTCGCGGAGCGATTGTGCGGTAACGTCGCACAACTGGCCTGCTTCTTCTGACGTCAAATCAGGTCCAAACCACGATGCCGCCAGAGTGACTTGTGATTCACGGCAGGGACTTTTGGGCAGGGAGGTGATGGCTTGTTCGAACAAGCCCGACGACGTCAGGCTGATCAATAGGTTCGACGCTGCGAGATCCTGATTGGCATCCGAGGGGGCGATGACGCCTCCCGCCAGACCCGCGAAGCCGCAAAGGGCCGGCGCATGGACTTCCCTGTTTGGAATCGTGTCCCACTTCTTCGAATTACGATTGTAGACAGTGCGTGATCCTGGTAGTCGGCAGACTCCAATGGTGATTCCATCGGCCCGTTGGATGGCAGCCGAATCCGATCCGGACAACTCCGTCATTCGGCCTGAGTTCGGTTCATACGACAGCGTGATCGCGGCCTTTCCTTCGAGAATCATTCGGCGGCAATCGGCCGGAGACATGTTCCAGGAATCGGGAGTGAGATGTCGCCAGGTCTGTCGGGCAAGTTCCAGAGTTCGCGTGAAGCCCGGCAAGTCCATAGTCGGTTTGCCAGAATCCAGATCAAACCAGACAGAGTAGTTTTCGGGGTGTTTGCAGAAGGCGAGCGAGCGGGCCAAAAACACGGTGGCTCGGAATTCGTCGCTCAACGGCTCAACCGCAACTAGATTCGGTGCCCATTCCTGCAGGGAACTTACAAGCTGTTCATAGTCTTCCCACGTTTCAGGCGGCTTTCGCTTCGCTGCTTTCAGCAAATCGGCGCGGTAGTAACAGGCGAGCACAGGTGCGGAGATAGGCGTCGCGACCAGTTGCCGTTCACGCGACAGCACCCTTTCACGCAATCCCTTAAAGATGTCTCGTGCGTCTGCGGCGAACTCGTTCGCGTTCAATGGATTGATCTTGGCATCAATGTCACACAACTGGCGAAGCGGGAAGAGCAGGACATTTCCACCAGTATCAGCACTTGGCAGCGATTGCCCGGAAAGATCTGCCGTCGCATCGTATTTGTCGAACTGGGCCGTCGCACCGGATTGTGAAGACCATTCTGGAATCAAGACTTCCCAGTGGGCCGGCAGATTCAGCAAGTCGGGAACGATTAAATGGACCTGCTGGCCGCGGTACGGTCGGTCGATTGACGAATTTGTACTCGACGTGCCAGATCCACATCCCACAAATGCAAGCAGCCAGGTCAAGCCGCAAATTCCGAGAAACCATTGCCGGGCGTCGAGCATTTCATCATCCGATGCAAGTGAGTCCAAGTTGTTGAGGCAAAGGATATCAAAACGACAGGTGATTGCCTGCCGTGGCAAGCTGCAATCTCTTCGATCGATGGGGGGCCGGGTCGCCTGTCAGGTGATGCCCTTGATCTGTAGGGAAATCGGGGGTGTTGTGGGCATTGATTCAACGGGCGGGCAGTCTGCGTCACCGTAAATGGGTTCACGGTCGTTAAGTGGCTGTCTGGCAGTTGCGGCCAACCGACTGAATACGAGCTGTCAGCAAATTTTGTGGGAAATCGTCAATCGTCCCGCGGTTAGAATCGGTATATTCATCAAGATCAACGGCATCGGCGGTCGGCGAGGGGAACGACATGGGTTTTCGCGGTGATCGATGTCGTCGACTGCCGACAGACTTGTTTGAGATTGTGCAATGCGATCGCGCCTCTGATTATTCAACAAGGGTTCGTTTCGGCCTTCTGGATCGTTTTTGCAGAGTTTGCGTGGTGTGGCAGTTGACGAGCCTAAGATGTTTCGGCGCATCAACGTTCGGGCGAGCCAGAAACTTCTTGACTCGAGCGAAGTGGCTCATACACTGATACTGGGTACCCTCGTTCCAATCACACGAGCGGACTGGCTGCTTTCGTCTAATTCGCTTGGTCGAGCTTTCGCGTAAGGGAAAATCATGGCTGCTGCCGCCAATAAACCGGGTGCCGTTCACTACACTTTGGCCGTTTTTGTCGCGCTCGCCGTGATTCTGGGGATTACGAACTTTATGGCCCACCGTGAAGCTTCAGACCGTATGGTCGAAGTCGCGCGGTTGAACGAAGAAAATCAGAAGCTGAATAAGGCTCAGCGAACGTTGGATGATCAACTTCAAGCGACAAAACAGAAGCTGGGGATCAAGCTGGATCTCGTCGACGATCCAAACAACCCACAAACCCCGACGGTCATTTCGACTCTGGGCGCCGAAATGTTGACCTACGGTGGGACCTCAGCCGGTGCGACGGTTGTCGACACTCTCCGCAAAATGCGCGAAGAAGCCAATGTCACTGCGGATGATCGTCAATCCAAAACAAACAAGGTCGCCAATCTGGAAGCACAGGAACTTGCTCTGAAGGGCCAATATCAAGCTCAGGTTGAAAACTATTTAGAGCAGAAGACCGCCGCGGAAGCCGCGAAACGCGATGTCATCAGTGAGAGCGACGAAAAGATCAATGCGAAAGTCAGCGAAATCACGCGACTGAATGGGGAACTCAAAAGCCTGAAGATTCAACTCGATGAAGAACGAGACGGGCGGGAAAAGGATCGAAAAGATTCTCACAACACGATCGTGGCATTGGAGTCACGTATTGACATCATGCGGCAGCGACTTGATGACGCCGAGAAGCTGAGCTTCGAAACCGCAAAGGGTTTGATCACCCGTGTTGAGCATACAAACAATACCGTTCTGATCAATCTGGGCGAAGAAGACTTCCTCAGGCCTCGAATGACCTTCAGCGTTTATTCTAAAGAGAATCCAGGTGTCGGCCGCGGTCCGGAAGACATTAAGGGCAAGATCGAAGTCATCCGAATTCTTGGCCCCCATCTCGCTGAAGCAAAAGTCGTCGACGAAGATCTCTATCGCCCCATGGTTTCGCAGGACCTGATTTACACGCCCATCTGGAGTCCCGGTCTGGTTGAGAAAATTTCCGTTGTCGGCCTCATCGATTTGGATCAAGACGGGCGAAGCGATCGTGAGCAATTCCATCAGATGCTGGCTGTTTCGGGATGCGTGATTGACAATGAAGTGAATGACGAAGGTGAACGGATTCCAGAGAATGGCAAAATCACCGTCAACACGCGGTTTCTGGTGAAAGCCGAGATTCCCGACATGCTGGACGCGCTCACAGATGCCGAAAAAGCCCGTGCCACGATCTATGCTGAAAAATATAAGATGATGGAAGACGAAGCTCGCAAGAATGGTGTGCGAGTGGTCAAGTTGAATGACTTCCTGGCCTATATCGGTTTTCACGCCAAACGCCGAACTTTCATGCCTGGTTCCGATCGTCCCTACACACTCAAATCAGGCGGCACGAGTTCGATTTCGTCAGGTGGTTCGAAAGACCGAGTGTCGAATGGCAATGTGTCGGCAGTGTTCAAGAAGGGCCGTCAGACTCCTCAAGAAACTTCGAACGGCAATACCAGCGGTGCATCGAGCGGCAACAATCCTTGATGGTCGCCCGCTTCCATTCTTGAGTTCGATTGACCATTGAGGCCTTCGCCGTGTAATGCGAGGGCCTCAATGGTCATCGAGAATGTCATTTAGTCAAAGTCAGGCCGAGATGCCCTCAACGAAGCGTGTGGCTGTGATCGGCGGAGACGGGATTGGACCCGAAGTCACCACTCAGGCTGTCCGAGCCGCGGATGCAGCGCTCGTCAATTGCGAACAGAGGATTGAGTGGGAATGGTTTCCGTGGGGGACCGATTATCTTTTCGAGCACGGCTCGATGGCACCAGCCGACTTTTTGGATCAGTTGGGGGATTTTGATGCGATCCTGCTTGGCGCGGTGGGACATCCTCGGGTCCAAGACCATATCACGCTGAACGGCCTGCTGCTGCCGATTCGCCGCCGGTTTGATCAATGCGTCTGTCTTCGTCCCGCCTATCTTTATGAAGGGGTCGAAAGCCCACTGCGAAACAAGACGCCCGGATCGATCGACATGCTTGTCTTTCGCGAGAATACGGAAGGCGAATATGCGAATGTTGGTGGGAGGGTGTACCAGCATTCGGATCACGACATTGCGATTCAAACCTCGGTCTTCACGCGTCGTGGGTGTGAACGAATCATTCGTGCGGCGTTTGAGCAGGCACTGAATCGACCGCGAAAGCGGGTGGCGTCGATCACCAAAAGTAACGCACAAGGTTATGGGATGGTGCTCTGGGACGAAGTATTTGCCGGAATCGCGCAGGACTATCCCCAGATTGAAACCGAATCGCTGTTGGTCGATCGCGCCGTGATGGAGTTCGTGCGTCGTCCGGAATCGTTCGATGTTGTGGTTGCAAGCAATCTGTTCGGGGACATCCTTACGGATCTTTCCGCAATACTCGTGGGCAGTATGGGACTCGCCGCCAGTGCCAATCTGGCTTCCAATCGTTGTCACCCCAGTCTGTTTGAACCGGTGCACGGGTCTGCGCCGGACATCACCGGCAAAGGGATCGCCAATCCGCTTGCCGCGATTCTGTCTGCAGCCATGATGCTGGATCATCTGGAATTGATCTCCGCCGCCGCCTCCATTCGCGGTGCCGTGTCGTCCCTTCTCCGCAGTCCAGATCGTCCGCGTACACCCGATCTGGGTGGTACTGGAACAACTGACGAAGTGGGGAGCGCCGTGTGCGCTCTGATCAAGTGACGCGCAGGTTTGCCGCGAACGGTCTGTGAGGAATACGGGTGATGCGAATCGTTCCGTTCTCCTCCTCATTTTCAATGGTTTCGGTCGCGTGAGATTCTGCCTATCATCTCTCGATGATCGCTCAACTGACTTTTTTGTGTGCCACCGCCTTTGTTGCGGGGGCGATTAATTCCGTTGCCGGCGGGGGGACTCTGCTCACGTTTCCGGCGCTCACTTGGATTCTGGGGTCGACAGAATCGGCGGCTGTCATCGCGAATGCAACCAGTACCTTTGCGCTGTTTCCTGGTTCGATCGCTGCGACTTGGGGCTATCGTCGAGAAATGACGGGCCAAGGCCGCTGGATCACTCCCCTGATCATTCCGTCGCTCATGGGAAGTGTCGTCGGCACATTGCTTGTCGTCACGCAGCCGGAAAAACAGTTTCAGCAGATGGTGCCCTGGCTAATCCTGGTCGCCTCGGCTTTATTCTTGATGCAACCAGCAATCACCCGTTGGACGGGGATTGGAAAACCGCACGCTCATCCCTCGTCACAGCTACTTGCCGGAATCGTCCTTTTTCAATTTGTGATTGCGCTTTATGGGGGCTATTTCGGGGCGGGGATTGGCATTCTGATGCTCAGTTCACTGGCGCTCATGGGGCTTGGCGACATTCACCAGATGAACGCGTTGAAAAGCCTTTTGGCGTCGGCCATCAATGGCATGTCCGTCGTCGTCTTTATCGCCTACCAGCGCGTGGATTGGAGCTACGGCGTTCCGATGCTGTTCGCCGGGATTGCGGGCGGCTTTGTTGGCGCCAGTGTGTCGCGGCGACTCGACAGAAATGTCGTCCGCTGGGTGGTCATCGCGATCGGATTTGGCCTTGCGACGTACTACTTCACGCGAGTCTATGGAATCGGTCAAACTTGATCACAAAGGCCGTCCTTTTCAAGGGATGATCAGATGGTCGCGGCCCGACATTCCATCGCCGGTCGACGCATGGCGTCACCTGACTTCCGACAAGGCTGATTCAACCTCTATCGCGCCTGAATCAGCCATTCAATGACATTCAGCCAGAATCGGTTGTAGTGTTCCCAGAAAACGAAGTTGCATCCCCAGTGTGGAGCTGGGTCTGATGTGTATGCGACTGAACGCCCCTTGCCGATCGTGCTGACGGCCAAAAGCGGGTCGCTGGAACCCTTCCACTGAGCGACGATCTGGCCGCCTGGCTTTGGTTTGACCTGATTGTATCCCAGAATCGGTGGCAGTGACGAAAAGTCGATCCCGTGCAAAATGGGATGCTGCGGATCGAGCACTTCGGCCATATAGCCTTCGGTGCTCTCGACCAAGTCTTCGTAATCGAGGCACGTCACCGGCAAGAGTTCGCGAAGGCGACATCGCCCCCATCCACCCATTCCATGATCACCGCTGAAACTTTGCCAACCGCCAAGGAACATGACGCCCACGCCTGCTTGAACGGCTTCGATCGTTAAACGGATGCGATCAGGGAACGTCAGGATGCTTTTACCAAACTGCTCGCGTTTGAAGAACGAAGGAGCCAACTGGAAGTTGCGTGCTTCCAGGTCAGAAAAGATCACGGCGTCATACGTCGCCAGGATCGTTTCGTACTCGCCCGGCTTGAGCATATAGAAGTCCCAACTGGGAACGCTGGTCACCTCGTGCTCGCCGGTGGATTCAATCGCTTCCTTCAACCACTTGCCGTAGTTGAAAATCTCCGTTCCCTTCACGGAGTGATGAAATGCCGACTCGGCATACACAGGACCGAGCTGAACCGCCCAGTCGCCCGCATAATAGATTTTCGCCATGAGGCCTGACTTTAAAACGAAGTGTTCGGAAAAGAGCTCGAGCTCCGTCACCTGAGTTTACGAACCGTGAGATTCGGGATCGAAGCTGCCGCTACTGAGCTTTTTCAACATGTCTCGAATGTCGAACAAACCCTTATAGGAGACATAAACGGTGACCGAGCTGTACCAAGCCAGTGTCACGAATGTCAATACACCCCAGAACCAGCGATAGCCTTCCATTCGCCCCTCTTTCAAGACGATGACGCGTTGTTCGAAGCCGTCGTCGTCTGGTTTTTGATGTGATCGACCATGATGTTTCGGACAATTCTCGTTCATTGAGAATCACGTCTAAGCCACCGTTGTTTTCGGACGCGGTTTCAACAAGGAAAAAACGACCATCGAGACCGCCGACAGGACGAACGCCGCGATTTTGGCACGATCTTGCGTGAACCCATACGAGTCCTTCAGGCTGGCTGCTCCACCCGCAATGGTCTTTTCAAGGACCAGATATCCAATGGGAAATGTCGCTCCAACGACAATCGAGGCTGCCGCACCCCAGTTGTTGGCGCCTTTCCAGTAGCAGCAGGCGATCAGCAAGACCGACATGCTGGATAGGTAGACTGTTCCGGTGGTCGTTAGGTAGTCCCAGAGTCCGCCTTCTAGTTTGTAGAACAAGCCGTAGAAGAACAGAAACACGCCGATCAATGCCACAATCATGCGATTGACGAGCAAGCCAAACGCTTCGGAGCTTTTTTGCTTGCGGAAAGGTCCAAGAATATCGTTATAGATGACCGCCGCCCAGGTGATCATGTACGAAGAATCCGTCGACATATCCGCGGCGAGCATCGCTGCGACCAGCAATCCCATGAGTCCAATTGGAACGACGGTACTCAGGAACACAGGCATGGCGTGCAATGTCGCGGTATCAGGATTCTTCGCCAACGCGGCCTGCTGATCGACGGTCAGCATCGCGAGTGCGGCAATTCCCCAGATCCCGGGGATCAGAAAGCGACAGACGAAGAAAAAGCTGGTACCAATGTAAACCTTGCGGCCCGTCCAAGTGTCCTTTGCCGCGAGCAATCGGGCGATGGTTGTTTGCCATGTCAGCGTGGCGGCAATTTGGACGAATGCCTGGGCGAGCACGTATTCGACGCCCAGTTTGGGGTGAATGAACGGATTGAATCCTCCCGCGTGGTGCGTTTTCTCAACGGTGTCCACGATCGTCGACCAGCCGACACGGCCCAGAATCAAGTACGTGACCGCGAGCAATCCGGCGCTCATGACAATGAACTGAAGGAAGTCTGTCACGAGGACCGAGAGCATCCCACCGAGAATCGTGTAAATCGCGACCATCAGCAGCAGCGCGGTCATAGTGATAACCAGATATCGTTCATCCATGCCGCTGACAAGAACCAGGAATTCGCCCCCGATCCGCAGGAACACGCCCATATTCAGCAGGCCGCCCAGGACGATGACGACTCCGGAAAGCCAGCGAATAAACTTCCCGAAGCGAATCTCAAACAGTTCGGGAATTGTCATCACGCCTGAATCACGCAGTGGTTTGACACAGAACCCGGTGAGCCCAATGAAGAACATCGCCAGCGCCTGCAAGATCCCTGGAGTCGAGCCGGCAAAGCCATACTCGTATCCTGCCTGGGCGGTATACATGCAGGTCACAATTCCGAATTCCGTCGCCGCCAGCGAGGCAATTCCAAGAAACACATTCATCTCGCGGCCAGCGACGAGAAAGTGCTCAACCTTGCCGACATACTTGCGGACCATGAGTCCGGCCATCATGGTGATGACCAGATACAAACCCACAATGCTGCCATCGACCAGCCACGAAAAATTGGACATGACAGACCCGTAGTGGAGACGAAGATCAGAGAAGATCGCTGCGGACGCAGCTCAATGGAATGCGGCCCATCCTTATAGCGCGCACGATCGGTTTTCGCTACTTCCAGACAAGGTGTGATCGCCTTTATCGGAAAGACGAAAACGGCTCCTTTCGTGAAGTCATGCGACTTGATTCGACTGACATTTGAGTCGATTGCACCGCGAGGCGCGAGCCCTGTCGCCGATTCATCATCAACACGGTTTCCATCACGGGTCAACAGCGTCTATCCTGACCCGGACTTCTCAAACTCGAATGAATCCTTTATCCCGCAAAGCCTTTCGTGATGTTCGCGACCAGTTGTCTGTTTTCCGCCCTGATTCTGGCGAGTGCCTTCGCTTGGCAGACGATCATTCGTCGGCGGATCGATTGCCGGCCGATTCTCGAATGGAACGAAGAACCGCGGGCAACCTGGCGTTCCATTCCCGAGATGTTGGTGGTCTATGTGGCGCTTTTGTGGCCCGTATCTCACCTGTTCGTTCTGAGTCTATCCCCCCCAATTCCGTCACCCATCACGCTGGATGCCGTGGCGCGAGGTGCGGCGGTCAATTTTTGCCTGATCCTGGCCGCGATCGGTATTCTCGCCTCCAGCCATCGCCCGCTTGCGGAGTTTGGAATGAGCTTCAGGCAATTGAGCGTTCAGGCACGCGTGGCATTGTTTGGTTTTTGTGCGGCGGTTCTGCCGATGGCGGTCTCGATGCTTGCGACGCTGCCCCTGCGTGGGCGAGAAACTCAGCATTCCTTGCTCAAGTTACTGACGGAGCAACCTGACGTGACCACGATTGGCATTATTGCGATGACGGCGGTGATTTCAGCGCCGCTGTGGGAAGAGCTGATGTTTCGAGTGGTCTTGCAGGGGTGGCTGACCAGCATGTTCACGCCCAAATTGGCGATCCCAATCGTCGCAGCGTTATTTTCGTTCATTCATGGCTGGCAGAATGGATTGGCCCTGTTGCCACTGGCCCTGATTCTTGGATACGTCTTTCATCGGCGGCATAGCTATTTGTCGGTGGTAATGATTCATGCGCTGTTCAATGCTACCATGCTGACCGCGCAGCTATTGAATCCCCAGATTCCCTGACGACTGTTTTGCACGCCCTCACCGCGAACATGATGCGTTTGCGTGTGTCTGATTTCACCTTGAGAGCCCGCACCCAGGGGCCTCGAAAATGACTGCAAGATCTCAACTCGGGATCTTGCCCCAGGATTTCGACGATGAATTTTCCTCCAGTTGAAGAACAACTCGCAACTATCCGCCGCGGCGTTGAGAAAATCGTTCCCGAAGACGAGCTCGCGGTGAAGCTCACAAAAAGTCGAGAAACGGGCAAACCGCTTCGAATCAAATACGGCATCGACCCGACGGGCATCGACGTCCACCTGGGACATACGGTTCCACTCCGCAAAATGCGGCAGTTTCAAGAACTCGGGCATCAAGCCGTAATCATCATTGGCAACTATACGGCGATGGTGGGCGATCCCAGCGGTCGCGATCAGGCTCGTTCCAAAAAGCTGACGGAAGCGGAGGTCGAAGCCAACGCCCACGACTACTTGAATCAAGTCGGCAAGGTGGTCGATATCTCGAAGGCCGAAGTTCATCGAAACGGCGACTGGTTCGCGAAGATGAACTTTGCTGACATCCTGCAACTGTGCGGAAAAATTACCGTGGCACAGTTGCTGACGCGCGATGATTTCGCGAAGCGTTATGCCAATCAGTCGGCCATCTACCTGCATGAGTGCCTGTACCCGATGATGCAGGCATGGGACTCGGTCATGATTCAATCGGATATTGAATTGGGGGGCACAGAGCAGCTTTATAGCTTCATGCTGGCGCGCGACCTGCAACGAGATCAAGGTTTGCCGCAACAGATTGGCATCATGTCGCCGATTCTTGTTGGGACCGACGGCGAACAGAAGATGGGGAAGAGTCTGGGGAACTACATCGGCATCTCGGAGTCCCCGTTCGACATGATGAAAAAGTTCATGCAGATTCCTGACGCGACGATGGGAATGTACTTTCAATTGCTGACAAACGTTCCCCTTGATCAAATCGCCACGATTCTCGCGGGGCATCCCAAAGAGGCCAAAATTCGACTCGCGAAGGCGGTGATCACCGGATACCACTCGGCCTCACTTGCAGACGAAGCCGCGGACCGATGGCAACGAGAAGTCGGGGGAGGCGAACTTCCCACGGACATTCCCGTCGTCACTCTGAAGCTGACTGAATTGATCGAGAAACTGCCGCAGTGTCAGGCGGATCTGGTCGCGGGCAAGCTGTCGGCGGCACAATTGTTGAAGGTCACCGGTTTGGTTGGATCAACCAGTGATGCGATGCGTTTGATCGCGCAAGGCGGCATGTCCGTCTACCATGGCGACGTTCCGACACCTGTGACCGACTCGAAAGCGGTGCTCACCCTGCAATCGGGAATGCTGGTCAAGGCGGGAAAGAAGAAGATCGCTCGCTTGCAAATCGAGATTTCGTAATCTGTCCTGGGTATGATTCCACTGGTCGCGGCTTGCGCCATCGCGACGACGGTTTCAGATCGATGACTTCACGTATACGCAAAGGACGATTTCCATGAAGATCACGAGAAAAGGTTCGGCTGTCTGGCAGGGCGGTCTCAAAGATGGCAAAGGTGCGTTAACCACGGAAAGTGGTGCTCTTTCGAGCTATCCCTATGGTTTTTCAAGTCGATTCGAAGGCGTGAAGGGAAGCAATCCCGAAGAGCTTTTGGGAGCCGCGCATGCGGGCTGCTTCACAATGGCGTTGTCGCTGATCTTGGGCGAAGCCAAACTGACGGCCGAGAAAATGGAAACCTCTGCCGCCGTAACCCTGGAGCAAGTGGCTGACGGATTTGCCATCACATCCGTGCATTTGACCCTGAAAGCCAAGATCCCCGGCGCGGACAAGGCGACGTTCGAGAAGTTGACGGGGATGGCCAAAGCCGGTTGCCCCGTCTCGAAACTCTTCAAGACCGAGATCACGCTCGATGCGACGCTGCTCGACTGAGATTTGTTACCGAGGATCGTTGTTGAGCCGGCGAAGCGACTGTTTGCATGATGCCCCCCCTTCCCTGATCAAGTGGATGGGGAGGGCATTTTTGTTGGCTCGTTAGCTTGAATAGTTCAGGCAACTCAACTGTAAACTTGAGTTTGATGGCAGCCAATGCGGTGCGTTCACGATACTGGATTCGAGTCGAACGCAGAGCAGTGTTAGCGGTGTTTCCGTCATCGATGCCGTCCATGCGACATCTCTCGCCGATGCTGGTACGACGACGGTCGTTCCTTTGGAGAAGTGCCGCAAATAGCCTGTCGCAGGGTTTTGCAAAGTGCCTGCTCCATCGAGCACCATCCAAATCGTCATTTCGCCCCGGTGGGGATTGTTAAACGATCCCTCAACCGAATAGCGTTCGAATTGGAAGTGAGGGCCTTTGAGCAGATGTTCGCCCTTGGTTTCGCTCGATGAGGTGTTCAGTCGACTCGGGCGGACGGGAATGATCGGGCCCTGATCCCAATCGGTGGCTTCCAACGCCCGTTCAATTTGAAGCGGACGAGGTTTTCCGTCGAGACCAACTCGATTCCAATCGAATAGCCGGAACGTGGCGTCGCTCGATTGCTGAACTTCGGCAATGATCAGCCCTCCCCCTGCCGCGTGCACGGTCCCCGCAGGGAGCGAGATGCAATCGCCGACATTCGGTGTAAACGAATGCAGGCAATCGACTAGCGTTCCCTTCTTGAGGTGAGCCTCGACGTCCTTCCGCGTGACGCCGAGTTTTAATCCCGCGTACACCCGCGCGTTCGGCTCGACGGAAATGATGATCCATGCTTCCGACTTGCCGCCAGGTTCATGCAAGACACGTCGAGCCATCTCATCGCCCGGATGAACCTGCAGCGACAGGTATTCGTAACATTCAAGCCATTTGACAAGCAGTGGGAAATTGGAATGTTTTGTCGGGCCAGCAAGGTCCTGGCGGCTCGACGCCCATATCTCATTCAAATCGCGCCCCGCATGTGTGCCCTCGATGGCTCGGCTGACATGGAGCGGCAGCGTACTTAAATCCCAGGCTTCACCATATGGCTTGTCATCGGGAAGCGGGCGTCCCAGTTGCGTGCTCAATCCTCGCCCACCCCAAGGTTGGGGGCGATAGTATGAATCGAAGACGACCGGATCACAGAATGTGGGTGCAGGATGAATTTAAGATCGCTCCTGATTGAGGCCAAGAAGTGCGATCGTGAGTTTGGCTGGAATCGTAAAACGAGTCAATAAAAGTTCAGAGCCGCCTGCCCGTTCGCCCGATCAGTGGGCCGGCGGTCATTGTGAGGACTGGGTTGGAAAGATGACGAGGCGATCGTAAGGTCATCTCAGATGCTGACGATCGTCGATTTGCATGGAAGAGCTTGGCAAGGTCCGGGGATCGTCAGCGATCCTTATGCAGGTAGATTGGCTGCGAAAAATCGAGATTCGCGAGCTCCGAAGCACGTTTTTTCAAGTCTTCTGGCGTGTTGGCGAACAGCGGGCTGATTTCGACAATTGCCGATTCGGGAACGATGACGCCCGCCTGCTTCAGCCATTCTATCGCGACATTGACCATGTGCTCGCGGACATAGTCAGGGGAGAATGCGCCACTGCTATTCTTGAGCGGAGCGAATTCAAGTGGCCGGCTCGTTTCGACGATCAAAGCCGTCTTGGCGAGGGGCAGGGTATCGAACAAAAATCGTTCGAATTTGACTCCATTTTCCGATTCCGGCAGAATCTGCTGGCCCTGATGATCAATGTGGGGAATCTTCTTTCGCGCGAGATGCCAAGGCAGATTCGCATTTTCCGATTGAGCGACCGATTCGAGGAATGCACGATCGAAGACGTGAATCGCGGTGCTGCCCGCCCAATAACGCAGCTCTCCGTTTGACTCGCGTTGATTGGCTAACTCGGATGACAGATCGCTGTATTCAATGATGGCGGTTCGGCCGTCCAAATCGACCGCGACCCCCACTTTCTCTTCGGGCCCTGTTTTCGCGACCACCTTTGTTGAGGCTTGGGCGCGATGGTGGATGTGCATTCCAAGAAAGCCGGGATTGCAGACGCTGACCAGCGGATTGTCGATCTGGTGTAGAAAGACATAGTCCACCTTCCGCTGTCGAAGCTCGTCAAAGAGACCCGCGTTGAGCATCGCGGCGAGCAACCCGCCGTGACCATCTGGGCTCATTGCGAGAACCCCTTTTTCTGCCAGCAATAGCTCTCCGGTTGTTGCGTCCAGGCAGGGCGCGTACCCTTGCTTGAAGAAGAAGACGTCGGCGCGATCCAGGCCAAAATAGTTGTTTTGCTCAAAAAACTGGGTTGTTTCGTCATGCGTCCCATCACTCGTCATGATCATGTAGGGGATGGCATGTCCTGATTTTTGGGAAATCGCGATGATTTGCTCAGCGAAAATTTCAAAGAGCGTTTTGCTGGAAACGGGGCCGATTGGAAACATTCCCTTCGGGTGCGGAAACCCAAGTCGGGTTCCCTGGCCGCCTGCCAAAAGCACGACTCCGACTTTTCCGCTTTTCAGCGCATCGTCTCCGATCGCTTCAGCCTCTTTCCAGGCTTTCTGATCCGATGGGGAATTCGGAAGCCTGACGACGTGTGATGGTGGCGAAATTTTGACGGCATCAGGAGCGCCTTTTTCCGTCGCGCCCTGTAAGCCGGCTCGGTAAGACCCGATCAATTTCCAGTCGACCTGCGCAAGCTGCCGGTTAAGTTTTTCTTTCTCGTGATGGTCCAGTTCTTCCCACATCGTGCGGATGTGAGCCTGTCCGTGGTTCTCGATTTGGGATTGCGTCTTCGGGTCTATCTGCATGATCGGTACCGACTCGTCAATCGACGGAATTTCAGGAAATGATTCACGGAACGTCGCGGAATCAATCAGGCTTCATTTACGGCTCGACAGGACACGGTCAGGGAGATTCGCGAGCTGAAGAGATCCCGAAATCGTCGGTACCAATCCTGTTTGACGCAAGTCTATTGTCTCGCTGGCGTGTCTCTCTAGAGCGGTTGGCAATTCGTTTGATGCGGAATAACTTGGACATGATCGCGGTGTCCGTCACAACCCCTGATTCTCCGCAAACCAGGCGACGGTTTGTTCGATGCCTTCCTTCAGGCCGATTGTTGGCTTCCAGTTCAAAAGTAGTGCTGCACGGCTTGGTGAGACAAGGTTCGATCGCAGATCCCCTGCGCGGGATTCTCCATGACGACATTCTGGAACGATGACAGAGCTTTGACGTCGTTTGAGGTAGTCCTGAGTTGCTCGATAGAGCTGGCTGGCAATTTCGTTTACGTCGGCGCCAACGCCAGTGCCGATGTTGATCGGCGTAAAGCTGGCACTCATTGTCGTTTCCAATGCGGCAACGTTTGCGAGAGCGACATCGCGTCCGTGAACATAGTCTCGAACGTACTTTCCGTCACCGTTCACCGTTGCCGCTTTTCCGGCGAGCATCGCCTTGCAGAAAATTGCAACCACGCCGGCTTCGCCGTGGGGATTCTGACGCGGGCCATAGACATTCGAGTATCTCAACGCGACGCCTTGCAGTCCTCGTTCGCGGGCATAAAACTCAAGGTACTGCTCGCCAATCCATTTGCTGATTCCATAGGGCGAAACCGGCTTCTTCGGTGAATCTTCGGGGGCTGGCGTTGTCATTTCACCATACAGAACCCCGCCCGAGGACGCGAAGACAATTCGTTTTACGCCGACACGCGCCGCATTGTCGAAAACGTTTAGAAGTCCCATGACGTTGTTTTCGGCATCGAACAGTGGCTCGCGCATCGAGCGACTGACGGACATCTGAGCGGCCTGATGGCAAACCCAATCGGGCTTCACTTCGTCGAAAATGGCGCTGATGCGAGCCCCGTCAACGATGTCTGCTTCAAAGACGGGTACGGACGGTGGGAGGTTTTTCTTCTCGCCCGAACACAGGTTGTCGATGACGAACGGCTCGTGCCCCTTCGCCAGTAGGGTGTCAACAATATGGCTTCCGATGAATCCAGCGCCGCCGGTAACAATCACTTTCATTTTGGTTCGAATTCCAATCTTCAGTTGTCTAAGTCAGTTCTCGTCGCCAATCTCGTCCGGCATTGGATGCCAAAAACGAGGCGAACAGCGTGCCATTGTTTGCGAAACAGTTCGAAAAGCGAAGATTCGCCAAATCCAAATTCTGATCTCCGAAAGCGATGAGCTGGAATTCGATTCCGGCCCTCGGTTCTTCACAACCCGTCGATGCCTAAGTAGTTGAGGCAATTGTCTACAAACGCAGCGGAATTGCCACGATTGCGCGCTCAATTCCCTCATAATTCATGATTCCCCTTGAGTCTCTGTCCCAACGTGCCGGTTTTATTTATTGGCCGAATAAGGCTCAGAAGCCATCGTAGTCAAGCTGCCGGTTCCAATAATCTTCATGGATCAAAGGGGAAAACGCGATTATTCCTAGACGGATTCTGTCGCCGCTTCGACGAATCGTCGAGTCGTCACGTTCGAGTCAAATCTTTCGCGAATCAGTTTCGCTGCTTCGTGCCCCATGCTTAGTCGCTGTTGCTCGCTCAGCGCAAGCAATTTTTCAATCTCTGATTGGAACGACGCAACATCACCCGTTTTACCGACGTAGCCGTGAAGCCCTGGGACAAAGCCTCCGAGCATGCCCGCACAGTCTGTCGAAACCGTTGGAAGGCCTGCCGTCATACCTTCGAGGACAGCCAGTGGTACACCACCTTCAAAGTTTGCACTATGGAGATACGCATCTGCTGACAAAAGGAGGCTGGGGATGTCGTCACGCCAGCCTGCAAAGATGCATTTACCCTTCAGTTCTGGTGCGTCCGCTAAACGGTGCAGCTTTTCTTCATACTCAGCGTCTTCCGCCAATCCAACACTCTTGGCACCAATCAGGACGAGTTTGTAATTTTTTCCGTTCAGGTTGGCATTGGCAAGTGACCGAAGCAAGAGGTCTTGACCCTTTTGAAAGGTAAGTCTTCCCACATTCAAAAACATTAGTTGATTCGTCAACACTCCAAAACTCGATCGAATGCTCTCTCGCATTGTCTGGTCAATCGGTTGAAACCGTGATACATCAATTCCGTTGTTAACGGTAATGACCATAGATTCTGGAATACGATATTCTTGAACATGTTGGAGCCGCAGGTAGTCGGAGATACAAATGACTTTGAAGACATGTTTCTTCAATAATTGCTTGTAGAGATACCGCTTGATGATCTGGATGAGCCAATTGTTGGAAAACAGAACGCGATTCTGAGCGTGGTAGACGAGCCGTATTCCAGTCTTCTTGGCGACAAATACCAAGACCTTAAGATCTTGCTGGGTCTCGCTAATCAAGCGTTGCACGCCTTCTCGCTGTACGAGCTTCGACAGGCGATCAATCAGCCCGCGGTCAGGGACTCGTCGCTCAAAGCCGCTCTCTTCGATCGTCTCGATCCCTTCCGCCCGAAGTGCGTCGATCACACTAGCGTGGCCATCAGGAGGACGACGGCCTGTAACGACAATCACGCGGTGACCTGCCGATTTCATTCCGCGAGCAATCACCCAGGCCATTCGTGACGCGCCTGTGAAATCCGGAGTCCCGATCGCCATCAATATAACCACAAACTGAACCTCTAACTCGTGCTGATGTTGTGTAATATGAAGGTCTGGTGCAGTACAATCGGCCTTTGTCGCTCACAAAATAGTAATGCGGATTTTGAAAGCGAGTGGTCGATCGCTTTGCGCAGCTGTTGACTCGCGAAACAAGAGCGATTTACGCGAATACAAGCGTGATTGATCACGAGGCAAAATGGGGACGAGCGAGCAATGTGAGTGCGCGACAAGCTTGTTGTTAAGCGGCCGTTTTTAAAGCATGTCGGCTAAACAAGGTTTGGGAGGTCTTGTGTTTCCTCGATCTCCGTATCGACCTGCGGTGGGGCGTAGGTCGATACAACTAAGGTGATTGCAAACGACATGAATGGAACTTGAGTGTAGAACGTTGCGAGTAACGGCATGAAGGCAAACATTTGAAAGGTGTTGAGATAGATCGCGAGACTTCGTGCTGATTGAGTGGATCTGTTATACAATATGATGCTCAGAAATAAGATCACCATTCCGACGATGAGGGAGCCGACATCACCGAAGTCGAAAATAAGGTCTGAGTACATCGTTCGGAACGTCAAGCCGAAATGGGGGATGATTTCGTACATCTCTTCAATAGGGGAGGAGCGGTCCTTGTTCAGGATGGTGCCTCTCAACACTGTCGGGCCAATATTATTCAGCCACGCACCACCCCAAGCTGGAGAGGGGGCATTCTGCAAGAATGTGTCCAACGTGGGGAAAATCGGCTCGGTGTACGTGGCAATCCATCCTAGGGATGAATCGAGAAACTTGATTTGCGTCTCAAATGTCAGCTTTTCCTTGATGTCGGCTCGGCCGATGCGATAGTTTCCAATCACTGTAAAAAAAACCAAGAGGATGGTCGCACCCACGAGTGCGGGGCGGGTTCGCAGTCGGCCAAAAATTGCTAGGCCGCTCGCAAAGCACAAGACATTCATGACCAAAATAAAGCGATTGCCCGTCGTTGAATTGCACGCCAGACAAAAGAGAACCAGTCCGAGATCGAACCACTTTCGGCGTTGGAAAAGAAACTCCTTCCAGGACACTCGACTGACGAAGAAGTCAGTTTGTAGCATCGTCGAGGCTACGCTGCCGCATTCCCAGCCGATCACGGTTGCCGCCGTGATAACATCCGCATGTGATCCGCCAGCGCCCATCATTTCATTGCCGTGGATCAGTCCGATTTTACCAAATCGGACAATCGTAATGATTGGATCGAGCAAGCAGGCCAAAGCAAGCAACACGAGCCATACTCGTTGTGGGACAAATCGCCATCGCAGCTCTGGATAGGATATATCAGGGGATGGCTTTCGCATGAAACCCATTACTGCAATGGCCCAGGTCACGGCGATTCCGAGGATATACCATTGGCAAGGATTTGAAAGAACATAGTCTCGATTGCTTGAATAGACGAGAAGTGGAAACAACACAAGAATAGACGAGAGTGAAAAGACAAATAACGAAAATCCCGGCGCCGAGATAAGCATTCCGTTTGTGAAGAGGTAGATCAACGTACCGATGAAGATCATCAGTGCGAAAATGACGAGCGGATGTTCCCAGAGCAGCCCAACCCCGAGGATTGGAAGGTCAAACGACACGCGACGTCTCCGCTTGAGGTAGACAATCGGCGAAGTTGCCTTTCGTGATGAAGCGAAGCTTGCCACCTGGTGTGCAATCGATGAGCTCGACGCCGGCGCTTTCCAGGCAGATTTGTAAGCCCACGAGGATTGGTTCCATCCAAAGGCGGGGGCTTTCAATGAATGTCTGATTCACGTAGTTGATCGACGTTTCCGCACCCGCGAAGTAGGACTTGGGGGTGGGGTAGTTGGCATCGACACCCGTCATCAGGATTCGACGAAATCCTTCAATCGCCGCAATCTGCGTGGCTGCGGTGATGACGCTATAGCCGAAGTTCAATCCTTTTTCGTACGTGAGCGGATAACGTGTTTTGTCGAAGATGACTTGTTGCATCCGAGGGCCGTAATTGAACCAATTGAAGATGCCCCATCTGGCGACCATTGGCTTGGGGAGCTGCTTCAGCGGTATGAAGTCACGGCCCAGAATGCGGCGCAACGTTGAGGAATTGGGGACAATGCGTCGCTCATTTCCTACGTACAATTGTCCCGGGTAATTCTGGTACGCTTTGCCAATTTCACGGATTCGCTGCATATCCGTGATGACGACTGCGTCGGTTGCGCGCCCCCAGGCGTCGAACTTCTTGTAGATATGGTTGCTGCCAAACGAGTAGACGGAATCGAGCCAGGCGGGCTCCAACTTATCGATCGAAGGGCCATTTCCCATGACGAGTGCGGTTTGTGGGCGAGTCGCATTCATATTCGGTACTTATTCAATTGGAGAGGCTGGACGACGTACGACGGCGAAATCGTTGACAAAAAGATGCCGGAGAATGCTAGTGCAACTGTGGGTGGAATGGGGCTCGTTTCATCTTTCAGTATTTGGTCTTCGAGGGTGCCAGCCTTCTGGATTTGTGTTTGCTGGAACGAGAGGTCTTCGTACAAGCGAAAATAACAGGGACGCTAGAGTTCCGGCGACGTCACCTTCTCGATTTGATTTTGGTGAACGAGCAATCGCAACGGTTGCGAGCTTTCGACGGCTGAGCTTACCATGCAGAATACCAGTAGGAGAACCGCGGTCAAGAGGGCTCCAGAGGAGAGTTCTTGACGTAATGGCGGGAGGTGGAATAACCGGTACGCCATGTACAATGAGTAGCTCGTGTAGCAGGCAAGATTGGCGACGATCATCGACAGCGGAAAGGCCCAGATTCCCAGTGACTCAACTGTGGCGAGGCACAAAACGATATACAAGCTGCCCGTGATTCCGTTTGCAATGTGCCAGATAATATGATTGCTCAGGCTGTAGAGTTGCATGTTCATGGCGCCCCACCGTTCGAGGAAGAAGGCGAATGCCATCACGGCCCACAGGCTAGGCTCAACAAAGGGCGTGCGAGTCTGCATCAAGTGCAGCACGGGGCCAACCGTTACGCCAACGCCAATCACGCCACAGGTGAAAACAAAGTAGGAGCGACGCATCCCGCGATTCGCGATGGCCATGACTGCCGCGAAATTGTTTCGAGCATATTCACGAGCCATACTCGGTAGCATGCTTTGGAACGGTGCCTGGGTGAACTGCACGATTGCCGTGATGAATCGGATCGCGAGCAGATAGGATGCGACCTCGACGGCAGGGCCGAGTTGCGCGTAGATGAGTCCGGTCGCCTGCACAACGCCGCTGGACATCAGCACTCCCAGGCCACTTCGCCAAGCCTGTGGCCAGACGGATTCAAATATCTCGTGATCGAGAATATGCGGGAGATTCTTCAATCGACCATCAAAAAGTCCCCGTGCAACTCGCAGGTTCCAAAGGACATTGCACGCTGCGAAAGTCTGATACACCGCGATGGTGGCGAAGATGCCACCGCCACTGGCCGCGACTATGGCGGAGGACACCAATCCTGCGGTCGTCCAAATCGCTTCGGCCCGTCGGAGAACTGCAATGCGGTCAACGCCCTGCAGGAACGCGACGAGATAGTTCCCCCAAAACGTAATGCAGATTGTGAGTAGCACGAAGCCCCAAGCGGCCCACGCATCAAGAGGGTTGGACGTTTCGCTGATCGGCCTCCAAAGAAGCGCGGTTCCCGCGATTCCCAAGAAGAACAGAATCCCGAAGCTTAATCGAGTGTAGATCACGCTCATCGTGCTCAGAATTCTGCGAAGCAGCGACCAATTTGGTTCACGGTTGCCAAGCGAAGTTCGTTGCGATTGCCGAATATCATGCAGATTTTCCAAACCTGCCATGGCATAGGCGAGCGTGCGCGCAAATGTTGATGAGAAGCCGAAGTCGGCCATCATCTGCAAGGCGATGAGCGTCAGAAGGGAATACCAAACCGTCACTTCCGCCGGAGTGAACCGCGTGAGAATGATCGGTGTGACCAGTAGCAATCCCAATGCGCGCGCGAAATAGCTCAGCCAAGTCGTCAGCGTGGGTGAATTCCAAAATCGACGAATTGTGGCCGAGATCAGGTGCATTACTACTTTCGTCGACTCGTTCGTCAACTAACAAATTCAATAACGTTGATGAGCGTAGTCAGCGTGATCGGCCGCAAAGGTCAATTGTGAGCCAGCGCCGCCTGGGCGCGACAGGCTCACGCACGCGTCTTGCCATCGAACATATCCAACAAGAGTCCGATCGCCTTGACGCTCGTCCGGACGACGGCGTCTCGTGTGTTCGAGGCGTTGTGCGAGCCAAACAAACACTGTTCAAATCGGCGCAGTGGGGACGTCATGCTCAAGGGTTCGACTTCGAACACTTCCAACGCGGCGGCGCTCACCTGTCCAGAGCCCAAGGCTTCAACTAGCGCGGCTTCGTCGATCAAGGGGCCTCGCGACACATTGACGATATCCACGCCACGCTTGGTCATCGCCAACGTCGAAGCGTTCAAGAGATGACGATTTTCAGGCGTTAGCGCACATGTCAACACAATGACTTGGGCTTCTTCGATACGATTTGGCCAGGCTGCGGATTCTACAGCCTCCAAACCCGGAGCTGGTGTAAACCGGGGGTCGTACGCGATCACCTTCATTCCGCTTGCGAGCAGTCGTTTCGCCGTTTGGCGCCCAATATCGCCGAATCCAACAACGGCAGCGGTCTTTTCGGCGAGTGAATAGCCGACGGGTTTTGGCCATTTGCCCTCAACCACTCCGCGATGGACATCGAAGATTCTTCGTGCGAGCGCGATGACGTAGCAATGCGCGATGTCGGCAACTTCCTGGCCGAACATGCCGGGCGTATTTGCGATGGGAATTCCCAGGTCACGGGCGGCGGCAAAATCGACGTTGTCAACGCCGACACCGAACTTCACGGCAGCTCGAAGTTTCCCGCGGACGCCTGCTTCGAACACCCGACGAGTCGCCGGATCGTCACCAATGATCCAGCCATCGAATTGAGGGATCAATTCTAAGAGTTCGGGTTCAGAGAGCGTCTGTGTGAATTCGGGGCAATGAAACTCGATGCCTCGATCTGTCAAAAGATGGCTGTAGTGATCAAGCGAGCGAATCATCGGAGGGCAGGTGATCACAATACGCATGGTTTACTCTCGGTGTTACTATTTGAGCTGTGTTGTGTTTGATCAAAGGTGAAGAGAATGGTGAGGGAGGCTTGGCCTTGCATGCCCTTCGCCTCGTGAGCAGGGTCTTCAAAGCACTTGATGTCGTTCTGGCAAGCGGTATCACGCGATTCGGATTGGAGTTTGGCGCGCAATGGTTTGGTTCCGTCGGTCAACGATGGAGCCGAGAGCTGTCAAACGATGAAAGAGGCGTTCCATCATTTTTCGCAGCTCGAATCAGAGTCCTCTCCTCAGCACTTCGCGAGGGCTTGTTCTTCAAATCTCCGGGCACGATTGCAGGCAGCGGTTCAGCATTTGACAGACGGGATCGTGCGTGCTAGCCGTTCCGCGAGATCCCAACCGTCTTGATCATCGATATCAGCAGACTCGCACGGGGGGGTGGGAAATAGCAGTGGCTTTTCGCCGATCCTGGCCTGCGTCTTTTCGAAACTCGGGCGGCTGAACAAATACAAGTTCGAATTCTCTTCGAACCAGGGCTCAAGGTCCTGTGTGCGAATGAGGTTCTTCGGGTCGTGATTGATTGGAGAACCATCGGCGCGATAAAATCGCGTTTGAAAACGATTGACTGAGAAAAGGCTGTCGCATTCTCGTGCCGCGACACCTGCTTGATACTTCTCGATCGCGGAGCGAATCGTCGTTGCGGACAGCAACGGATTCGTGGTGTGCGTCATCAGATATGCATCCGCGGGCACGTTTTCGACGTCATCTTTCAGCACGAGATTCATACTGACAAAATCGCCGCAGATTTCGGACTTGCGATCTCGAATCAGGACTCGATCAGAGTCAACCAATCCATGGCTTGCCAGAATGTCGCGAGCGTCCGTGTTAATCACCACTCGATCAATCGCAGTGACTTCGAGCAGCGAATCCAAGATCCAGCGAAACAACGGCTTGCCGGCAAAGCTTCGGAAATTCTTACCGGAAACACGAGCGCTGTGGGCCTTCATCGGCAGGAGAGCAACTAATCCAGACATACGCGGCCAAACGTTCTCTTATCAAAAGTCTTGAAGATGTCAGCATGCTTGTTCCCGCGTCAACGCTCTTGTGTAGTTCGATCGGAGCGTGAACGGGATTCGCAGTCAGAACGGAATTGTGAAATCAGTGCGGGTAAAAGTACGATTCTTTCATTTGTCGGGTCAGATGCCGGTCGAGGTTGCTACCGCGCCACGTCCCCCAGTATTGGCAGAAGCGAAATGCGACGATTCCTCCCAGATTCTTAAGAAGCGTCCCTTCAGCCATCGCTTTGGAACAATCACCAATGACACCCGCGGCGCAGTATCGAATCGCATCCGTGAGACTGACGTGCACCGACGGAATCACCTTTTGCAGCGCGATCGCTTCTCGCTCGTAGCGTCGTTTCACTTGTTTCCAGGATTCGTGGTGATAGTGAAAGACGGCGGCCTCGGGTACGTACGAAACTTTCATCCCCGTTTCGACGACGCGGCGACCAACATCCATATCCTCTAGCCCGGGCAGTTCCTCATCGTAAGGGAAATCCATCCAGACGCGTTTCAAGATTGCCGCATTCGCATTGTTACAAAAGAATGGGCTCGGGGCTTCCCGCAGTTCTCCGGGGAAGTATTTCTCGAAGAGTTGAAGCTCGCTGAATTTCGATTCACCGCCGCCCAATTGTCGGCCGTAGGTAATCGCCACATCGCCACTGCGGAGAGGGGCCGTCAACTGCATTAGCCAGTCTCGATCCCGCGGAACACAGTGCCCGCTGACGAAGACGAGAAACTCGCCCAGTGAGGCGTCGCATCCAACGTTTAGTGATCGGCCGAATGAAAAATCGGATTTCTTGATGTGGACGATTCGACATCCTGCGGCGGCGGCGATTTCCAAAGTCGCATCTGTCGACCCTGAGTCCACAAGGACGACTTCAATCCCACCTTCATCGACTTGTTGCTGACGAATCGAGTCCAGCAGTGCGGGAAGGTAGCGCGCCTCGTTGTAGGTTCGCACAACCACGCTCCAGCGGATTTGCGATGTCGGAGACTTCTGTTCCGTGGAGCTGTCGCCGGCGGAAAAAGTCGAGTCGACAGCAGGGATAGGCGTTACCTGATCAATTGGGCTGTGTTGAACATCTGCAATCGATTGCATTGGCAATACGCTCACGTATTTTCAAGGAAACAGATAAGAACATTCCCTCGGTTTAAGGATCGCGCCGAGTGACGACAACGTCCTGAAGCAAACTTCGGGCCTAACCGCTTGGCACGCCCTGGAACAGAGCTGTCAGGGGCCCGATCCAGACCCGAGTCGAGCTATCGAAGCGGTTATAACTGCTTAGCAGGTAAATGTCGACAAGTTTGTTTGAAGAATCTCCGAAATCCCGCTTCGCCTTTCGAACTTCTAAACCGAATCTTCACGTGTCAGCGACAGGGCGTTGCATAATGTAAACGAAGGTGCGCGAATATGTTGCCGAGTTGCACATGGAATCACTGTGGCGCTCCCGAATGCGGTGTCGAGCGAACGGAGAACGCTGCATGACGACGATGCTTGTACGGCCCGTCGGAATGCGGCAACGATGGTCGCGAATTGTCGAGTCAGGCGGTGCCAAGGTTGAGTGCACGCTTCGCAATGATCTCAAGGTGATTGGAGACTTCGTCGAGTGACATCTCCGTCGTATCGACCAGCAGCGCATCAGATGCGGGCTGCAAGGGCGAGCAGGCGCGGCTTTCATCAAGGCGGTCTCGCCGTTGCTGTTGTTCCAAAAGGTCCTCAAGTGAAACGATCTCTCCTTTGCCTTTGAGTTCCAGTTGGCGACGACGAGCCCGCTCTCGCGGCGAAGCCGTGAGAAAAAACTTGCACTCGGCGTTCGGGAACACGTCAGTCCCTTGGTCGCGCCCTTCCGTGACAAGGTTGGAGGTTCGGCCCACTATCTGTTGCAGTTGAACCAGTTGGCGGCGCACGGCGGGATTTGCGGCGACGATGGGGACTGATCGGGTGACCGTTTGAGTACGAATGGCGTCCGTGACGTCAGCTCCTCCAAGGAGAAGTCGACTCTCCGAAAACACGATTTGGAGACCCTTTGCAACTTCTTCAACGGACGCTTCGTCCGTGAGATTCAATTCACGCTGAAGGCAAGCATACGCCACGGCCCGATACATCGCGCCGGTATTCAAGAATTCGAATCCAAGTCGTTCCGCCAGGCACTTTGCGACGGTGCTTTTTCCTGTCCCGGCGGGCCCATCAATTGTCACAATCATTCAACGATACCAATCTTCAAAACGAACGCATCGGTTATGACGTAACACAAGAGTGAAGTGTTTGGGGTTGGTTTCGACAAAATCATGACAGTCAATCGAGACCGAAGAAAAGATGCATGTTCCTTGTGGCGAACTCAATCCGTTGGCGTCAACGGACCACGGAGGTGTTTCGCATTCCGTGGATCGCATTAAGCGATCACGATCTTGATATCGACGGTGTTAGTGGCTTGGTCGCGGAAAATGACTGTTCACGAATTCGGCGATAAACTCGCTCGAGTTGATCCGTGTGAGCTTCAAGCGTCCACGGTGCTTCCCAATACCAATCATAAGCTGCCCCGCCGATCCGCCTTGCCAGCTCATCGTCAGAGGCGACTTGACGCATCATCTTGGCAAGATCGGATACATCACCGGACTTATAGGAAAGGCCTGAAACGCCATTGGGAAGGTCTGCCGTAATTGCAGTGACGTCAGAGTAGATGACTGGTAGGCCGACAGCAGCGGCCTCAATTGCGACGGCTCCCTGGCCTTCATACCAACGTGAAGGGAATACGAGAGCACGGGAGGATCGCATGCGTTCCACAACTGCAGGCAGGGGTTGCCATTTCAACATCGTCGCGTTCGGGCATGCCGCTTTGATTTGAGCCTCTTCATCGCCTTGCCCAATGAAGACCGCATTGAGGCCCGTTTCGGTCGCGGCTTTAGCGAAATCCAATGCTCCCTTTTCGGGAGAGAAACGACCGACAAAGAGGAAGTCATTGCTCTTCGCCGGATCAATCTTGGGCAAATGTTCGACCTCGACCGGGGTGCGAACCAGTTCAATACTTGCGTCGGTCGGAAGAAAGGGCTTCAAAAGCTTTTCGCTGAATGGCGAAATTGAAATGAAGTGTTTGCAGTCCCGGGGGCATCGAGCTAAATCGCGTTGCGCAAATCCGCGCGTGACACGCCAGAGCTTGTGATAATAGTTTCGAGGATCGCAATTGCAGGATATACACGAAAGTCCCAAAGGCTTGCGTGTGCAGACTTCTCCCTTTCTGACATCCAAGAAGCCTCCGGTGGGGCAGGCGAGGAAATAGTCGTGCAGAGAAATCACCGCGGGTGTGTTTGAGTCGAGCGTGGCACGAAAGACAGACGCAGAAAGAGCCTTGATCCATGAATGGAAGTGAACCACAGGAGCATGCTCGCGGTTCTTTTCAAGAATCTGTCGAAGTCGCGTCGCCGCAGAGTAGTTCCAAATTCCTGATTGAATGGCTCGAAGGCGGTTTGGGTCGTTCAGGATATCTTTCTGATCCAAGCATTCCACCTGGAGGTTGGGAACGTTCTTCAGGCAATCATCAATGGGGCCCACTGCGGAGAAGAAGATCACGCGATGGCCGCGATTCGCCAATTGAATCGCTGTGATGATCGAGACCTTCGCCGCGCCACCTACGATCGAGGCGAAGTCGTTGACCACGACAACCGTCTGTTTTGTTTCCATTATCGAATATTGCTTTCATGCCGCCGCAGGTCGTTTTATTTCAACCTGAAAGTGGGCGGCGGAGCCACACAGTCATCGCGTTGGGGGCTGGTTCTGGTTCTATCTCGTTAGCAAGTATGACCGAAGTCAACTTCGGCCGCAGCTTGAAAATTAATTTGCGAAATTCAAGATCACGTCTGTCGCCTCAATCAGTGATTTGACGTGAAAGTCCCGTCGAGCGGGTTTGCGTTCGCCTGTCTCTTCAGCGTTTGGCGGTGTCGATTGTGGCGTCTTCTCGATCAAGATCGACGCCAAGCAGCCTGCTGCATGGCCAGCCAAGGCGTCAGACATCATATCGCCAATCATCCAGGATTTTGACAGGTCCAAATTCAAGTCTTGTGCAGCCTGAAGTAGCATTCCAGGTTGTGGCTTGCGATTTGGATGTTCAGTCCCACCTTCGGCTCCTTCGCCTGGAGCGAATGGGCAGAAGTAAATCTCGTCGACCCAGGCGCCATGCTGTTCAAGTTGCGTGGTCATTTCCGCGTGGACTTGCTCAAGCCCTTCCTCGGTCAACATCCCGCGACCTACCACGGATTGATTCGTGACAATGACACATTTGTATCCGCTCGCATGCAATCGGCTGAGGCATTCTCCAGCACCAGGCACCAATCGAACGTCTTCGGGTTTGGTCAAATGATGCACATGTTCGATCACAGTCCCGTCCCGGTCCAGAAAAACGGCAGCAACGGGCTTTCGTCGCTTCGCGACTGACAACTTCGCCTTGGCGAGTTCAGCTCTCGCTTTTGCCAGTGACGCATGTGTGCCGATGTCACGATGGATGTCATCCCAAAGCCAGCCACGAGCACGGCCAACGAATTGCGGAAGGACATCGAATCCCAAGTCGAATTTGTGCATATTCGCGATCTCGCGATAGGCCTCGTTCGAAACGATGTAGATTCCTCCGTTTGCGAGATTGCTCTTAGGAATCGCAGGTTTTTCAACGAATTCCACAACTCGATCTTCCGCGTCAAGTTCGACGATTCCGCATTCTTGTGGATTTGGAACACGGTAGAGCAGCATTGTCATGGCGTCGCCGTGTTGGCGATGAAACGCAACCATGGAAGCGAGGTCTACATTGCTGATCTGATCGGCGCAGATGATGATGACTTCACTGGCCCCCTCTGCAAAATCGGCATTCGCCGCGATCGCACCGGCAGAGCCCAGCAAGGTCGGTTCATAGGATTCGGTGACTCGGGGATAACCGGCGGGAAAATGCGATTGCAGAAACGCACGCATTTTCTCTGCATGGGCGTGCGTATTCACGCGAGCGTCAGAACAACCCGCCTGCGATAGAAGCTCCAGCCAATAGTCAAGGAGTGGGCGTCCGGCGAACGGGATCAGGCATTTCGGGATCGTATCCGTGATCGGACTTAATCTCGATCCAATACCGGCTGCCAACAAGAACGATTTCAGCATTTCATAAACCTGGCAGAATCTCGATCGTCAATAACACTGTGGATCACGTCGTGTGCGAAGAACGCTTAGTGGCTGAGGAAGATTGGACTGCCGCCGCGTCGGAAAAACTTGATGGGAAGTTTTGTTGGACGGCCCAAGCTTTCCCAGATGGCGTTATGTCGTTCTGGAGGGGCGAGCAGTAATACGAACCCGCCTCCTCCCGCGCCCAAGAGCTTTCCACTGGTTGCCCCGTGTCGAAGGGCCGTGGTATACATTTCGTCGACGCCCGGATTCGTGATTCCACAACCCAGAGAACGTTTGAGTTCCCATCCTTCGGCCAAGAGTCTCGAAAACTCACCGAGATTTCCCTCGCCGCTCAACGCGTTTCTCATTTGCTCCGCAAGATCTCGCATGGCTCGAAGCGTCGACGTCAATTGTGGAGTGGAGTCTTGCTGTTGTTTGAGAATTCCATCTGCACTTCGCGTGGTGTTGGTATATAGCACCAGCATCTGCGATTCGAGTTCATTGAGCACTTCTTCGCGGCAGACGACGGGTTGGACATCGACGGTGGAATTGGGACGGAAAGTGATCAAGTTCAATCCGCCGAATGCGGCTGCGTACTGATCCTGTCGGCCGATTGGCTTTTTGAGAATATCAATCTCGATCCGACAGGCTTCTTCCGCGAGTCGATGGCTACTGACGATTCGCCCCTGGTAGGCATACAGTGCAACCAGCAGCCCAACGGTAAGACTGCTGCTTGAGCCCATCCCCGTTCCGGCTGGAACGTCACCAATCGTTGTGACCTCAAGCGGCTCGTCGATTCCGGTCATCTTCAGCGCTTCACGAATCAACTCGTGTTGCATCTGATCAATTCCCGATATCACCTCGATCTTTGAATACGCAAGGCGGTAGTTCTTTTCGAATCGTGGGTGTACGGTCACGTAGATGTGGCGATCGATCGTGGCACTAAAGACTGCCCCACATTCTTCACGATAGAAGGCCGGCAAATCCGTGCCTCCACCTCCAAAGCTGATTCGATAAGGAGTTTGGGAAATAATCATGGTTATCCTTCAAATCCCCGAGGGGAATGATCGACAAGAGGCGGCTGCCGTCGTCGTGCGATGTTTGACGCGGACGAGGTTTCTATTTCAATGAAATTTTCGCTTGAATGATGGCGATCGTGCTTCATTCTGCTGCGAATCGATATCAGGTGTTACGGATCGTTTGACGCGATTCAGGCAGCCAACACCACCTCAGGCCACATGAACTCCACCATCTTGTTAGTTTGCGACGTTCTTCGTTCGAGCGTGCTCACGAGCCAGCGAAGGTGAGATCGCACGAGCAATTTTTGGAGGAATTTGATTTTCCCTCTTTCCGAGTTGGACACCAAGCCATCGCGCCGCATAAACACTCACGCTGTGCATGGCCGTACCAATTGCGAACCGCTTCGTAAAGTAGACGAGTTCATCGGTCAGTTTCTTGATTCCGTACTTGGTTTCGCTTTTGAAATTGGGATTGCCGAGGATTCCTAAGCGTTTCAAGGCGATTCCAGAATCGAATGCCCAGCGGAATTCGTCTTTGATGCTCCGCTCGTGGCCATGAATGACGTTCGCCAATGGTTCGTAGACGACCTTTAGGCCTTTTTCGAGGATGTAGTAGCAGGCGGCAATATCTTCAGAGATCGGCACATGTTCGGGGAACGGCTTCTCGAGCAGCAGTGCACGACGGTAGGCTCCATTCGCATCCGAGAAGCGGACTTCGCTGAGGGATCGTTTTTCGCCCGGAACAAACTGACGAACCTGGCGCGCCTCTGGGTAGACTTCGCCCATACTATACCGGCGCTGCGCACCGAAATGGTCGGGGGCTTTCTGTCTTCCATAGACCGCTCCGACGTCCGGATCGACGAACGGAGAAATCAGATTCGTCAGCCAGTGTTCATCTGAAGGCAACGCGTCTTGAGAAAGAAAAACGCAGATGTCGTTGTTGGAGACGGATACCCCGAGGTTGCGCGTACGTGAATGGTGGAACTCGTGCGGCTGGATCTGAATCACTTCATCGCAAAGCGTGCGCGACAATTCAAAGGTTCCATCCTTTGAAGATGTGTCGATACACAAGAGTTCATAGTCTCCATTGAACTTCTGATTTCGGATCGATTTCAAGACGTCTTCAACAAGAGGCATCCCGTTGTACGTCAGGAAAACGATCGATGCGGATGGTAATTTCGCTTGTGTCGTGTCGCTCATGAGATCACTTGAACCGTCGTTCCCCTGCATCGCTTACTACAACCGATCATGGAATGGCGTCAATTGGATGGCTTTGTCATTGCAATGATCTTTCGCAGGTAGTCCCCGTATGTGCCTTTCAGCTTTTCCGCCGATCGGATCAGTTCATCAATGGTGATGAAGCCCATGTGCAAGGCGACTTCTTCGAGGCAAGCGATCTTCATGGCTTGCCGTTTTTCGATCACTTCCACGAACTGGCTCGCTTGAAGCATCGAATCAGGCGTGCCGGTATCGAGCCAGGCGGAACCGCGGCCGAAGTTCTCGACATACAGCTCTCCTCGTTCCATATAGGCCCGATTGACATCGGTAATTTCGATCTCGCCGCGAGGCGACGGTTTTAGGTTAGCTGCAATGTCGATGACTTGCTGGTCGTAGAAGTACAATCCTGGAATTGCGAGATTTGTTTTCGGCTTCAGTGGCTTCTCTTCCAAGGAAATCGCCTTGGAGTCCGGTCCAAGTTCCACAACGCCATATCGTTCAGGGTCATCGACGGGATACGCAAAAATCGTCGCCCCATTGCGCCGCAAATTTGCCGCCTGCAAGATCCCCGTTAATCCATGGCCGAAAAAAATGTTATCGCCAAGAACGAGCGCGGAATGTGCAGATCCGACAAATGATTTGCCTACGATAAATGCGTCGGCCAAACCTCGTGGCTCTTGCTGGATTGCATACTTGATTGAGATTCCGAACTGGCTTCCGTCGCCTAGCAACGTTTCGAAGCCTTTGATGTCGTGAGGAGTCGAAATCAGCAAATAGTCGCGAATTCCAGACAGCATCAATGTCGAGAGTGGGTAGTAAACCAACGGCTTGTCGTAAATCGGCAGCAATTGTTTGCTGACGGCAATCGTCGTTGGGTAGAGGCGAGTGCCAGACCCACCTGCAAGAATGATTCCCTTGCGCTCATCAAATCGAGGTGTACTCATGAATGAAATCTCGGCCTCATTTACGTTCATCAATTGTCTCGTCTCGGCATGGTCGCCGTGTCGTGTACAGCACAATTCTTACTCGCCATCGCTGATCCATTGATCAGCTTCCAACCAGCCTGTTAACAAAAGGGCGGGCAGAGCCACCCTGCGGTTCACGTTGTCATCGCATTTGTGAATCGGTACGGAGTCTGTCCCCGTGATTTCGACAGCCTGCATACGAGAGACCATCATCTCTAGATCCGCGTTCTGCGGCACAATTCAGGGGTTCTGCTTCGAAGGATTCAGATTCGGATCTGATTGAATCAATCGCGCCGGCCGTGCGCATTGTTTGGGCAGAGAGCCAGCGGATGTTTTTGGGGCCCAATGCCCCTTTGTGGTCTCCTTGCAAGCGTTGTTCCATCAATGGCACATTCCAGGGTGCGGGGGTCTCACGCCAGTCGGATGCATTCGAGTTTGAACTATCATCGCAGTTCGCTCCAGTATCGCCGAATTCCAAGTCGGTATGTCTCTCTGCTTGTTGAAATAAGGAAGGCTAGCACCTTGGTATCTAAGCAGTCATGGCGTTCTTGAGTCTGTAGGGAGACAGTCCCCGTGATTTCAACAGGCGACTAGGCTTCAACTTTTTGATGTTTTGAGGGCTCAGTCAGGCATTCGGGCTGGTCAGGGGCGGATGCGGTGGGAAAGCCCAGTTCTTTTACGACTCTGGACAGATCAATGGTCCAGTCCGGCTGCGAAATCTCAAAATTCTTTTGCAGCTTTCCGCAGGCAAGTTGCGAGTTGGCAGGCCGCCGTGCTGGTGTTGGATACTGGTCTGTACGAATTGGGGAAACGACGACATTTTGGCCCGTTTGTCTGAAGATTTCCTCTGCAAATCCGTGCCATGTTGTCGAGGGCTTGCCGCAGTAGTGGTACACGCCCCATAGGTCGGACGTGGGTGAAAGAGAGTTGGTTTTGGCGACCAACTCAAGGCATGTCTTGGCGATCGAGGCGGCAGATGTCGGTCCACCAATCTGATCGGCAACAACGGAAAGTCGATCACGGTCTTGGCCAAGCCGAATCATCGTCTTGACGAAGTTTTTGCCATGCGAGCTAAATACCCAGGACGTTCGCAAGATGATGGCCTGGTCAAGATTCTCGAGAATCAGGCGCTCGCCGAGAAGCTTCGATTCGCCGTAGACACCGAGCGGGCCCGTTGGTTCGTGCTCACGATAGGCTCGCTGTTGGTTCCCCGAGAACACATAGTCGGTGGAAATATGAATCAATTTCAATCCGCGTGTTTGACATACACTGGCAATCACACCTGGCGTCAATCCATTGATCTGGATTGCGGCTTTTCGATCAGATTCGGCGAGATCCACCTGAGTGTACGCCGCGGCGTTGATGACAAATGACCCTGGCGGACACTCCGACAGCAAGTCGGAAATTTTGGCAGGATCATTGAAGTCGCCTTCTTGACTTGAGACCGAACGACACGGGATACCCGCCGCAGAGGTTGCTTTGAGCACCTCGCGTGCGACCTGTCCATTTTCGCCGAGAAGAATGATCATGTTCTTTGCCTGATTGCGACGCTTTTGAATTCACACTATTGAGCAGTCACGCCGAGCCGCACTTCCTGCTTGAACCCACGGTTCAAGAGTGCCTCCCACCATTCACGATTTTCCAGGTACCACTGAACTGTCAGCTTGAGGCCTTCTTCCACTGTCACGGAAGGCGACCATCCCAGTTCTCGGGCGATCTTGGATGCGTTAATGGCGTATCGCTGGTCGTGTCCCGGGCGATCCTTGACGAAGGTAATCAGCTTTTCATGTGGGACATGGGCCGAGTCTGGGATCAAGGTATCCAGAATTCGGCAGATATCACGGACAAGTTCGATGTTTTGTTTTTCGTTGTGCCCACCAATGTTATAGGTCTCGCCGACGGCACCGGCCGTGAGAATCCGATAAAGGGCACGTGCATGATCATCGACGAATAGCCAGTCGCGAATATTCTCGCCCGTTCCGTAGACCGGCAGCGGCTTTCCGCTCAGGGCATTCAGCAAAATGACAGGAATCAGCTTTTCAGGAAACTGATAGGGACCGTAGTTGTTAGAGCAGTTGCTGATCAGCGTTGGCAAGCCAAAAGTATGGTGCCAGGCACGGACAATCATGTCCGACGATGCTTTGCTGGAAGAGTAAGGTGAATTCGGGGCGTAAGGAGTCTCTTCGGTGAAGAATCCCTCAGACCCAAGTGACCCAAACACCTCGTCAGTCGAGACGTGTAGAAAGCGAAACGCTTGCTTTCGGTCTGCGGGAAGCCCCTGCCAAACGATTCGGGCCGCCTGCAGCAGGGAGTACGTTCCCATGATGTTTGTTTCGAGAAACGCACGCGGGCCATCGATCGAGCGATCGACGTGGCTTTCTGCAGCCAGATGCATCACGGCGTCGGGTTCACATTCTGTGAAGATATTCTTCATCAGTGCTTCATCACAGATGTCAGCCTGATAGAATGAGTACCGAGGTGAGTCTTCGATCGAGGTGAGATTCTCTAGGTTCGCCGCGTAGGTCAGCTTGTCAATATTAACGACGGTGTGCTCAGTTTCACGAATGAGGAACCGGATTACTGCAGAGCCGATAAATCCTGCGCCCCCCGTCACTAAGATCTTCATACAGACTTCCAACGAAAGTAGTAGCGAACAAACAAAACAGTTCTTAATCAAATGTTTCAACAAGCAAACCCGGGTCACCCGTGTGAATCACCGGGATTTCGTGCCGTTAGGCGAAAATCTTGACGATAGACATAGGTATCGACTGGACGCCCGTACTCAACGTCTCGCGATTCACGAGACCTAAATTGCTGCAAAAACTCGCAACCGCTGCCATGATCCGCCTGCCATCACTCTGTGTTTGAGTGCATCAAGGAATTCGATCCTTTTGGCGTTTATCGATTGTCCGCTGTACCTTGATGGCAGTTCGAAACCGCCTTCACATCGGTATCACGGTGAACCGCCAATCTGAATCACCTGTTGCCTTTTTCGTTTCTGTCCTCAGGCTGCTAAACGGCGTGAACAAAGGGAGATTGGAATTCTCGCAACTTCGGCAGAACGGCATCTTTGTCCGAAATGATGACGTCGGCGCGGCCGTCGATACTCCAGTCAATCGCTAAGTCTGGGTCATTCCAGATCACACCGCCTTCTGACGATTTGTTGTAATAGTTCGAGACCTTATATTGTACTTCCGTATTGGGCTCGAGCGTGACAAAACCATGCAGAAAACCAACTGGCACGAAGATCTGATTCCATGCCTCGGCACTAATTACAGCGGACACCCATTTGCAATACGTCGGTGACCCCACGCGGACGTCCACACACACATCAAGAATTCGGCCGCGAGTCACCCGGACTAACTTCGCTTGTTCAAATGGTGGAGCCTGCATGTGTAGGCCGCGCAGAGTGAATGGCTCGCGAGAGAGAGATTGATTGTCCTGTACAAAATCGACGTCGATCCCCAGATCCGCCAATCGCTTTTTGTTGAACGTCTCGGAAAAAAAACCTCGACTGTCTTCGAATTTGGAAACGTCGAAGACTTTCACGTCGGGAATTGCAAGTATCGATTCTTTCACAAAACACCTTTAGAGTCGATGCGGCATGCTCTCATACATGCTCGCACACCAAGAGCATGCGAAACCGGTTTGAAAGACGAAGACACTGAAGTCGAGCGGCTTTCTTGCTGGGACAGTTGAATACGGGGATTGTTGGGTTCTTGCGCCACGTCGGCCGTCTCGGTGGCGTCGGTTTGGCACTTGCCGCTGAGTCGAATCAAAGAAGATTGGCGACAAACACAGTTGCGGGGCCTGGGGTGTGGCCCCGGAAGGGATTCGAAATTAACAGGCTCCGTCGCATGTGATGACGGTTTGTACCGTTCGGGCCAGGATATAAAGGTCGAGGCAAATGGACCAATTACGAATGTATTCTGCGTCGTACGAAATACGTTCTTGATAGGTCGTTGAGTTACGTCCGTTGACTTGCCAGAGGCCGGTGATGCCCGGTGTGACACGCAAGTAAAGGGGATAAACGGCCTGATACTTCTGAATTTCGGCCTGAACAATTGGGCGAGGGCCGACCAGACTCATGTCACCACGAAACACATTCCAGAGTTGGGGAATTTCGTCGAGGCTAGTCTTGCGTAAGATTCGTCCAATGAAGGTGACTCGAGGATCGTTCGGGAGCTTGTGCAATCGCTCCCAGTCTTCGCGAAGATGCGGGTGCTTCGCGAGATAGTCCATCAGGAGTCGATCTGCATTCGGCACCATCGATCGCAGTTTCCAAACGCGGATCGTCCGCCCGTTCCGTCCAATTCGACTATGAGCGTAGAATGCCGGGCCGGCGGACGTGAGTTTCACCGCAATCGCCAAGGTCGAGACGAGCGGAATGAGGATTGGCGAGACGGCAAGTACCGCCATAACGTCGATCATTCGCTTGATCCAGCGAGCTCCTGGCATCAAGAGGTGTTCCGTAATCCGCAACAGGCGAAGATTTCCCATCTGGAGCACGCCTGACCAATTGCGTCCGACATCAGCAGCGTCAGAGGTGACGTATAACTGAGGGAATACACTGGTCAGTGTGTCTATCATGGTCATGCGGCCCGCCTCCGGGAACTCAGACCCGATAAACACACCGCAATATGCGTTCAAACGATTGCTCAAGCCTGGAGTATCTTCCAGTGGACAGATCTGTCCGAAGGGCATGCCTTCATGGTCGAGCATCCAATCCGGACGGAAGCGATCGACCAGTGCAACCGGCTTCAAACCAAGCGCGGGGTTTTGTCTCATTCGGTTGACAATGTCCAGGCCACGGTCACCCGCACCAATCACGATCGTTTGCAGGCCCCACCATTTCGATCGACAAACGGCACGTCGCGTGAAGGCCCGGACGAATGGCAATAGCACCAGCAGAAGGCCCCCGCAGAGTGGCCAAAGGAAGAGGTAGGAATTGCTGCCACCGTGGGCTAAGTCATAGGCCATGCAAAGCGTCACACCTGCGGACACGACGCGAACAATCAGTCGAAGTTCGGTCGCGGAATTCATCCCAGTGGCGGGGTACAGTCCACCAAGGATGAAGCCGCCGCTAAGCATGAGGCAGCAGCTTGCGAATAGCCCGGCGATGAACATCGCCGAGACCCCACCTGTCATCTGTAGTACGACGGCCGCAAATCCCACTGTCATGGCGACCGACGCGATATCAGCGAGCCACAAAGGTAGTGCGGTGCGCCAAACTTGCCATACATAAGATGCGTCACGTCCTACAGTCCAGTTGGCAATATTCTTGGCAGGATCCCATAGGCGTCCGATTCCTGACGTTTCATTGAAGGCTTCGGAGTGCCGCGGAGCCTCTGCTATGCCTGGCGATAGTGCTTGTGTTGACACCTATTCAATCTCCCCGTTTTTCTTACCCGCAGAATCTCAAACATTAATCCTGGACATTCGCAAGAGGCTGCCCATTCGACAAATGGATTGCGTAGCGCATTGGTATCGATTTCCATATCATCCGGCGGCAAGACGACGCCATTTGGCCGCGGTTTGAGAAACGGTGACGTTTTCAAACCGCAAACCAATGGGAGACGCATCCATCATGGAGTCGACGAATTGCGTTGGAACGGTGATCCACCGCTTTGTCGACTCGAAAGCTTCGTCGCAGCGCTGGCAAATTCTGAAGTGACTTGATTTCGATACTGAGCGTATTCCTGCTCGTACCCATATCCGTATCCATATCCGTAGGTGTCATCTCCCAAGCTGCCAGGCATCAATCCATTGACGACAACTCCGTCGACCTCAGCACCCGCTCGCCGCAGCGAGCTACAGGCCGCTTGAGCTTGCAGTTGAGTCGTTCGTTCGACTCGAATCACCACGATGACTCCGTCGGCAATCGCTGCGGTCGACAGTGCGTCAACGACCGGAAGAATTGGCGGGCAATCCAGAAGGATGTGATCGAATTTCTCGCGCAGGGTATCGACCAGGCGAGCGAACTCGCCCGTTGCGAGGAACTCAGCGGGGTTTGTGACGGCCTCACCGCGTGGGAGCAGGAACACATTCTTGAACGATGTGGAGAGGATCAGGTCCTCTGGGTCAAGGTTCCCCTTCAAAACGGTCGTCAGGCCCGTTTCGTTGGGGGCACCGAACAGTTCATGCTGTGAGGGGCGTCGCAGGTCGCAATCGATCACGAGCACGCGGCGTCCGAGTTGGCCCAGGCTGATGGACAGATTTCCGGTCGTTGTCGACTTACCATCTGCAGGGTTGGGGCTCGTGACGCACAGGACTTGACGGAACTCTTCACCTTCCGTGAAAAGCGTCAATGAACGCATAATTCGAAACGCGTCGGCACCTGGGGAATCGGAATCCAGCAAGCGAGGCGTACGGGCCGGGTCGAGTCCTTTGCGGCCACCGAACAGGCGGCGGGACGATTTGACCGGTACGAATGGAACACGCCCCAAAACAGACAACTGCAATGTGTTCTGAAGATCCTCAATGGTGCGAAATCGTCGATCTCGGTATTCGGCAATGGCAACGCCGCAAACTCCGAAGAACATGGCAATGAACAAGCCGATGGCGGCCGCGATGCTCTTTTTCGGTGAGACTTGTAAGCCGGTTTCTGGCTTTGCCAAGACTTCGTTGATAAATCCACCGTAGTCCTTAGCGAGGTTAATGTCTCGCAAGCGATCAACCGCAGCGTCAAACAGCACTTGCTTGCGCTGGACTTCGCGTCGCAGCGACTCTCCCTGGATTTCGTCTTTCACCATTTCGCTGGCAAGCGTCATCGTTTCTTCGGCGAGCCCCTGCAATCGCTCTTCACGGCGTAGCAGAGCAAGCACGTCATTTTCGAGTAAGCGGTGGTATGCGGTGAAGAGTGCCGCGGAGTTGACCGATGTCTTCAAGACCCCTGAAGTCAGGTCTTGCTTCTGTTTGTCCAAAAATTCAGCGAATGACTCGATTTGCTTGCGAGTATTGATCACATCGGGGTGCTCTGGACCCAAGTCGGTCAGCATTGAGCTCTCTCTGGACTTCAAAACAGCAAGGCTGTCAAAGTTCGCAGTCGCGGCTGCCATGCGAATCGGCTGCTCTGCGAGAAAAGCAGGAGATTCGGACTCTGCCTTTTGCGCCATTAGGAGCAAGCCGACGCGGGTGAGGTTTTTCTCGTCCACCATGGACAACCGCTCAAGGTCGCTCAGCTCTTCGACGCTCCGGCCATTGAGGGTTTCGGTCAGCGCGTCCAGCCGAGCGGATTCTTCCGCTCGTGAAAGCTGCAGATTCGTGATTTCTTGCATGATCGAGTCGTGGCGGACCCGATGAATGTTTGTCGCTTCTTCACCAACCTTGCGCCACATCAAATTCGGTGATTGCTGGCGGAACTGCTCGTATGCACGCTCTGCAGCTTCAAGTTCGTCAGCCAATTCGTTCTGAGCTTGTTCGATCAGAGAAGCGGCCTCTTGGTTCACGTCCTGAAACTTCGCAGCCAGGAATGCCTGATACCTTTTGACGAGCGCGGTCAACACGGCTTCCGCGTCTACGTCAGAATGGTTCTTGTAAGAAACATTGAGCACATGAGCCGTTCTCGCCTGCCCTGTTCCGCCACGGGAGACTCGTAGATTCTCGATGACGTAGTCACCGCGTTTCTGGTTTCGGCCGACGTTCAGGTGATCGACGATCGAAGGGAGTTCGGTCAGACCAGAGTCGGCCAGTGCGCCATCGACCATGCTTCGGCTTTGCAACATTTGCATGTGCGTCGCCATCAGTTCTTCGGTAACGCGCACTTCCGAAGCCTCTCCGCCGCCATCAACGCCCCTTGCCGCCAATCGTGAATCTTTCTTCATCACGAGCATCACGGCGGTTGACTCATATTTCGGCGGAGTCACGACGTAGTAAGCGGATGCCACCGCTACCCCTAGCATCAATGCCATGGCGAGGTAGCCCCAACGTCTTTTTGCAATCACCAATAACTGACGCACGTGTAATTCGTGCTGCGCTGGAGCCGGCGTTGTCTTTTTCATACGTTAACCCACCAAATCACGTGTTGAGGAGGTATTTTGTCATCAAAGGCGATTGACATTTCGCTAACGCACTCTGTACGCAAGCGCCGTTCCAACCAACTTGAATCGTGCTTGCGCACTTCCTTTGCGTTTCATTTCGCCCACCGTTCGAATCCAGCAGCGGTTATCCGCATACTGAACGGTTTCGCCTGCAGGTACTCTAATTTCTAAGAGAATTCAGTTCGATTTGCGGAGGCTGCTCAATCCGTTCGGGAACGTCGATCAAGAACAGCCTTCGGATTACCGTATAACCCGCAATCAAATCTGATTTGTTTAATGACTTGCGTAGATGTCAGGCACTTTCGTAATGTTGTACGACAGTATTCGCCAGCCCGTTCAGAACAGCCGAGCAGTGTAATCGTTACACCCCCCTCCCGTCAAAGCTTCGTCGCCCAATCGATGGGCATTCTCCCAATATTCATAGAGTATTGACGATGGTTCGATGGGGAGATTTCGCAACATGGACGTCGGAACTTCTTGGTGTTGCCAGGAATTTAGGCAATGGGCGCGGAATCTGCTCAGGGCGGTCCGCTATCGGAAAGCAAGGCGATAATGCACTGACGCCTTTAGGCGCAGAATCTGCTCAGATTGAGGGCGGGCCGAACGACTCAGATGTGCATAAAAACAACGAACTTTTTTGTTGTTTCGAATTCATCGCGAGTCTGTGACGTAAGATCAAGGTGCATTCTCTCGATGCATGAGTGAGACAAACGGCGAGTTGCTCGCTGGCGGAGATATACGTTGTCTGGTTGGCGACTGATTACCGGCTCTACAGGTTTCCTTGGCCGGTATTTGCTTCTCAATGCCTTGCAGCGGCGTGAAAACGTCGCCGTGCTTGTGCGCAACCGGCGTGGATTGAGCGCGGCGGATCGAGTGGATCAGATGATTTCTGACTGGGAGCGTCGGTCCGCGATCATTGTCCCGCGTCCGGTTGTTTTGCCCGGTGACCTGCTGGTTGACGGACTTGATCTGTCAAATGTCGACCGAAAGTGGTTTCAAGAGAACGTCAGTTCGGTCATTCACTCTGCCGCTAGTGTCTGTTTTCAAGAGACACCGCGTGGCGAGCCTATGAATTCCAATGTCCACGGCACGCGGCGGTTGCTTGAGCTTTGCCGTCACTCGTGTGTGGCAGATTTTCACTACGTCTCAACCGCGTATTCCTGCGGCCGCGTCGATCGATCAAATCCAATCTTGGAAAAAATGCATTCTGAGGATGGCCCGTTTGGGAATATCTACGAACAGTCCAAATGTCAGGCCGAACATCTCGTTCAGAATGCCGCGGGGTCATTCACGCGGACGTTGTTTCGGCCTTCGATTGTAATTGGCGAATCAGAATCCGGTTACACGTCGTCCTTCAATACCATCTACTCGCCGCTACGGCTGGCCTGGATGATTTACAAAGACTCGATTCAGTCTCCCCCCACGGAAGGTCAGTTGCTCGCTGGACTGGGGCTTAGTGGCGGCGAGTCGCGAAATATTGTCACGGTGGACTGGGTCTGCAACATGATCAGTGCACTCACGCGCGATCCCGCGTGTCACGGTCGGATCTACCACTTGACGAATCCCCGCTCAACCCCGGGGCGCGAAATTATTGCAGCGATCAGCAGAGCTCTTTCGGTGCGTCTTGATCACCCGAACGCGACATCTCCCTCAGGTGCGGGAGCTCCCACGGGGCTTGCGGAATTTCAAGCCCATATGGAATCCTATCGATCTTACTTTGCCCCAGACCCAATTTTCGACAACTCCAATTTCCGCGAACAGCGAGCCGCGATTGAGTGTCCTGTTGTCGACGAAGAAATGCTGACACGTACATTCCAGTATGCGGTGAACCGCGAGTTCAAGGTCGACTCTGGCTTGCCGTTGACGCCTGAGCAAACAGAACCCCGTCGGCAGCTCGATTGGCGAGTTCGCGATGATGCCTTGGTGCAACGTGCTGCCCAGGATTCGTTGCACCAAGGCATCATCGCGAACTCGAGCAATGGCAAGAATGTGGCGGAAACCGACGAAGTCAACGAGCGGTGTTCGTTGGCATCGGTCTTGCGTATCACGCTGGCGGGGCCGGGGGGCGGAGATTGGCAAGTCTCTTTCTTATCAGGCGAGTTCAAGGTTGCGTTTCCCTATAATGAGGGGGAAGGATCGATTCAGTTTTACAGCACCGCAGCGTCATTTCGCGTTTGGTTGAAGAGTGATTTCCCCATTGAGGACGGAATACGGTCTGGTGCGTTCGTTCTCATCGGTGGCTCGCGTCATCTTTCAGAGATCTCGCGGCTGATGAGCGATGTCCGGCGTGCGATTCTTGCCGCAGAAACGCAAGAACTGAAATCGAACGCCTCGGAGGCCGGATCTTCGAAATCGCCCCTAAACAACTTGCCTGTGGGAATGCTGCATGTTAACTGACGCTAGCCACCATCGGCGGTTCCCTTCCGAGCCGTTGGCAATCGTCGGCATGGCCTGTCGGCTGCCAGGCGCCGACGATCTGGACGAATTCTGGAGCCTGTTGACCGAAGGGAAGAGCGGAATCTTAGAGGTTCCGCCCCATCAGTTGGATCGCAGGCTGTTCGTTTCTTCCGAACGTGGTCGAAGGTCGAAGACCTACGCGACGATCTCAGGATTGGTTCCACCGCGTGCGGATGACCCTGTTTCTGACTTTCGCGCACATGACGCAACCAAATTGAAATGGGATCCGTGTCACGAGATTCTGTGTGGCGTTGTCGAGGCCGCAATCGAAGATGCTGGCTGGGATTCGAAAGATCTGGGCACGGTACGCACGGGAACATATGTCGGTCATTCCAGTGGTTCGGCCCTTGGTGGAGAAGTGATTTTAGGAAGCGTCATGCCGCAGGTGGCTGACACGCTTGCTCAGTTGCCGCTCTTTCAGCAATTGTCCGACGCCGAGCGAAACGAATTGCTTCGCAGTCTGGTGACGGGGATTCAGCACCAGCGCCCCGTACGAGGTGAAGACGGGCCACATCTTGATGCCAGTTACGCGGCACAGTACGTCGCCGAGAGCCTTCAGCTTGACGGTCCCCAGATGGTGATCGATGCGGCCTGTGCATCGTCTTTGATTGCGCTGGCGTTGGCGGGTGCGGCATTGGTTCAAGGAGAAATCGATCAGGCCGTCGTCTCGAGTGCGTCATACTACAAGACCGACAGCATGATCCTGTTTTCGCAGGCACAATCATGCAGCGCTACCGGTTCGCGTCCCTTTGACTCCGAAGCGGATGGTCTGGTCAATGCTGAGGGCTACGTTGCCATCATCCTCAAGACTCTGTCGCGCGCCTTGGCTGACGGAGATCAGATTCGTGGGGTCATCCGTGGAATCGGGCTGTCGTCGGATGGACGAGGTCGGAGCCTATGGGCACCTCGAAAAGAGGGCCAACTTGAGGCTGTGCGCCGCGCCTACTCAGACCAGATCGATCATCGCACAGTGCAGTACGTTGAAGCACATGCCACAAGCACTCAGGTTGGCGACGCCACCGAGCTGCAAGCACTGGCTGCTCATTTTCAGCTTGCTGCTGCGGACCAGAAAATACCATTGGGCAGTGTCAAATCGAATATTGGACATACTCTGGAATCTGCGGGTCTTGCGAGTCTGGTCAAATGCATCTTGAGCATGCAGGAAGGATTGATTCCACCCACCATCAACCTGCAATCGCTCAATCCCACGATTGATTGGGATGCGAATCCCTTTAGGCCCGTAACCGAACTGCTGAAATGGCCAGATCAGCCAGGTCAGCCGCGTCGTTCGGCGGTGAACGCCTTTGGGATCGGGGGCCTAAATGCACACGTGATTGTTGACGGACCATTCGATTCCACCTCGAAACGATCAACAACAACCCGGCCGCAGGGCGGTGGACCATTGGAACAAGTGCCTGCGCGAGCGCCGCGACGCTCGCTCGAATCCGCCGAGGCAGTCGCGATCGTTGGTCGTGGGGTGATCGTACCCGGCGCATTCGAGTTGGACTCATTTCGAAGGCTGCTGCGTTCAGGCGAATCCCAACTGATTCCACCGCCGACGCACCGCTGGAGGGAAAGTCCATTTGCGGATACTCGTCCGACAATTCATCAGGCGTTCCCGGGCGCAAAGGGTGGATACATATGTGGTTATGAATACGATTGGCGAAAGCATCGGATCCCACCACTGCAGATTGAATTGGCGAATCCCTTGCAGTTCATGCTGCTCGATGCCGCGCAGCAAGCGCTCGACGAGAGTGGATATGAGAATGGGGGCTTCGATCGCTCGCGCGCTGCGGTCATCGTGGGGACACTATTTGGAGGCGAATTCTCGCACCAATTGCAAATTGGGTTGCGCCTTCACGAAATCATTGACGAATTGTCTCGTGTTCTGAAGCGGAGTGGCTGGAACGCCAAACGCATCGAAGAAGCATGTCGCGTCGCGGAAGACGCGATCGTCAAGAACTGTTCCGCAATTCGAGATCAAACCGGAAGCTTTACGTGTAGCACACAAGCGTCTCGCATTGCGAAAACATTGAATGTCATGGGCGGCGCGATGGCAATCGACTGTGGAGACTGTTCGGGTCTCGCAGCACTTCAGTCCTCGCAGCAGCTTCTTGCATCACGGGTTGCGGACTTTGTGTTCTGTGCTGCGGCCCAGCGAGATCTCGACGCGCCTGCGTTCGAAGCGTGGAATTTCCGTAAGTTCGAATCGGTCCCCAAAAATGGACAGCGTCCTGCACCTGGAGAAGGTGTCGTGGTGCTGTTGCTCCGCCGCCTCAAAGATGCCAACGAGAACGGTGACAAAGTTTATGGGATCATTCGAGATGTTCGGGCGACAAAGTACCATGGTCCGTTGTCGCCGCACGTCGAGAGGCAAGTCCCTCAGGCTGCGTTTGCGACGTCATCACACACTGCGATGCGCTGCGCAGAGTCATCTTCGTTGACGCGGCAGTTCGGACACCTGCAAGGAGCCAGCGCGCTACTCGAAATTGTTGGTCTGACAATTGAGCTCGAACACGAGTCTCAAGGGCCCGTCGAATCCGTCGTTCGATCGATGACAGAAGTGTGCGAGTTCCAAGCCTTGTTTGAGAGTACCAACGCCGCCCAAGTCACGCCGAGGGATGCGGAAACATTACAGATGGCGAGCCGTGCTGAAGTGCAACGGTCCGCTCAAATGATCCCACCAATGGCGCTGGAATCTATCCGCTCTGAATCCTCGCAGGCGATGAGCTGCGACGGACTCCTCGAAACGCGAAAAGCCGACATATCTATGCAAACGATGCAACTGGACGTTGATGTCCGAATCGCCCGGTTCTGGGCGTACGACGAATTTGAACTTTGTCAAAAACTTGCGGCGTCGACATGGGCCCGGGATTCTGCATCGGTCGCATTTCCTGAAAAGGCGTCGTGTCGTTTGACCATTGTTTCATCGCCAGCGGACTGGGACCGCAAAGTTCAATTGGCGATTGATCACCTGGAGCAGAGGAAATCGGCGATCAGGGTTCAGGAACACGGGGTCTTCTATCGTGCATCGGCGCGGACTGATTCACCACGCTCAGTGGCCATGTTTCCCGGGCAAGGTTCTCAAAGTAAGGGAATGTTGTCAGACATGTTCAGTACGTCGCCTGGCGCAAAGCGGCGGTTGGAACAAGTTGACCAATCACTCCGTCGCCTGGGGCAACCCACTTGTTCGGGTTGCCTCACAGGTGAAGGTCCGCGTTTGGAAATGGATCTCCGTTCCACGCAATTGACGATGCTCGCAGCCGATGTCGCTGCGTATGCGACCGCGTTCGAGTGGGGAATGCGGCCTGACTTTTTGATCGGACACAGTTTTGGTGAATACGCCGCACTTGTAGCCGCCGACGCACTTGATATCGAATCTGCGATCGCCATTACGCTGACACGAGCCGAGGCTGTTGCAGGGTGCACGCATGGTGTTGGAGCCATGTTGTCGATCGCCGCGTCTCAGCGCGACGTTGCGGCGTTGATGCGAGGTCAATCTGATCTGTTCATTTCGCACGCGAACTCGCCGCGGCAAACTGTCGTTGCGGGGTCAATGCAGCGCGTGACAGAGTTTGCCGTCGTTGTCAAAGCGGCGGGGATCGCGGCACTGAGTGTTCCTGTCGGAAGTCCATTCCACACGCCGTTATTGCAGGCCGCGCAGCCCGAATTGAAGGCCGCACTCAAGCAGCACCGTTGGCGACCGCCCCAGATCCCGCTGCTCAGTAGCGTTACCGGCCGTTTCGTGGCTGATCGCGACGTGATCATCGAGAATCTGACCCGTCAATTGATTCAACCGATCGACTGGATCGAACTCGTCGAACGCCTGTATGCCGAAGAGGTTCGCGTTTTTGTCGAAGTGGGTCCCGGTCGTGTTCTTACAAAGCTGACGCAGCAGGTGTTGGGCGGTCGAGAAGTGTTCGTTGTTTCGATGGACGAACCGTCCCTTGCGCCTTATGAGCGTCAATTGAGAATTCAAGCCGCATTGGAAACGATGGGGGGACGATTCCGTTCCACTCCCGCCATTCAGACCCAACAACTTCACCCTGCATCCTTTGAACGTCCATTCCAGAGCCCCTCGATTGCCGTTGACGTGCCCGAGTCGACTTCCGCGAACCCTTCTAGCATTGAACTTGTCATCGAGACTGAGGTGGTCGAGGCCCAAGCGGAACTGACCGCATGTGATTCCGGGACCTGCGTCGACTCGATCGGCGAACAATCTCTTGCGGACTTTCTCGTCGACGTTGTGGTGGAGCAGACCGGATATCCGCGTGAGGTGATTGAACTCGATTGGGATCTGGAAGCCGATCTTGGAATCGACAGTATTCGCAAGGCGCAGATTCTTGGTGAACTGAACGAGTACTTTGATCTCGCGTCCGCGCGAGAGAAGTATAACTTCAATGATCTGCGTTCGATTCGCGACATCTTGAACATGTTGGGGCAGCTATCGGGAAAAGGTGTTTGGCAAAATGCCTCAAAAGCAGGCGCGAACTCTGACGTTTCTCTTAATGATCAGGCCGAGGAAGCGTTCGCGCCTGCAAATCAAGTGAGCGGAGAGGATTCGGCCGATTCGATAGATCAGAGTGATCCGCCCCGCGTATTCGATCGTCAGTTTGACGACTTCCTGATTGACTTCGTTGTGGAACGCACGGGGTATCCGCGCGATGTCATCGAGCTCGACGCAGACCTCGAATCTGATCTCGGAATCGACAGCATCGCGAAAGCGCAATTGATCGGTGAAATTCGTGATCATTTCCATCTCGCGATTTCAGAGGTGTCGACCCGGGCTGCGTTGTCAGAGATTCGCACGTTGCGACAGGTTCGTGAGACATTCGAAGCCGCGGCCGGTGACGATTTGTCCCAAGATCGATACGTCGAAACTCCCACATATGGCTCGTCAAACGGTCATAGCGCTCCCGGTAATGGATTCGCCCTTGAGGATAACCCGATTGCCAGCAACGGGATGTCTCATACCAATTCAAAGCGGGACTGCCACGAAGCAGTCGACCCGACGCCAAAAACAAATTCCATAATCGAATCGGACCGTAACGGAGCTGACCATCGCTCGGCGTTCGATCGGGGTCGCGATTGGGGAATGCGAAACAAAGTCGAACTGCAGAATCGGTTGTTTGAGTTCGCAGACCGATCGAGCACACTCGTCCAGGATCGACCTACCGGTACGGAACAGCTTGAGCTCGATCTGGCCGAGGACGCCCAGTTGCGAGGGATTGCCGACGGGGCAGATGTTCATCCCATAAATGTCTTCACGCTGCATCGAATCGCCAATTGGCCCACCTTGGATGATCTTCAGGACGATGGCCTGGAGCAATGTGAACCGTCAGTCACAGAAAACAGTCGTGTCCTGGATGTTATCGAATTGGATGGGACAGAATCGCGGGTCTCCTCATTGACGCAGCGATTCCGGTTGGAAATGTCGCCTGCCGAGACTCGAATCTGGTCCGGTCTCAAGCCGGCGTTTGCGGGCGGCGCGATTGTTATCGGTAACCATTCCGAATGTGCGGAACTTGTACGACGCTTGGAGTCGTTCCAGGTATCCGTTGCCTGGCTCCGAGAGCTTGGAACACGGGAACAGGCCGTTTCCGCGTTAGAGAAAATTTGGCAAGAAACGCCATCACCACATCTTTTCATCTTGAGTCCGCGGGACCGTCAGGCGGTACCGACTCTCGAAGAGTCCTCGTGGAAGAATCGCCGCGAAACAGGAATTACGTCACTCTATTGGTTCTGTCAAAAGTGGTTTGGTCTCGTCGAACAGGCCAAGTTACTGGACGATGCATGCCTATTCGGGGCAACCGCTCTTGGCGGCGATTTCGGAGTCTCGCAACAAATTACGTCTCCTGAAAGTGGCGCGATTACGGGATTGCTGAAATCCATCTTGATTGAATCTTGGGTCAATGGCGCACGCTCAATGCCGATCAAGATTCTCGACCTTCCCTTGAACGTCCCTGCCACAAATGTTGCGGATGCGATCTGCGTCGAACTGACGGTTCCAACATACGATGTTGAGATTGGTTGGAATGGCGATCAACGGTCGATTCTCCGATCGATTCCCGCGCGATTCGGTCAACGTTCCTCGCCTGGTCTTGTTCCGACAGGGAATTGGATCGTGACGGGCGGCGCCCGCGGAATTACTGCGTATTTGGTGAAAGAGCTAGCAACGCACTTTCCGAAAGTTCATTTCCATTTGGTCGGAACGGCTCCGTCACCGGCATTGACGGACGAGCAACGAGAGTTGGCGGTTTCAGATCCGGACCGGCTTCGCGCGGAATCGATGCGCAAATCGAAAAAGGCAAATCGATCTCCATTGAAGGCCTGGCAGGAACTTGAGAAAGAGATCGAGATCGATCGCACACTGCGTGAATTCCACGCCATGGGCATTCCCGCCACTTACCATTCCTGTGATGTGTCTGCGCGCTCGCAGCTTTCAGCAGTGCTGCAGAAGATTCGACAGGACGCAGGTGAAATTCGCGGCGTCATCCATGGAGCAGGTATCGGAAAAGATGCCAGCTTTCCTCGGAAAGAAACACGAATGGTGGAGCGGTGCCTGGCCGCCAAGCTGGATGGTGCTTTGAACCTGATGGCTCTGACGCAGGATGACCCCTTGCAGGGATTCATGGCGTTCGGCTCGATCAGTGGCCGGTTCGGCGCGAATGGACACACCGACTATTCGTTGGCCAACGACATGCTTGCAAAGCTTGTTGGATGGCATCGCCAATTGCGCCCGAACGTTCCTTCCGCTGTCTTCCACTGGCATGCGTGGGACGATATTGGAATGGCAACGAAACCAGAAACGCGTCTGGCTCTGGAGATGATTGGTCTGAAGCTGATGCCGGCCCATGAAGGGGCCGAACATTTCATCCGCGAGATTGCTGCAGGTCTGCCACTCGCCGAAGTGCTGATCACCGATGATCGTTACTACCGAATGTTCTACCCCGCGGATCGAATGCTGGCGTTGCCTGCAACCGGTTCCCTGAATCCTGACTGCGCAGATGATTGGCCGCTCGTGCGGAAGTCTGCGACGCAAACCAGTTCGAGTGTTGTCAGCGAAGCGACGCTTCATCCGGTGGCCGATCCATTCCTGAGCGAGCATCGCTTGCGAGACCGACCACTTCTGCCAATGGTGATCATGGCGGAGCTTCTCGCAGAAGGCGCGTCACAGGCAAACGATCGTCGTCAGTTGACGGGGATGCGAGATCTCGAGATTGCCTCCAGTATCAAGTTCCCGACGGATTCTCCTTGCAGCGTGCAAATCCTTGCGACCGTTGGCGGTGCTGATTCCGTCGCAGAGTTACGGGCTGACTTTCATTCACGAAGTGGAAAACTCGTGAGCGCCAGCCGATTGCACGCGAAAGCCATCGTTGAATTTGATTCTGAGCATCGGAAATCTGCGAACGTTGCACTGGATCGGTCCGACTTCAAAGACCTTGACTGGAAGCAGGCTCAGTATCCGGCGGCGGGGGCTGATTTTTATGTGGGTGGCCCGCTACGCTGTCTCCGCAAGCTGGCAATTGATCATGATCGGAAATGTGTCTGGGGCCGAATTGATGCCCCGTCACTCGGCGAACTCGCAGGGGTTCAACGCGACGTTGTCAATTGGCTGACGCCGAGCGCGGTGCTGGATGCGGCACTCTTCGCCACGGGCGTGCTCACTTGGAGCTGCATCAAACCCGGAGTGTGCCTCCCGCGAAAGATGAAGCACATTGAGTTCGTGCGTGTGGCCCGGCCCGCAGAATCCTGCCTGGTCAGGACGCAATTCGTCGAGGCACAAGACGACCATGCAATCTTTGATATCGTGATCTGGGGAAGCAATGAGGAACCATTGCTGATCATCGACAAGTACGTCGCTGCATGGCTACCCTCGTAATTTTCAGGTGGGGTCATGTTTCACGCGACGGAACGTCTTCCGCACATCCTGCCACCGCAGGCGTATTGGTCCGACGCGCAGTTTCATGACGAAATTGGCCGTCTCTTTTCACGTAGTTGGCACTTCGTTGGCGTGCAGAGCCAATTGTCGACCCCGGGGGACTTCATTACCACGGACGTGTGCGGACAACCGATTCAGGTTCGCAATTTTGACGGAGTACTTCACGTCGTTTCCAACGTGTGTGCGCATCGGCATTGCTTGTTGTCCGGGCTCAAATCTGGAAACTCGCCGCGATTGCGCTGCCAGTATCACGGTTGGGAATACGATGCTTCGGGGGCGTCCCAACGCATCCCTTTGGCGCAGCACTTTGCACCTCTCGACCGCAACTCGGTGCGTCTGCCTATTTATCGAGTCGAATCGGTTGGCCAATTGATTTACGTGAACTTAGACGCCAATGCGCCCAATCTGAGCACGTTTCTAGGCGAACGTTACGAGACCATCCGCAACGCATTTAACGACGGTTGGAAAGTCATGGTTTCTCGCTCTTTTGAGCAGCAGGTGAATTGGAAGATCCCGATCGAGAATTCGCTCGAGGCGTATCATGTCCCTGCGATACATCCAGAGACGTTTCGAGTTGATCCAGGCGAAGACCGCTCAAAACACCATTTCGTCGATCGCGGCAGTTGGTTTGAAACGGAATTGCCCTTCGCGCCGCATTCGAAGGCGGATGCATTGTTTCAACGAGTCGAGGGGGCACTCGTCAAGCTGTTCCTGGGCAGCCAACCGACACGTCGTTATCAGCAACATCTGGTTTTTCCGAACAATTTGTTCTCATTCACGGATATGGTTAGCCTGCTGCATGTCGTGCGGCCGCGAGGGCCGCGAGCTTGTACCTCGGTCGTCTATCAGTTCGGTCGTACGGGGAGTTCATACTTGTCCCGAAAAGTTTGTCAGCTTTGGGGTTCGATGGCTGCCCAAATCACGTTGTCGATCTTGAAGGAGGATTTTCAACTGTTTCCGGACATTCAGCGTGGTCTCGACGCATCTCAGCAGAAGGGAATGCTTGGCCGTTGCGAAGAGAGAATCCATCAGTTCCAGCATTGGCTGCAGAATCAACTGGAACAGACGGATTCCACGGGACAAATTGCGACCAGCGGTTGCCCTCACCTGGGTTAGAGCTGTTATTGTCACGACATGACTTGCGATCGACATTCGGACTGCACGATTGTCATCGCACTCGTGAATCTTCCGACCTGAATTGACACGTCGAAGAACTTGTTGCGAGCTGATGAGGGAAACTCGCAAACCTGTCGCGACAGAATGGCTGTGCCACTCGCAGGCCGAATCACAATTGAGCGACTGATTTACCACTGCGCCCGAATTCCGAAACGGATGCCTTGATTGATGAGCCAACTCATTACACCAACACTTCGATTTGGAAACGGTCCTCCTCCAGATCTGTACCCATTGCCTTTGACCGTCTTCGAGAAGCTGATGCTCGAAGACGACCTGGCCGATTATCCTCGGGTCTTTACAGTCATTGTTGATTTCGAAGGCGCTCTGGATCGAAATGCATTTGAAATTGCGGCGTTGGAAACGGTCCGTCGTAATCCCCTGCTCAATTCCCTCGTCAAGAAGATCAACTCAGTGTGGTGTTGGGTTCCAGGAGAATTTTCGCCTGAACAGATTTCGTGGAATCCAACGAATCGAGATTTTGAACACACTCGGATCGATCTTCGGAAGCAGGTCGGCTTTCGCATCACGGGCGTGACAGACGGAGTCAAATCGCAGATTCGGCTGACGTTTCATCATGCTGCTAGCGATGGTCAGGGTGCACGCAGGGTGATCATTGATTGGTGCACTATCTATTCATTGCAGATGGGCGGAGATCCAGCACATGTTGCGATGGACGACTTGAATTACGAGAAGCTACGTCAACGCGGAGTTTTCGCCCGTGATCGAGCACTTGAAGTGGCTACCCTGCCAACCACATCGAATTCATTCTGGCAACGTCTCAAAGCGCTCTATGAGTTTTTTGCGCACCAACCTGTTCCACTGCGCCCGAAGGTGAGAATTCCTGCCGCCACCCGTGCTGCAGCGCCTCATGTGACGTCAATTCGTTTTGATCGTAGCGACGTTGATCGATTCCGTAGTCGCCTGCGAGGTACTGACATCGGTATGAATGATGTCGCGATTGCGCTGTTGTTGAATTCCATCGCGCGATGGAATCGAGCCCACGGGGAAACGGGGAATGATCGCCTATACAGAATACTTGTTCCCGTCGATCTGCGAGAAGCGGGTGACGATCTTCTGCCCGCCACGAATCGGATGAGCTTTGTTTTCTTGACGCGTCCGACATCACTTTGTCTGGACTTCCCGCGATTGTTGACCACGATTCGCGCGGAGATGGACTACATCGAGGTCCACGGTTCTAAGTACAACTTGATTCGTACACTCCCGATGCTTCAGTCGATTCCTTGGGCCGTTCAGTTGGGGGTCCGATCGCCACTTTGTTTTTCGACGGCCGTGTTGACGAATCTCGGCAACACGCTTCGCAATCTCCGACATCGACACCCTCATGTTGACGGTCGTCCGTTGGTCGGAAATCTGCACTATCTCCACTCCAGCGGAGTGCCGCCGCTGCGCCCGAAAATGCGAGTTGGCGTCGGAATTGTGCTGTCTGCGGACGAAGTCGTGTTGCAGTGCCAAATGGATCCGCGTTCATTCTCGGTGGAATGCACTGACGCATTTCTGACGCACTATTCGGAAAGTTGGCGGAATTGGGCGGCTGGATCAGGCGACTTTCAGTCCTAACTCGACATTTCTGATTGGGTAAATTTGCCGACCTCAATTTCGCTGATGAATTTGAATGCTGTCTTGCGTTCACTTGTCTGGTTGTAGCGGTGGTACGTCGCGATCCGTCTTTTATGTTGATGCCTCCATTTCTTTGACGATCCCCTGACTACGGAATTGTTCGTACGCGACGCGAACAGTGTAGGTTTCCGTACAAGGGAATGCCAATTTTGCATGGAGGCGGAAAAACATGTCTTTGGGACAGTGTTTTCGGATATTGCTGATTTTCAGCTCGGTCGGATGTGTCGCGTTTCAAGACTGCGAATACCGTGTTGCGCAGAAGATGCGTGCCAGTCGCGCATGGTGGTATTCGTGCGACGAGCGATGCTCGTCGAATCCCTGGTCACACTATTCGTTTGGCTGGAAACAGGGTTACACCGATGTGTTGATGGGGGGGGATGGCACATGTCCTCCTGTTCCACCACATCACTATTGGTCTCACAAATTCCAATCGGAAAATGGTGAAATCGCAATCGGAAATTGGTTTGAGGGATATCATCACGGCGCGGCTGCGGCACTTTCTTCCTGTCGTGGCCAATTTCATCCAGTGCCTCTTTCTGACAATTTCCGGCAATTCTCGGGTGGATGCCTGCCTTCCGACCAAGCACCGTACGCGGTCGGCCGCACGGCAATTGGTACGAGAGAATTGCCTCGTCATTCAACGTCCGATAGCGACGATGGCGATGAGACGATGGAATCAAGTTCACCCGAAGACAATCGAGCGCCTGCCCCACAGCAACCGGTGGGGACTGAGCCGCCAGCGTCCTCGAAGTCGTCGAATGGAAACAACGACTCTGCGCAGGCCGTCTCGTGGCTCAATACCAAGTCCTCTCTGACTTTGCGTCAGCCACTCTTTCGCTGAATCTGACCTGCTGCTCGTTAGAGGATGCCATTCCATGCGCCCCTTTAACCGCCCGTATCAATTACGAAAAGGACATTCGAACCCAAATTAAGTCAGACGGATCTGCTCACATCCAAACGACTGAAGGATCGGTCAATTATGAAATCGCTTGCGTTTGGAATTTTGTCATTGGCGGTCGCTTTGCTGAATGCAGGGTGCGCCACAAGCAAGTGCATCATGCACGTTTATGACGCGGTTCCGGCGTACCGGCTGCCATGTGAATTCCACAAATGCAGTCGAGAGGGAACGATCCCGATCGACTTAAGCCTGCTGAGTCAGCAGCGTCCGAAAGAGGGCCATCGCCTCGGAAAGGGCGATTTGATCGGGGTTTATGTTGCGGGTGTGTTGCCGCCCAAGATCGACGACCAACCGTTGCTGTATCAGCAACTTTCGATGACGCCAACGTACTACCCGCCTTATGGTCGA
>NZ_JH636434.1:2368370-2380349 GCF_000255655.1 Schlesneria paludicola DSM 18645 | reverse complement strand
AGATGTTCTGGAAGCGATTGCCCTTGTCAACGGAAGCGCCGGTGGTCCAAGCGTCAACGGCTCGATCTTCCGTACGGGTCCTGGCAACGTGGTCCCGCCGACCGATGTCTTGATTGTGCGCAAGCTTCCGAATGGCCAGCAATTGCGGATTCGCGTGGACTTGAACCGAGCCTTGCATGATCCGAACGAACGAATCCTGATGCAGCCGGAAGATCAGATCCTGCTGTTCTACAAGCCCGGCGAGCTCTACACCAATATCTTCCTCAACTTCATCGGTGTGGGCGTCAACCTCGTTCCCAAGATCTGATCAAACCAGACCTCAGCAACGACATCAGCACGAATCCCAAGGTGATTGCATCACCTTGGGATTCGTGCCTTTTAATCCGTCAGAATCCACTCTGGACGTGAATCCCAATGGTTCATACGGGTTGGTCATTGGCGGACTGTTGAAGGTTGCTTCAAGTCACCGCTGATGATGGCATCAAGCACGGGGGCAATGTCTTCGATGGCCGCGCGGTCAAATCGTTTGCGAGAAAAGCTCTCAATGTCGTGCCAGGCAAATGTCTTCAAACTGCTGACCGTCGAGCGTCGGGTGACCGCCTTTTTGGGATAAACTCCGCCATGCGAATACTCGGTGAAATGAACCGCTCCCCGAACGCTGCAATCGGCTGGAATCATCGGCTTTTCAGCGGACTTCACCAAATGAAGACGGGTTCGTTCATCTGATGTGGCAAATACGTAAAGCTCTAAGTGATCTGGTCCTGCTTCGTGAGCTCGAATGAACATGAGCTCGTAAATCGTTTTTGCTAAAGCGCCGCGAGTACTAGAGCTGATCTCATTCTTGTGGGCGATCACCAGCGTCCGGAGGTTGGCTGGCGTGGCCTTGGCACGGACAGGCAACATCAATCCAAGGCTTCGCATATTGTTCAGTGACTCGGCCACCGTTGGTGAGAACGCCTGGGATAACGTATTTCCGACAAATGCACGTGTCGCTGCAAGACAACGCGGGCCGAGGTACAACGCCCGCGTGACAGGCTCGCGATAGATTCGGACCTGAACTGTGACGTAATGACTCTTCAAGTAGGACAGAATCTGTTCGCGACTTAGAACGGGCAAGTGCTTTTGATCATCGTTCAACACTTCGAGTCCGACGGAGAGCGCGTGGCGACGCGTACACGTATCCGTACGCTTATTTGTCGCTTCGATTTCATCGCGTTTCGTCAAAAATGGAGTAAACGATTTGATCTCGAACGCCTCTCCTTCAGGAAGCAATTCCGCAGTGTAGTTGCCCGCTCGATCATGTGCCGACTTAAGTTCTGTAACCTGTAGCGGCAATGCAGAAATTGTTCGAATATCTCGAATCCTCGGTTCAGCGGAACTCGCGCGCGGCTCCGCAGCCTGCGCCACAATTCCGATTGAACTTGCAGCCATTCCGTGAAGGAATTGACGTCTGTGGAGCTGCATACTACCCTCCCAAGGCGAATGCTATGACGATAGGGTCGACAGGAAGCGGAGTGGAAATGCCTCGGAGCTTGTTATTGAACAGGCGTTCGCAACACACTTTTATACGAGAGTCGATTGAGTAGGTTCAAGCACGATCGTCAGCTCTGAAGCTGTCAATTGCGACATTTACCGTTCGCGTCGACGCAACATGATAGCCGAGATCGATCGTCGTGCAGCAAGAAACTTCTGCCGTCATCGAAGAATCTGCTTGTGCTTTGCAATTTTGGCCGCAATTTGCCTTTGTTAGTTGAGGTCCGCACCGATGTGGTGGACGATTTTGTCGATCATCCTGGGGACAAGCATCGTTGTGATGCTGTATCGAGGGCCCGTTGCAGCACTTGGATGGGGTTCACTCGTCTCGCTCCTATTTCCTTGCTGGTTGACACAAACGGTCTTCGGTGCCTCGATCGATTTGAGAATTGCGACATCATTGATTCTCTTGCTCGCCAATCTCGTCCATCCTCGCCGCCGAATTACATGGGCATTCAGCGCCGGCGATTGGGCACTGTTCGTCGTTTACAGCATCCATGTCGCATCCGACTGGTACGAAGACGGGATGGTGCTTTCGCACGTCGTACGAGCCTTTGGTGAATGGAGTGTTCCTTACATTACGGGGAGACTTGCCGTTCAAACGATCGCAGATTGGCGGCAATTGACGTCCGTTGCGGTGATGCTTTCGATCACCTTTTCGGCGTGGGCCGTGACCGAAGCCATCACCCATCACAATCCTGGCAATGCGATTTTCGGGCATCGTCCTTCCGACAGAACTCCCGAACAGCAAGTTCGTCTTGGTTTCAAACGCGCCGAAGGTCCGACCACCCATCCAATCTGGTTTGGAATGATTCAAGCGTTGCTTCTACCATGGATGATTGCCGCAGCATATCGTTCCATTCGGATGGATGGCCCTTCATGGTGGATTGCGATGCCTATCTGCAGTTTCTGTGGAATTGCCGCATCGTTTTCGCGTGGCCCCTTGATTGGGGCCTCACTCACCATTTACCTCACGGCCATGTTCTGCCTACCGAAACTCAGAAAACCGTTGATCATCGTGATGCTATTGGCCGTTGTTTCGCTGGTGTTTATCAAGAGTGACGTCCGCCAAGTATTGGAAAGCTGGGATGGCAATTACCGGCCAAGAAATGTGGAAATCGAGGGAGAACGGCAAGAACTGACGGCGATGTCATACCGTTGGTTGGTCTTCGCGCCATATAAACTGGCGATCAGCCAAGTCGGGCTTTTGGGTTACGGAACCGCAAGGACATCGACATTTCCGGTCAACGTTCCCTTCGGTCCCGAAGCAAAGTTGACGGTCATGACGTTTTGGTCGATCGACTGTCAGTACCTGCTGTTCTTATTAAGATTCGGCTGGCTGGGACTCGCTGGATTCTGTGCGGTCATCATCACTTCGATCTGGCACCTCTCACGGCAAGTGCGACTTGTGATTCATGCCGAACGAGTCCTGCCGATGGCGATCATCGCCGCGCTCGCCTCGACCGCAATCATTCTTGTTGTGGAATGGATGCCGCACGACTATGGATATTTGTTCCTATGGCTCTGTGGAGCTGCCAATGGTCCACGACTCAGCGCGATCGCACCGCTACGAGCCGTAAGTTCTCAACGAAAACGATAATTACTTCGATTGGTTTTCGAGCTTAGCCGCTTCAACTTCGTGTCGAGCCGCGTCGATCCCCAGCCTTTCGGTCGGAATTTCATTGGCGTCCAGCAGCGTTTTGATCGCGTCGACCAACACCTGCTCGACATGCGGGGCGACCAGCGACGAGGACGGACTTGTTTCGTACCCACCTTGTTGATACGCAATCTCGGTCCCGATGTACCAAGGGCCGCAATCACCATATGCCGCCATGGTGACAAACAGATCAGGGCGAACCGCCTGCGACAACAACTGATATTCGACAAAAAGTTCCCCCGGCAGGTGCAAGACGCGCACATCTCCCAAACTAAGACAGCCAATGTCAATCTCGTTGCCGCGCTCGCACCTCAACAACCAAGCCAGTTTGCAGGCGGCGATGACGCGTTCACGACTTGTGCGCTGCTTGTTATTGAGTTGTTCGACGAGCTGTTCGTGCTGCAGATGAGGAGAAGGTGGAAGCACGACACGGGCGACTTTCCAGTCCACATCCATTTTCGCGATCGGAACTTTGCGTTCACTTTCCCACGCACGCGTCATTCCATTCGCAACGCGATCCATGAGGACAGCTCGCATTTCGGGGCGGCCATCGTTGTATTTTCCAGCTCCGATATTTCCTCCTGCTCCGTTGAAATGCACGTGAGGGACTCCGGTGACTTGCTGTCGTTGGTCACGTGCCATACCCGGAAAATCGGGGTTTGCTTTTCCCGTGCGATAGTAGCTTTGCGGATGTGTGGCGTAGTAGGTGAGTTCAACGATTCGATGCTCGCCGTTCCAGAAAGCAATCGATTTCAGCATCGGATCGATGACGCCTTCGGGGGCGGCTTGAAGAGCGGGGTCCTTGGTTGCCGTGTAGCGGACGGCTTTGACTTTTCCATCGGGACCTAGAATTCGACGATTGGAGGCAACCTGCTCCACTTCAGCTTGCCCCAAACCGACATGCGTCACAGGCGCGGCCTGAATCATTGCGGACTGCACCGCCTTGGCCGCTCGCTGGATAACATCGCGTGCGAATGCCGAATCGAACATCTCGCGTCGAATGCCTTGTTCTTCGGCCAATTTGTCTGCCGTAAAGTCACACCAAGGCGCATCGTGTTGATGCAGGCAATGAACCGAGACACGTTCGACGGGAGTGGCCGCAGCTCGTCCGAGTTCTTCTCGAAAGAATTGGTGCCCTTCATTGGCGATCTCGATCCAGTCGACGGCGCACAGGACGATAGGCGCATCCGAACCAAGAATGACGATCCCTCGACAATGTAAAGGGCTCAGCACTTCAGTTGTAATATCGTATGCCATCGGGCTGCCAATGGGCGGCGAGGCATCAACGTCGAAATACCCCACCTTCAATCCATCGTTGGCCAAACAGAACGAATGGCCAAACAGCACCATTCCCATCGCAATGAATGCAAGGCGCATTTGACGAGCACTCCGGTTGGATTCAGCGTTATCGAGGTAAAGCGAGCGCAATCGCCCCGCTCATGTTACCCGATCTTCCGACAAACCGACCGGAACTTCAACAGCTACGATTTCGATGCGATCAGTTCTTTGAACTGGTCAATCATCGTGATTCGGGAAGATGGCATGCGTATCAACGTCGGAAGTCCAGGCCTGGATCGTCATCCGGCGCGCCGAACAACTTGAAGTTGAATCCGTCGTCCTTCATTGTCACGACTCCTGGCATCGTGGCTTTATCGGCCCGCTCCAGGACGAGGACTGCACCATCGATCGTGTAGGTCCCTCCGAACTCGTTCTTTTTCCCGGCTTGTTCAAACGACCAGGTAAATGTCTTGTCCGCAGTCAGGTTCAGAGTAAATCGCGTGCCATCCGTTCTCTCCGCAGTCAGATGGCCAACGATCTTTTCTGGATCGATATCGGGTAGATCAGGTTGTTCTTGGTTTGCGGTATCGGCGCCGATCGCTACGGGAGGCGGAATCGTTTCCGATGTCGAAGCAGCCTCGGCACCCAGTCCCTTGATCAGCCGCGCAGCCAGTTGATCATTCGGCTGCAATCGCTCCACTTCCTTGAGTTGGCGAATCGCGGCGTCGGGGTAATTTTCGGTGATGTACTGATAGGCAAGTACGAAACGCGCATTGGCGATATCGGGATTCGCCTTAACGTATGCCTCAAGTGCTCGCAATTGGACCGTGTAGACATCGACTGTGGGATAGAGACTGCTCATCGTTGTCCAGTCCCAACCAGGTCCGGCCGACAATACCGCGTACAAGGTACCTGCCGCCTTTGTGTAGTCGCCTACGGCAAAATAGACCAGAGCCCGGAACTCGTGAAGTGTCGCATCCGAAGGTTGCTCTTTGATTGCCAGATCAAGTTCATTCGCCGCCTGAACATAGTCAGTGGCGGCAAATGCCGTTCGCGCTAACTCCAAGTGAGTGAGACTTGCCTGTGCCGCAGCGGATGGTGGCGTCTGATCGACTACGAACTCTGTTCCATCGGCACCTTGCGGAACCATCTGCTGGGCAGGTACGACAACTTGAAGAGGTTGAGAATAGTCGTAGTAGCCCGTCGAAGTTACGTAGTAAGGATTCGTGTAGACCACGTATCCCGAATCATAGTACGCAGAGCCAATTGCCCAAGCTCCAAGTCCCCACACCGCAGCATTGGAGTACCAAGGGCGATACCATGGACGGCTGACATAGCCGTTCCAGTATCCGGGGCGATACCCGGGACGATGACCAATGCCCCACCCAGGTGCGCCTCCCCAGTGTCCACCGCCCCAATGTCCATGGTGCCAGTGGTTATGGGCATGATTCCAGCCTGCCGAATGATTGTGGTGATGGTTCACATTCACGAGATGATGTGGTGGTGATGGCCGGTTCCCAGACCCAGGATGGTGTCCGGGGCCGTTGCCAGGTCGGTGACCACCTGCCCAACCGGGGCCGCCACCATGACCGGGGTTCGTTCCAGGGCCATGTCCGTGTCCCGAACCTGTGCCTGGACCGTGCCCATGCCCCGGTCGATGATCACCACCGGGGCGATCGACATGGCCGATATCCGGCTTGCCGGACCCAGGACCTGGGCGGCCACCACCACCACCGGGGCCTGGGCCATGATCTCCCCCATGCCCTGGCCGATTTCCCACGGCAACACCCGGCTTGTTGTCAACTCCAGGTCTGCCGCCCGCACCATGTTGGTGACCAACATGTCCTCCACCAAAGTTGGGACGTGCCGCACCACCAGGATTGGGACGATTTGCGTCCAGCTGTGGTCGATCGTTTCCGCCGATGTTAGGGCGGCCCGCGGGTGGCCCGCTGGGGCGAGGTCCGTCGTTATTCGGTCGTCCGCCTGAGAGATCAGGACGTGATGGCCCTGGATTTGGACGAGCGGCGCCTGGACCAGGGCTGGGGTTCGGTTTTGCTGGTCCCGGATTTGGTCGCGTCGGGGGTGGCGTCGGACGAGCGGGCGGGGGATTGGGCCGCGACGGTGCTGGGCCTGGGTTTGGACGTGGTCCACCTCCACCACCTCCTCCTCCGGGGCGACCTGCTGGAGCACCTCCGCCTTTTCCACCGCCACCGCCCCCACCTTTTCCTCCGCCCCCCTGATTATTTCCCGAGTCTCCGCGGCCGCGAGCAAGTACTTCGTAGGGATTTGCGATCAATGCGGCAGATACGACGAGGATGATTGCTGTTTTGATATTCATGATGACGACGCTCACAATCAGTCGAAATAGAGTATGGATTCAGATCGCAGGGCGGCCCCAATCGGACTCAATCAGTCTTGCGGTGGGGCAACGTGACGCTTGATGACATTCGCAGGAATGTCGTCCGTCGATCGTCCTCCCACAGTTCGGTCGTACGAACGCCAGGTCATCGTGTCGTCATCGACGAACACAAACACACTGGTTGCTGAGGTCACTTCGCCATCCGCACTGACGCCTCGCAACTTCACGGTCCACTCGTTGTCGTCGCGAATCCACAACCCTTCGGAATATCCGCCATCCGCGCCAAAGGTCCACGATTTGATCTGCTGTGTTAGCGAATCCCAACCGATGCGCATCGATCCGTTCGACAAAACGACACCTGCGAATTTGAGCTCAAATTCATGCAGCAAGTAATTGCCAGAGTTGTCCCACTGGCAGGTCGATTTCACGATCGACTCTGGATTTTCATCGATCCAGACGCCTTCCATCCACGACAACTCTTGCAAGTGTTCGCGTGGCGTGAGTTGTTCGGACTCCGCTTCGAAATCACTGACTGATGCCACTTGCCACGTGTCGCCGACTCTGACATGGATCGCGACATAGCCGCTGATGTTCGGTTTCTGGTCAGGCTCGGGGTATCCCCTGATGACGCCTTCTTCAATGGCGATATTCGGGGTGAGTACTCTCAGAGATTCGACGTCAACCTCGATCTTGCACTGGGGAAACTTCGAAAACATCTCGGCGAAGTCCTGCAAAATCGCCTTTCGGCCTCGTACGAGATCTCCATCCTCGTCGGTGAATTCCGCGTCCAGCGCGAAGAGTTGTGACACCGCTAGGGCATCATGTGCGTTGTAAGCCGCGACAAAGGCTTCGGCACTTTGCCGGATTTGTTGTTCTTCTTTCTGATAGTCATCCTGTTCGGAATCGTTGTCGGATGAGGTCTTCGAGCCAAGACTCTTTTTCGTCTCGGATGTCGATAGATTTGATGTTGCGGATTCGAGTGCCGACTTCGCGGATTCGCCTGTTCCCTGCTTTGGCGGCAACACCTCTGTTGGCAGCTCTTGAGCGTTCAAGATTCCAATGAAATTCATTGCAATCGAAAGCAGGCTCAACGCAACTAAGTTGGTCGCTGGTGTCATGAGATATTTCGTATGAATTATCGATCTGGGGCTCCAATTGGAAACGGCCACATCGAAAAACAAGAGTGCGGGGCCGCCACGCGACAACTGCGCAGCGTCGATTCGTCATCCTCAGACGCAATTGCGAATGGAATCATGGCCCGCAGAAAGAAGAATCCATTGCGCGGCTATTATTAACTCGCCGTAAGGTGAAGCCAAGACGTGACGCGAGATTTATTGCGTTTCCGTCAGGATTTGCGGTGACGAGAGATGCCGCAAACGATTTTATAGAAAACACTTATGGGAAAAAGCCTCGATTGCCGCCATTTTGGGCTTCAAGAATAGGTGGTCAATGGGCCAGTTGGCGAGGTTAGATTGCGAGAATATCTATAAGGTTATTGTGTGTAATGGCTTGTGTCATCGGCGGGCGGCGTCCTTCTTTCCTGATGCTTGGATGACGTGCATTCGGAATTTCTCAACACGCTGAATGTCGAGTACTCCGCGATAGGCTTGCTTGGTGAATAAGGGCTGCATTGGCTGGAACGGTTCCGGTGTTTCCCTGGGAATCGAGATGTCCGAGAGCGTTCCCAAGAATGCGATCAAATCGTCCTCCTCTTCATCAGTCAGTCCCAAATTTCCAAGTTCTTTGTGATTAACCGTTTCCGGCACGTCGGCCGGAGGGAAATGGTCCGGGTCCTGATCTCGCTTGTTGTAGAAGTGGACGACTTCTTTCAGCGATTTGAACGTTCCGTTGTGCAGGTAGCACTTCACGAAATCTGGCGAGGGCTTCTTCGCGATGTTGCGAAGTGTGGGAACTTTCACCTTGCCGTAATGGGCGGGATCATTGACGGACGCACCGATTCCAAGATCGCGATAAGCCGCCCCATCCGCGTTAACCGACTTTGGAGCCCGGTAAAAGGGATTCTTTTCGTTCCTGGGTGCTCCCAAATTGTCGTAGGTGAAGTCTGTAAACAAGGGTGGGGAACCGTCCTGCCCCATTTCATGTGGGTGGCAGGCCGTGCAATTCGCCTTGTCAGCAAAGAGCCGAAGTCCACGTTGCTCTTGAGGTGTCAGCTTCACACGCTTCGCGAGGAACGCATCGTACTTAGAATTAAACGGATTGACTTCGCGTGATGATTCATAGGCGGCGATTGCCCGGGCGATCTGATCAAACGTCGTGTCGCTGGCCTGAGTGTCGAGCGACTTCTTCCCAAATACACGATCGAATAAGTCGCGATAGTTCGATCGTCGTACCTTATTCACCACGTCCGCCGCAGAGGCATTGTTCATTTCGAGTGGATTGAGGAATGGCCCCTTTGCCTGAGCGATCAAATCGTCCGCTCGGCCATCCCAGAATTGTCCACCAACCCAGGTTTCGTCGTCTTTCTTGTATTCGCGTTTCTGGCTGAACGACATGTAGGCCACCGATGGTGGCTTTCGATTTCCAAATCGCGACGGTTCAGCACCAGGATAGACTCCCGTCTGCTGATTGACGTCGGAACTCGGACCGGTGAAGCCTGTCTCGGGTGCATGACAACTCGCACACGCTTGCCCTGCTGGCACCGACAGATTGGTATCGAAGAACAATTCCTTCCCGAGTTGTTCGATGGGCGATAGATCTTGGGCGTGTCCGGCCGAGACGGCGATCAAGAAAACGAAAAAAATTGCCGCTACGATTTCGCTGAATCGAATGATTTCAGCGGTGGGTCTCAGAACGCGATTTGCATTTTGCGTTTGATTGAGGACAGGCGACGATCCAACACTGGACGTGATCACGCTCAACTCCTTCGAGCGAAAAAACGCGCTGTCAGAGCGCGCAGCGATATCGCAAGGTTTTTCGAGGCGAGTTCTAAGTCAATGCGTCATTTCAAGCAACATGAATTACAAGCCCGCTCATGCCGGTGCTGACACATTCTTAAGGCGCAAACCGCCGGGCCATGAATACGAGCCCTGCTCCAATGTTCTTCACCTTCGCCGCCTGGCGTTCATTCTTTAGTGCACCATGTGCGTCGAATGCTTCATTCGCCAATGGCACCGCGATTTGTTCGGGCAAAACGATCACGCCAATATTGCCGAGGATCGAACGAAGTTGAATGAGCCCACGCAAGCCGCCCAATGTGCCGGGGGATGCACTTATCAAGGTGGCAACCTTACCATGAAACCCAGCAAGCGCCAGCTCGCCTGCCACGGGACGAGAGACCCAGTCGATCGTATTTTTCATCAACGGCGTTACCGAACTGTTGTATTCGGGAGAAGCGATCAGCAGTGCATGGTGCTCGATAAACAGCTTCTTCAACGCTTTGGCATTCTCGGGCGGGCCGCTTTCGGCTTCCAAATCCTGATCAAATATGGGGAGCGGATAGTCCCTCAGGTCAACAACAGTGACCTCGGCTCCCGCTTCCTCCGCTCCTGCAACTGCCAGCCGAAGCAGCTTGCGATTGAATGAATCCCTACGCACGCTACCTGCAAAGGCGAGGATCTTAAGAGTAGACGGCATGAAAGCTCGTTCCCAAATCGTGAGGTGACTTGAATGGCCATGCGACAATCCGCCCGCGTACGCCACGCCCGTAGGATCGTGAAATGCCAAGGACAATCGTTTCGCTCTTCTGCAATCTATCAACACGACATTGATTCGCAAATGAGCGGCATTGCTACCCACTGAGCAAGTTATTTTGCCGTAAACCATTTGGCGGCCAGCAAGCATTCGAAATGTTTCAGAAAATAGGCCTGAGACTTGTAAGGAATCGGTCGTGTCCGACACTAATCTTACGATCGACAACTGGAATGGGAGTCATTCGGAATGCCGTCTGGTGAGCAAGAATCGCTTTTCCTCCGTTGGCAGAGCGATCACATCGGCCTGATTCTGAAGATCGTTCGCGCTTATGCTGTCTCATTCGTCGATCAAGACGATCTTTTACAGGAAGTCCTGTCGAATCTCTGGTCTTCGATTCCACGTTTTCAAGGGGCTGCCAAAGAATCAACGTGGATCTATCGTGTCGCTCTCAACACCGCATTGGCCTGGCGCCGCGACGAAACCCGTCGAAGACAGCTCCATCTGCTGATGATCGAATGCGACGTCTCACTCAATGCCACAGTCGATTCGAGTATGAAACCGTCCCGCCACGAACTGATCGAAAAAATGTACGTGGCGATCCGACAACTTTCCAAAATCGATGCGGCGCTCGCGCTCATGCATCTGGATGGATTGAACTATCACGAGATGTCCGAAGTGCTGGGCATCTCGGAAAACTATGTTGGGGTCAAGCTCTGCCGAATTCGCAAGGAGCTATTTGAATTACTAAAGGACGATTGCGATGAACTTTGATGAATTGCAAGCAGAGTGGCAATCGCACAATCACCAGGGGCAGATCAAGTTGAATCCTCAGTTGCTGCTCAATGAAGTACGACGAAACCAGCGTTACCTCGAGTCTGTCTTGTTCAGACGCGACCTGCGTGAAGTCAGTGTCGCAGTTTTTCTCGCGATCCTCTTCTCGGTGGATGCATCCAGGATGCACGAATGGGCCATGTATCCCTTGGCGGCAAGTTGCCTGGGTGTCGGTGTTTTTTTTATCGTCGATCGTCAGCTTCAAAAGCGAAAAAGGCCCGCCAAGAACGACACCTTGGAGGCGTGCATTCACTCGTCGTTGCATCAAGTGAATCACCAGATTTGGCTACTGACCAACATTCTCTGGTGGTACGTTCTACCGATTGTTTTCGGCGCAGCGCCATTATTCCTGGTCGTTTGTTGGCGACTACGTGATGCAGGTTGGTTGATGTACGTCGTCATTGGACTGATAGCTGCAATTGCTGTATTGGTTGCCGCTTGGGTTTATTCCGTCAATCAACGCTGCGTTCAATCAGAGTTCCAGCCGCGTCGCCGCGAATTGGAAGACCTATTGGCATCCCTGACGGCCGTCCCTCACGAAAATGTCGGCGACGACCCTCCGGCCACGCAGCGACCAGCATGAGGGACATTGAAAGGCAAGTGCTGGAGGCCAAGCAGGAGTGTGGAATTTACACTTCTGCTTGGCAGTTGTCCGGGCTCGATCCGTTGC
>NZ_JH636434.1:2316000-2367843 GCF_000255655.1 Schlesneria paludicola DSM 18645 | reverse complement strand
CCTGCGCGCTCATTACAATGAGGCGGTTATGAAATGCTCTCTAGCAGACTATTGAAGTAACGGGGACTGGCTCCGACCAGATTGAAAAAACGCCATGACATCGTGAATTCCGAGGTGCCTGTCCCCCTTACTTCAACAGGCTGCTAGGCTCGAAGCGTTGCGGAAAGCTGGCTGGCACAAGCGGCGATGACCGCCTTTTGAGCTTCCTCGACTTCTTCACTCGTCAGCGTTCGATCCGCGCGGTAGGCCAATGTCAGCAAGTACGACTTCTTACCTTCCGGAATTTGTTTTCCGCGGTACTGTCCGCCGAATGACACAGACTCCAGCAGCGGTCCGCCAGCCTTTCGTACGATCTCTTCAATCGCAGCCCAGGTCACCTGCTCGTCCAGGACAAAATTTAAGTCCCGCGCGGACGCCTGCTGAGTTGGTAGTTCGCGGAATTTTGGAACGAGATCGGCATGTTGTTCCAGCACACGTAGATCCAGTTCCGCCACAGTCACCGCGTCGCGCAGATCCAGTTGTCCGGTGACGGCTCGATCCAATTCGCCGAGCCAACCCCATGGCTGATCGTTCAGAATCACTTCCGCGCCCCGACCCGCCACGAATTGAGGGCACTCGCTTGGCCGCACCTGGACCCGCGCATTTGGGTTCATGCGCAATGCAACCTGCTCCACAACGCCCTTCAATTCTTGAAACGACCGTCCGCTGACGAAACTGACCATTCGTGGTTCGGCCTGTGCTTCCGCGATCGATTTGTCGGCAGACACGTACACACGTGCCAGTTCGAACAATTGCGCGTCAAACTGTCCGTGACGTTCGTTCTCGCGTCGCGATACCAGCAAGCTTGGAATCAAACTTTGCCGCAGTCGGCTGAACTCTGGAAAATCGGAATGTTCGATCGTCAATGGCGGCAATGATCCGCGTGGAGTGAAGAGAGTCCGCTCGAACTCGCTGACCAGTGACACCGTCAACGCTTCAAAGAATCCCGCTGCGGTCAATGTTTCGCGCACTCGATCACCGACACGATCTTCAAGTCGCTTCATGCTCGCGCAAAGTGGGACATTGGCATCAGACGGAATCTTGTCATACCCATGAATTCGGATGACTTCCTCAATCAAATCCACTTCTCGGCTGAGATCACGTCGATTGGTGGGAGCTTCGAACGTCACGGATCTGTCACCGTCACGTTGCCGAACTTTCAGACCTAACGCTTCGAGAATGCGTACCGCATCCGCAGGCAGCACATCGATTCCGAGAATGCGCTTCAACTGCGGGAATCGCAGCGTCACGACTTCGCCGGTCGACGGGGCTTTGACGCCTGCGAACACCGGTTCGTCGAGCAATTCACCCCCAGCAATTTCTAGGATCAGTTCGCAGCATCGGCGGCTGGCCCAATCAGGTCCCTGTGGGTCGAGAGCACGCTCGAAGCGATACGAGGAATCGCTTCTCAACTTTAGCTTTCGCGACGCGTTGCGAATGGCAAGGGGCGAAAACAAAGCGGCTTCGATCAGCACAGCTTTCGTCGTGAACGTCAGCTCGGTCTCCGCGCCTCCCATCACGCCTGCGATCGCAACCGGACGATCGGCGTCGGCAATGATGCACATCTCAGGCGTCAACGCGTATTCTTTGTGATCAATGGCCTGCAATTTTTCGCCGGCGCGGGCGCGGCGTACCACGATCTTGTGTCCGTGCAATGTCTGCAAGTCGAACGCATGCAGAGGCTGCCCGCATTCCATCAGGACATAATTTGTAATGTCAACGATGTTGTTGATCGTTCCAATGCCCACGGTCTTCAGGCGGTCGACCAGCCAGGCGGGACTTGGTCCCACTTTGACGCCGCGAATGACTCGGGCGTAATACTGTGAGCAGAGATCGGGACACTCGATGGATACAGAGGTGACCGACGCCGTTTTCGTTGCCGCCCCTTTGGGAGACGCCGCTGGTACTTTCAATGGTTTCTGATACAGAACCGCCGCTTCACGTGCGATGCCCAGATGGCCCAGACAATCCGGACGATTGCTGGTCACTTCGAAATCGATGCATGTATCCGAACCGACCGCGTGAAACTCTTCCAGATTCAGCCCTGCCATGGTCAGTCGATCGGCGAACTCGGCGACCGGGACGTCGAGCGACACATATTCTTTCAACCAATTCCAACTGACGAGCATGTCGATCCACCACTTGCAAAGACTGACTTCAACTCAAAGGTGAGTTTTCCTTCGTCTCGCCAGTTTAGACGCCAATCGCTTGTCGCGAAAGGCGCGACACGGCAGAGTCTCGTCCGTCGGAAACCACCTGGATGCCTCAACTACTGTGGTGACACGAAGTCCGTGTCGTCATTTGAGGGATCTTCCTGGAACGGTACGGCCAATTTCATCGAAGCGCGTGAGGACGGAATTGCTGCGTCGTAGGAATCAAGTGACGCCGTTTCTTGCAGTAACGACAATCGCAGGTCGTTCTGCTCGAGAGAAATGACCCGATAAACGGGATGTCGTCGTCCCGCAAGTGTGATGTTTGAGACATCGAGCACTTTGTGATTTTCCGATTTGGACTTCAGAATCATGCGCAGCGGCGCTGCGTCTTGGTACTTGATCGACAACGAGATTTCGTTCGGATCGTGATTTGGTGACAACGGGTTTCCAAACTCAGCAATCCCGTCGAAACTGAGCAGGACCGTATCGCGTCCGCCCGTGACGCGCGGATTGGAGAACGTGCGATCGCCCCAGTTTAATGTCACCGCGGCATTCTGAATCTGCCATGTTGGGCCGACGGCCACGACGAAATCGTCACGTCCGACGTTCATTCTCGGCGTGGCCTGAAGTGAAGTCGACAATTGATCGATAACGGTTGGCGGTACAGCGCGCTGGCCAATCTTGGCTGCACAGAGAACAAGTTGCCGTGCTGGAATATCCTTGACCCAATCTGGGTCCTGCAATTGCGCGGCCAGCTTGTCTTTGTTGTCTGATGTGTAATAGAGTCCCAAAAGTGCAATTCGACTTTGCGTCTTTTCCAGATTCACGTCGAGATTGCGCAGAATCGCGTCTTCCGCATCGACATAACGACCATGCTTCTGCAGCACATTGGCGCAAATCAAATTCGCCTCCCAGGCCTCGGATGAATAGTCCATCGCTTTTCGAGCAATATCTGGGGCCGATGGCTGGCTCAGGAACGATTGAATGATCGCCCGATTCGCCAGTCCGGCTGCCAGCATTTCATCTTTCCGGAAGTGACCGTCTCCGAGTGATTCCAGCTTTTGATATGTGTCATTGGCGGCGATCAACTGTCCTACCGACTGCTGCGTTCGAGCCACGTAATACAAGTAGGGTGGATAGCATTCCATGAAGCCTTCCATCCGTTTCAAGACTCGCAGACGTACTCCGGGATCGGCCTCGTGTTGTGCTTGTTCGAGTTTATCGAGGTCGTCATTGCGGACGAGCCAACGATCAGGGATCTTCTTGGCGCGGGCCATCTTCCACGACACGTCCAGGAACTGGCTCGATTTCTCGACAACGCTGTTCATTCGCTTTTTGTCGACTTGCCAGATATCCAGTTCGTGACTGGCTGCTTGATTGCGATGATCCCACCAACTGTTCGCGCCGGTGCGCACCGCGGAGACGTAATTCGCCGTTGCCACCTGAGCGGCAATCTCGAACGCATTGATTCCCAGATCTCGCTGGAACGCCCGATTGTATCGTTCCCTCAGGACCACGCGTTCGCGGTCCGCAATCTGAACTTGAGAAATCTCGTCGAGCACGGACGAATACAGCTTCATCACTTCTTCATCGGCGATTCCGTTCAGGTCGAGATGGTTGAGGATCTTCTCTTGCTCCTCAAGCATCACCCGTACCGATGGATTGCGGCGAATTCGATGCAATGACGCACGGCTATAGTTCAGGGCGACCGCGGCCGAACGCCGTTCCTTCTCGGTCACCGGTTCATCATTGCAGAATACTGGGAGGCTTCCCCAAAGCGCGACGACGAAGACGACGGCTCGGCAGATGACGCCCCGCCGGTGTCGGCCACGAATCCGAGAAAAAAGCCGTGATGAATTGGGTGCGAACAAAGGCATTGGCTTTAGAAAAACGGGACTGCTGCGTAGGATCGGCATGGCCACCTCGTCTCCACGGGTCGGGTCACGAAACCGGTTGGCCGCGCCGTCGTGGCACGTTTTCTGAGAGACATCCTGTCCCCGTAGAAGCAACACGGCGCGCATTTCAAGTCGCAACTTGAGGTGATTGCCGTGTGTCCTTCGCTGCAATTCTACTGTGCGGTCAATCGTGCGGCATGAGCAGCAAGTCCTGCCGATCTGAACTCCACGAAGATACCAACCGCAAAATACATGATCGGCAGGTCGCGTAAACTTGGCGGTTCGTAACGACCGGTCAGATTACGTTAAGATGTCAGTCCGGGCGATTCACGGTCATACCGATTGGGAAGTTTGAGTAAGTTGCTCAAGCGGTCGTTGCCGTGAATCGAGTCACACAACAGAGATCTTGATACCAGGATTGGTCCGAACGAGAATCTGCGTCGAACAATCCAACTCAATTCCGGCAGAATCTGCCGGAACCTTCCATACGGCATTGATTTGCATTCATTCACGAGTCACTTGGTTGTCGAGCAAAATCTGTCAATCAGGTGCTCCGCCAGTCAATTTTTCGAATCCTGCTAAGTTGTTAGAAGGTCATGCCCAGCGACAAATCGCAATCGCCGATGACAGATCCCGCAGCGCTGTCAGATGCTCTGAAGGTGGAAGCTGGCCGCTTGGGGTTTGATTTGGTCGGAATGGCTCCTGCCGTATCGCCGCTCGGATTCGTCCACTTCTCTGATTGGATCGCGGAAGGATTTGCGGGTGAGATGCAGTATCTGCCTCGCCGCGCGGCAGCGTACGAACATCCCAGTCATGTCATGCCCAATGTGCGAAGCGTCGTGATGCTGGGGATGAACTACAACACGACGCCGCCTCGCTCGGTCCCCGAACGAAAATCCCTTTCGGAAAACCCGGCACAGGTTGCCCGCTATGCGCAAGGGTCCGTCGACTATCATGACCTGCTGCGGGGAAAGCTGAAGCAATTGGCCGACCTGCTGCACGAATTGAACCCCGGCTGTCGGACGCGCGGTGTTGTGGATACTGCGCCGTTGCTTGAACGAGATTTCGCGAGACTTGCGGGACTCGGCTGGTTTGGCAAGAACACAATGCTGATCAACAAGCGTGCGGGAAGCTGGTTCCTCTTGGCGGCGTTGTTGACAGATCTTGAGCTCGAACCGGATCGTCCCCACGAAACGTCCCATTGTGGAACGTGTACGCGATGTCTCGACGTCTGTCCCACGGACGCATTTCAGGCTCCGTACGTCCTCGATGCACGCCGCTGTATTTCCTATCTGACGATTGAACTGCGTAGTTCAATTCCGATCGAACTACGTGATGGAATTGGTGACTGGCTGTTTGGTTGTGATCTGTGCCAGGACGTCTGCCCGTGGAATCACCGGGCTCCAGTCTCGCCGGAACCAGGTTTTCAGCCACTGCCAGAACTGACGCCCGTGAACGCCGCTTCGTTGCTGGCGATCAGCGAAGTCGAATTCAAGCGTCGATTCAAAGCGTCACCTTTGGGACGCCCCGGCTGGGATGGACTCCGCCGGAATGCCGCGATTGTCTTAGGAAACTCAAGAGACCCGCGTGTATTGCCTGTACTTGTTGCACAGGCCGAAGACCCATCGCCCCTCGTCAGCGAAGCGGTACGTTGGGCGATCGATAAGCTGAAGCAGGTTGAGCAAATTTAGGCATGCTGGATCTTGGCCGTTCATTGGCATTGACGCTTCCTTCACATGAGTGCGCTGGAGGGGACAAGCGAGCACGGAAGACCCTTCATCATGTCATCGAGGACATGTTGAAGATCGGAAGCATCAGCGCCATCAGTAGGAACAGAATGACGCCCGCCATTGCGACAAGCATCAAGGGCTCGAGCAAGCGTACGACGAGATCCAATTGTCGATTGGTCTGCCGCTCCATCTTGTCCGCAACACCGACGAGAACCTGTTCGAGATTGTTGGCTTCTTCGCCGACCGCGATCATTTCCAGAACATCCACCGGAAACTGCCCGCACTCGGCCAAAGGCTCCGCAAGGGACCTGCCCGAGGACACGCGATCTGCCGCCTGTGCGATCGCTTCACTAATGACCCGATTGCCCGTCGCATCTTTTGCGATATTCAGCGCGCTCAGGATGGGAACGCCGTTGTGAAGCAACGTGCCGAGAACTCGGCAGAAACGGGCCACTGCCAAGCTGCGCACGACCGCGCCGATGCCAACAATCTTCAGCCGCAGTTCATCATAGCGCCGCCGCCCGGCTTCATTCGCAAAGTAAGATTTGCCGAAAAATATGGCGGCGATCAATCCCAACAGAAAGAGTAACCCGTATTTCTTTAGAAAGTCACTCGTCGTCAGCAAGATCACGGTTGCCGTAGGCAATGTTCCTTGTTTCCGCATGGTGTCGAAAATGGAATCAAACATCGGCACAAAGAAGACGAGCATCCCAATCACCACAATCGTCCCTGCGACGACCAGGAACGCGGGATAAATCATCGCACCGACGACACGGCCCTTAAGCTCCTCTTGATGCTCGGTAAACGTCGCAATCCGTTGAAGTGATTCCTCCAGGAAGCTGCCTTCCTCGCCCGCACGAACCATACTGATGGTCAGCTCGTTGAACACCGTGGGGTGCTGGCGCATCGCCTCGGCCAGACGTGTTCCGTCGGCGACTTGATCGCGGACTTCCTGAACAACAAGTTTTAGTGTGACGTGCCGAGTCTGCTTGACCAGCAAATCCAGCGACCTTAGCAAAGGCACGCCTGAACGCAGCAGGTCGGCAATTTGAGAGTAAAATACCGCCAAGATTCTGGCTGGTACTTGTCGTCGCTTGTTGGCCTGGTGCGCCTTCGCCGCGTCGGCCAGATTGATCGAGACGGGAAATAAGTTCTTCGCCGCCAGAGAACCGAGCGCTTCCCGTTCGGATGCCGCCGAAACCGTCCCCGCGACTTGTTGTCCGGAGAGTTCGCGTGCGATGTATCGATATTCGGCCATATCAGCGACCAAAGCGGATGAGGATTTGATGCCCCCCGCGACTCGAGATGAAGAATCGAATCAACCTGCGGCGTAGCACACACAAGTCTACCGCATCGACGTCGGCCGCGGCGAGTCTCATTGAAACACGCCGCCACGGCAATCCATGTGAGGTCAGCTCGATTTCAGGTGCCGCGCCCGCCGTGATGACCGATCGATCATTCGCGTCCAGATCAAACGAAATGAAACGACCCTACCACGAGCGTCTTGCTGGAATCGGGCTTTCGCACAACGAACGATCTCAGTCCGTTTTCGTCACGCGAGAGCCCGAACATCAAGACTTCCCCGGGTAGGGTCGTCGCTCACTCTTACTGAATTCTTGGTCAAAGTCTGCCAACGGGGTCCACCACCACGTCGTCGACTTCGTGTGGACAATTCGCCCGCGACCTGAATCAATCAGGTCGGAAACTGCCGTTTGATTCGAACGACGTTCGATTAATACAGCGGCAAGCTGGCGGCTGGGACGGTGGCCGTGTTCAAATAGATTGGTGGGCCTTGAATCGCACCGGGAATTGCGGATGCGGTTGTCGTCATGCCAGCTGACTGCATCGTAGGTACATACGCTGATTGCGTGAATGCACTGCTGGAGAAGGCCTGCTGCGAGATGTCCGCACCTTGATACATCGCGCCCTGTTGGTAGTAGCTACCACCTGCTGGAGGACAGCCATTGTTGCATGGCTGACAGCCTCGAGCGCCATAACCTGCACCGTAGCCGTAGCCGCCAAGGCAACAGCAACCAACCGACGAAACGGTCAGCATCAAGCCCGCAATGACCAATGCAATTCTGTTGAACATACAGTGTTCCTTTGAACCAATACCAGTAGACGTGATGGGGAGAGGGGAGATGTGACCGCTGGACTGGCAGACCCGGTGGGAGAACCGGTGTGGCCCGTAGGTGAAGTCCGTTGGCGCGGGCGGAGATATATGTGAAGACCTGATTTTTCGGAAAGGCCAATTTTCGAAAAAATGGCGTTTTTTTGAAAATCGACTCAAGATTCAAGCCGCGGCCTCAATGGAGGCGCGCGGCTCGAATCCATCTCACATCGTCTGAAGACACTGAATGGCCGTCAAAAGAAGGGAAAACGTCAGCTCAAATCGCGCGGCAGAATCTCCACCGGAAAGACCGGTCTGGTACGAAGTTGGTGACGCAGCAACGGAAACTCGTGTGTGTGAATCGCCTTGGCATCCACATTCAGAATGATGCCCGCGATCGGCTCGAAGCTCGCCCGAAAATGGGCTGATGACTTCACGGAAATATATTTCATGGAACGACAGTCGATCCCCAGTGTTTTCGCGAATGCCGGGCCAAGCGGCTGTTCGTTCGCGGTGACGACGACGACTGACACCCCGTCTTGCTTCAGCCACGCAGAACACCCCATGTTCCCCGTTAGACCTGCATACATCGGGCCATCGTAAGTAAAGTCACCATGAGACACGGCCATCACCGTCGCATGCATTTGGACAGGCGGGCCCTGAATGTCTGCCGACTTGCCTCCGACGAGAACGTCGATTTGCTTGCCAACTCCTGCCGCATGTGCTTGCTTCGCCACATCGGGATCGACGATGTACAGAATGAGTGCATCGGACAGGCCCATGTCGAGAAACGTTTCCAGGATCTCGGTTGAGTCGCCAGGTGAACCTCCACCGGTATTGTCGGCATGGTCGGCGAGAACGATGGGGTACCGTCCGTGAATCTCACCTTCTCGAATGGCATCTCGGACCGACTTGGGAGGGCAGTACCACCGTTCGCGTTGCTCCCAGATCCAATTCGAAAACTCGTCGGCAGCGTGACTCGCGAGCGTCGCATCACGGTCGGCCACGATGATGACACTCGCGCCCACGTCGGGGACATCGGCCCATGGAAATCCCGTGGCGATGGTCACGGCCAGGATTCCCTGGCGACGTTCCAATTCGTGAGCGAACTGAATCACCTCAACCATCGGAGGATTGGCGGTCACCTGAGTTGGTGTGTGCCAGAAGAGAGGAATTGAACGAAACGCCATCACGGGCTCAATCTCGTGGCGGATCGTCTTGACGATCAAGTCAGCGGCCTCGCGACCACGTTCCGCCATATCGATATGCGGGTACGTATCAAAACCAACGATCGCCGTTGCTGCATTGACGCGTCGCAGGGTGTGATTCCCATGAAGATCAAACGTTACGACAATGGGGCGATCGTCGCCAAGATAGTTTCTGATGGCTTCAATGAAATCGCCATCACCGTCAGGAATCTCCTCAATGACCATCGCACCATGGAGATCAAGCAGTACTCCGTCAATTCGTCCGTGTGTCGCTTCATCCTGACGTAACCGCTGAAGGAATTCTTCCTTCAGCAACTCGTAGTCCTTTCGGACGATAGTGCCACTCGGATAGGCAAATCCCCACAATAATGGAACCAGCTCAAATCCATGCGTCCGACTTCCCTCGATGAACCCCCCGGTGCAAATATTGGCTCCGCGAAATCGCTGAATCACCTCGTCGCCGCGAAACAGACCAAACCCGTTTGCGAAGTCGTCCAAAGTCGTTTTCTTCACGGCGAACGAACTGGTTTCATGTGAGATTCCTCCTGTGGCAATTCGCATTTCGACTCACAATTCCTGAACAAAGTGACTGACTGTTGACGCGGCACATGCCCTCGCGGCGGAAAGCATTGAATCATTGGAAAACGCAACTCATACTTTACCGATCAGACTTCACTACGGCGACGATGGTGAGCGCTTTGTGCCCATCGGGAACGCGATGGGCACCTTTGTGAATGTGGGGGCACTGCAACGCATCGAATCCTGCGCCTTGCGTTCCTTTCATCGATCTTGTTTTGCCTAAAAATGTCTTGAAATCGGTTTCATCGGCGATAACATCACGAACCTGCGCAATCGAGTGAACGATCGCGGCAGGCCTTTTACTTCGAGGAAACTCGCCAGATGGCGGTTCTGGCTGAGTGTGACATATGCGGGAACCAGCATCGTCTCAAAGAGGCGGCCGTTGGACGTTCGATTCGCTGTAAGGCGTGTGGCGTTCAAATCGACGTTTCGGCGGAAAACACAATTTCGCCTGCTTCATTCATCGAAGAGTCAGGTCGCCTGCGCCGTCTTCCGTCCGAACAGCCAATCTCTCCGTGGACGTGGTTTCTGATCGGATTGGTTACCATAACACTGGTCGGTTTGATGATTGGCGTAGTGGCCCTTTGCGCGGCATTCTTCCGATTCACACCCAAACAGATTGTTCGATCGAGTTTCAGTCGATGGACGACATCCGCCGTTGACGGTCAGGGAGCGATCAAGCCGTCATGAACGAGCCTGCGAGCCAGCAGCGTCAAATTCTGAACGCGATCTCCGGAGCAGTGCCGCTCCCGGCAGTGTCGTGGAAATACACGGTTGGTCTGCTATTCACGACGGCAGCGATTTTGCTCGTACCACTGTGCTATCTGCTCTCAGTGACTTTGGTTATCGGCTGCCTTGTCGCATTCTTCCTCCATCTGAAATGGTTCCTTGCGGGCTGGACGCTTGTCCCCCGCATTCTTGTTATTGGTTCTGTGATCACGGTAGGTGCGTCTTGCCTTTTAGGGCTGATCAAGCCGTTGTTTGCCCGAATGATCATTGTTCAACGACCGCGGACGCTCCGAAGAAATACCGAGCCCTTTTTGTACGAATACATCGATCAATTGTGTGATGCTGTGGGGACCAGTCGCCCCACTCACATTTACGTGACGTGCGACTTGAACGCCGCCGCCGAGTTTCGACGTGGTTGGATGGGCGTTTTTGGACGCCAGGATCTGTCACTCTACCTCGGCCTGCCGCTGGTTGCGGGGTTGACTTTGCGTCAGTTTACTGGCGTGCTGGCCCACGAGCTCGGGCATTTTACACAGCGAGCAGCCATGTCGCTCGAATACATTGTACGACGAACGAATCACTGGTTTGCTCATGCCGCGCATGAACGCGATGCCGTCGATGTCTGGCTCATGGTTCAATGTCAGAACCGTGGGATGCTCGCGCCGCCGTGCTGGTTCGCACGTGGCGTCGTTTGGATCACTCGTCGGGTCCTCTTATGTCTGTCTTACGCTGGAAATGTCATCGGCTGTCTGATGTCACGAGAAATGGAATTCAGCGCGGATCGCTGCGAGGTGCGCACAGTCGGTGCAACAACCCTTGCGTCGACGTTGCGACGCTTGCGCGAATTGAGGCTGGCTCATCAAACATCTCTTCGCGATATCGCCGCATTTCTGGAAGAAGGTCGGCTTCCCGATAATCTGATCGCACTGGTCATCGCCAACACGGCATTCGTCTCGCCCAAATTGAAAAAGAAGCTTCGCCGCTTAATGGATCAAGAGAAAACGGGCATCTTCGATACCCACCCGTCCGATATCGATCGGATTCAAGCTGGCGCCTGCGATGCCTCGCCGGGAATGTTTCAACCTGGAAAATTGCCGCCGAATCTACTCGCGACCGCACTGTTCAATCGCTTCGAGGAAATCTCGAAAACATTGACCATCGAATTCTATGAAGGGATCTTGAACCAACCGATCAAAGCGAGAGATTTGCACCCGGTCGAAAAGCTAATGGAACGGCAAAGCGAGCAGATTCGCGCCGCAAAAGCACTCCGTCGATACTTCCAAGCGGATATTCCGCGACTGCGACCACTTCCCCTCGCCTCGCAGGCTGCAGACAAGCCGGCGCATCCACGCGAAGTCGCGAACGAGCTGAAAGCAACTCGTGAACGAATGCTGTCCGAACTAACGGCGTACAAAGATGTGACTCCTCGTTACCAAATGGCCGAAGAGACCTATTTCGAAACGATCTCAGCTCAAACCCTGCTTCAGGCCGGGCTGCCATTGAATCCGCACGACTATCGCCTGGCCAAAGCGACGCTGGAATGCGCCGCAGCGAAGCAAACGCGATCACGCGAAGGCATTGCGAACCTTGCTGCGAAGCTTCTGCCATTCGAAACAGAGGCTGGCAATCGCCTGTCGTTCGCCCTCCAATTGCTGCATCTACCCAATGTTGCGCGAAATATCGATGACGGTGACGATTTGCAGTACGAGGTACAGACTTTGTTACCAGAAGCAGCTTTGATCAGTCATCTCATGGGTGAGCTCCCTTCGCTCAGAATCGTCTTCATGCGGCTTTCAACGCTCTGCGATGCGATGAAAAACGCTCCTGCAAACTCAGGCGTCAACGAGTCGATTGCGCAGCACGTTTCGACCCTGCGGTCTCGGCTCGTGTCAATTCGAAAAGAGATGGGCGGACATCTCTATCCCTTTGACCACGCTCAGGCAGAAACCACACTGCAAGAGTATGCCCTGCCACGGATACCTGCCGAGAATGAACTGACCGAGCTGATCTCGGTTGCCGACGCCTTGCAGTCCAGGCTTGTTACGATTCAGCTTCGACTGTTCGCCCGACTCGCCCAGGCTGCAGAAAAAGTCGAAGCCGTGCTCGGGATGCCACAGCTTCCTGAACCCGACGACGACGCAGCCGGAGAAGACTTCGCGTGAAGGCGTCTCTCTGCGGTTGCCGGCGCATCGGATCGAGTTACGGTTTCGAGTGATCGTTCGTCGCGCGTATGGCTTCATCGAGTCGTCGCCATTGGTTGCAGCGACTCGATGAAGGGCCTTCAAAGGCTTTCTGTGTTAACTGAGTCCGCTTAACAGCCAGTTTACGGCAGCAGCAGCTTCACCGGCGGGGGGACCGTCATACGAAACCACCGTCGGCGCATTTGCGACTTGATAGGTCGTGGCGACGACCGGTGGAACCTGGCTCCCTTCGCCCGATAGCCACATCGGATGCGGTGCCGCGAGCGAAAGCAGGCCAGGGACATCGCCGTACTTCACAGCACCTGGTAGCAACATGGGATCGTAGGCGTCTGTCAAAGTTGCGAAACGGAATCCCGCAGTCCCAATCGCAAGTCGATTCACCGCAGGACCCGCCTGGACGGCGGCGGCGGCGGCAATCGGACCTGCCGTTCGCCCCAATCCGATCAGGTGCACGCCCGAAGGTTCATACTTGCTGAACCGACAAAAGGCGATCATCGTCAAGACATCATGAACCCGTTGCGAGAACAATGGGTGGTTGTAACCCAGTGTGTATCCCACGAATTCTCGTGGGTTTTTGACTTTCCGAGCATGTGTTGGTTGTTGGCCATCGGCCAGGAATTCACCTTGATAGAACAGATCTGGAATCGCCACCGAAACACCCGAGTCAAGCAGTTTCTGGATCTCCGCCTTCGGTGACCCATCAGGCTTCAGTGCCGACGCTTTTCCTTCATCCGTCACCCAGACCGCGACGTGCTTGTTCCAGTTTCGAGGGAGGAAGAACAGTGTGGGAATTTCTTCACCGTACTTCTTCAACCGAACCAAGGTGTTGAACTTGAGCAGATCTTCGCCCTCGGATTTCGCTTTGTTGTCCTGCGAGAATTCCTCCTTCTCGGGCAGCTTGCGTCCAATGAGCACTTCCCATGCTCCACCGACCAAGTCGCGATAGGCTTTCAGCGAATCAAGGTCCTTTGGTGCTGCGGCTGCGAACTGACGAACTTGATCGCTGGCAAAGCCATTCACGAGCTTCAATTCGTTCTCGACCGAACGCTCGGGCATGGGATGTTCAGCGTTCCAGACTGTCGCTTCAACTTTCGTCAATGGAACGAAGTCACGCTCCACGATCGGTGTTGTTTGGCCGAGCTTCAAATGCTGATTGAAAAACTCGTACATCATCAATCGGCTGGGTTGATTGTAGTTATGCGGGAAGGAACGGTATTTCCCTTCCACGGCATCAGGCACGCCGAACATGGCGTAGTGCTGCTTGAGTTCCGGCAGGCCTTTCGTTTCCAGCTCACGAGTCCAGTCGTTTGCCGCCGTCATTCCGAGTGGCCGAGGCGCAAGCATCGCGGCGATTTCGATGTTCCCCGTATTCACACGTAGGTAGCTGGCGTTTTCGCACGTACAGCCCCCTTGCATCGCCGTCGAGACCATGACAGCAGGGAAGAACGCGGCCGGTCGCGGATCGATGGCCCCCAACAGGAATGTCTGCGTTCCGCCACCGCTGGCGCCCGTGACACCGATTCGATCCGAATCGACATCATCCATCGAGATGATCCAATCCAGAGCGCGAATCGAGTTCCAAGTTTGCAGCCCGACAATACTAAGGCAGCGAAGTTCCGACTGAGCGCTGAACAGTCCCCATTTTTCGGGACTGCTCAATTCTGGCCGTTGTTGCTTGAAGCCGTGCGCCAACTGGAATGGCAGAGGCGCGCTGTCGGCGTATCCCAGCATGTCGTAAATGAACACAAGACATCCCATCCGCGCGAGCTGCACGCATCGGGCTTGCAAGGGAAATCGGCCACTGGGCAGGGATTCTGCATGGCTGGCGAGTTCCGTTTCAAACAACTTGTCGGTGTGTTCATAAAATCGACCATTCTCCCAATGACCGTGTGGGCACAAAACGGCGGGATACTTGCCACGTGGCGGTGCTTTGGGCCGGTAAAAACTACCCGTGCAGTAAAGCCCGTGGCCGGTCTGTAGGATCACACGTTCAACGGTATAGTCGTCTCGTTCAACCTTTCCATGAACAATCGCCTGCAAAGGGTGCTTGGTCGGCATCGGCCACAGCCCGTTGGCGACCATCAGTTGCCGCTTGACCTGCTCGGCCCGTTTCTTCCACTCGACGATGCTGGGACTTGGGTGCCAGCTAAAATCCCCGTTCAGGTCTTTCAAGTCACCGAGCCGGGTGTCGGCCGGCAGTGAACCCGCAGGCAAGACGCGTGGAACTTCGGCCGTTGCTCGCTTTGGCGCCTGCACTACAGCCGCAGATGCTGCCGCCAGTGCAGCCAACTTCAGTGCGTCGCGGCGGTCCATCGAATGTCGTTCAGTCACAGCGCGTCTCCGTGCAAGATCTCGGATGCATGAAATGAAGATCCGCCATCATAGAAATCAACTGTTTCCGATGCGACTGAATCGCCTAAAGATTGCGAAGTCATGTCGTCTCGGGGCATGCAGCGGAGCAATCGGCTTGCGTATTCTCTGCACCACCGTGTCTCTGTGCCTCTCAATCGACCAATGTGGCCCCAATCTGCGCTCGATTGGATCCAGCGGAGGTCAAAGAGACGCAGAGGCACGGAGGGACAGAGAAATGCTTTTTGGAAGCCGCATAGTGGTGTCTGAGTGCGCGGCAGCCTACTTGGCTGTCAAGCTGTAGCACATCAGGGTGTTCTGTTCGCGAAGGTAAAGCTTCCCATTGCAGACCACAGGATGCGCCCACGACTCCCGAATCTGTACTTCAGGTTTGAAGCTGCCTTTGAGCTTGTATTTGTCGGGGCTGGCTTCGACGAGTGCCACTTCGCCGCTTTGATAGCGAAAAATCACGTGGCCATCGACGCCGGTGACGGCAGCAGACCCGTTGCCCGCGCCACGAATCTTACCGCCCCATTTCACGTTGCCCGAAAGGAGATCAACGCAGATGGGGAACCCGTTGTTATGGCCATGACCGAAGTACAGATGATCTCCAATCAGGATCATCCCACCATGGTGGTTCTGAAGCTCATTGGCCGCTCGATAGTACTTTTCGCGCGCCTCAAATTTGTCACCTTTTTTCACCAGTTGAATCAGTCCCGATCCACCATCGGCATAGCCGCTTGAGCCGAAGACATAGTCGCCATGCACGATCGGAGTCGGAATATCCGCGACGCCGTTCGCAATCTTGTTGTAGCTCCAGAGCAACTTCCCGTCGCTTGCGCGGACGCCGATCAAGCCGCGTCCGATCAATTGGACATACTGCTTGACACCACCAGCGTCGCTGATCGCCATCGAAGAGTATCCAGCACCCGATTTTCCTTTTTCACCCTGATCCGGCACTGCTGACCGCCAGATTTCTTTGCCCGTGGTCTTATCAAGTGCAACGATCATTGCATCAGGACTTCCGGGAGTGCAGAGCACGCGATCACCATCAATCGTTGGCGATTCCGAGAATCCCCAACCTGACATCATCACGCCATTCCATTCCTTCTTGAAATCCTTGGTCCAGACGATTACTCCGTTGTTGGCTTTCAAGCAGGACAACTGGCCGTTCGACGTCACGACATACAAGCGGTCGCCGTCGATGGTGGGCGTGCACCGGGCTCCCTCATAGTCGTGCTTGGGATTCGATTCCGTTAGTGGTGTCGACCAGACGACTTGATGGGTGGTCAGATCAACTGCGACGACCCGCTGTGCGTTTTCGATATTGCCAGTGGTGTAAAGTCGATCTCCGGCGATGGAAACGCTGGCGTAGCCGCTGCCCATTCCTTCCAGCTTCCAGGCCAAGGCCGGCGGATTTGCATCCCAATCGGTCGAGATTCCCGTGAAGTGACTGTAGTTATCGCGGTTGGGGCCGCGCCACTGCGGCCAGTCCTGCATTCTTTTTGGCTCAAGTCCCCACAGCATGGAGCCCAGCAGAGAGAGGGAAATAAGCGCAAGGATGCTTGGCACGATGGACGGCCGCGGCATGAGAAGACTCCTGAAAAGGACCGATTTCGAATTCCATCACTATCGGCGAAACCGCAGCTTTTCCCCTCGGTGCTGAGCCGCAACGGACCAGGGAAAAAACTGCGCCAACTTTCGAAGCGGCGGCGACTCAATCAGAGCCAAAGCGACGACCGCAACGCAGTGAGCCCGCTGGGACTCGAACCCAGGACCTACGGATTAAAAGTCCGTTGCTCTACCAACTGAGCTACGAGCTCAAGCTTCACTGCCAAACCAGTTGTATCGAGCAGGGACGACTCTTGCCTCCTCAACAGGACCAAAGTGCGGCCTGTTAAAAAAACTCGTCACGAAAAATGCCCTAAATACAAATCACGCCAGCGGACTAACAGATCCAGAAGAGTCACCGTTACCGTGGACTCACCTAACTTTCTGCGCTGTGCCGCATGAATCGGGGCGGATTCTCGCCTGTCAATGGCCGTCCGTCAAGTGACCAGCGCAACCTCAGTAGACCAGAACCGAGCGACCCACATTACGCAGTCAAACCATGTGGCAGACTGCCCTTCCGACCTCGCCGGTTTCTGCTTGCAACCCGAAGGGATTTGCTGGTGAGGAATGATCGCCTTTTGTGCAGATCAGGTCGAGCGATTTGCTTGAGGAGCAACGAATTTCAGGGCCATCGCGGACGTCGCACAATAAGGGATTCAATGAAGTAATGTTTTTTGCTGAAAAGACTTGCGTGACAAGTAATTCGTCGGTTGCCACACCATTCATGATTTGGCGCGGGTATCCGCTGCGTCTGGTCTGTGCTTGCGTCGCGACACGGCGCTGACCTCATCCACGGTCAGAAAACCCCAACGCAACGCTTCGTCCTGCAGGTATTGTTTGCCTAGTGTGAGTGCCGTGCGGGCCTTGTTCAGTTCCACACCCAGGTAAAAGGCGTGCTCAGCGGTGAGTGTCCCAACGTCTGCACGCATTTGGTCGAAGACTTCATACGGGTCGGGCCCATGCCAGTAGCCGTCGCGGTTCATGAGATGAATCTCACCGCGTTCAGCGAAGACTCGAAAATTGGGATCGGTCAATCGGCCCGCCAGTTGGCGCAAGCCCTCGTCCCCGATCGCGTGCAAACGCGGATCGCGCAATATGACGAGCTGGCCACCCAGGTGCTTGGGCAGTACGCGATTCTCGATGCTATGACGCACCAGCCGCCGCGCTAGATCAAATTCTCTGACCGCCGTACGTCCCCAGTTGATCACCTCAGTGGTCAGCACACTCCCAATTTGCAATTCTTCACAAAGGGCCGCGAGCAGAAAGTTGACGCCAGAACTATCGACCTCGGTCAGTTCCGTCAGATTGCCGATTCCCATCATCATCGGCGTATCGGGCTGCCGTCGTCGCACCTCGAAGTAACGCCATAGTGACGCCGCGAATCCAAATCCAATCGGTTCGAGAATTGGATCAACGCGGAATGGTCGACCGTTCGCCTGCAGCTGTTCGATCGTCGCGGTCCAGGAACCAACTTCACGGACATCATCCGGAATCACAACGAGTTCGGCTGGCAACTTGCAGGCCCAGTCGAGATTCGAATGATTGCAACTGAGCACCAGTTCGGCACCCGCTTCGACTGCCGATTCCACTTCGTGTCGCTCAAAACTATCGACGGAGACGCGAAAGCCTTCGGATCGCAACCGTTTGACCGAATTCGCGATCGTCGACCATGACTCGCCTGGAATACATCCCAGGTCGATGAGATCCGCTCCCGACTGGCGATACGAATCGGCCTGTCGAATCAGATCGTCTTCCAGCATTCGTGGTGCATGATTGATTTCGGCCAAGATCTGGATGTTGTGCGCTTCAAGTGCGGGCAACTCACGTCCTTTGCGACCGAAGTACTCAGGGAGATCGAACAGATCTTTTGGCCCCAGTTCAAACACCGTTTGAAACTGATGGACCAGCGTCGTCAGGTCTCCGCCACACCATCCTGGCAGAATGACCCGACTGATATTTTCTGGCACAGACAACTTTCGGCGCACCCAGTCGACATGCATCAGCGCCGCAACCGAGATCCCCAGCACGGCAATCTCATAGTCAAAGCCGACTCGTTCGGCGAGCGGTTGCAAAACAGCCTTGAGCGACGGTTCTGCCAATCGGCCCGTGACAAAGAGCAGACGTTCGCGCGACATACTGGCGTCGATTGATCCTGAATTCAGGAGGTTTCGGTTGAAGATTGCGACAATGCGACCTGTTCACGCACTGGCAAGCTGGATTGTGATCCCCATCAACTCAAAAGTCGACGGTCATCCCAAAATGCCATCAAATTCGCAAATGTTTGTCCCGAACCCGCTATCATGCAAATCGTGATTTGCGTCAGAATCTCTGGTCGCGATGAATTGCTCAGAGGCCCCCGGTATTTGTCAAATCGAGCCCGATTCCAAGGCGTGATCGGCCTGAGATCCCAAAATCAGCACCAATTTGTCCAGATGAGCGAACCGCGAATCGGTTGTATGGCCACGTGCAAACCGAGCGTAGATTTGCTGTACAATCACCGCCAGCTTGAACAGGCCAAAACACAGATAGAACAGGGCGTGATCCACCGATCGGCCCGTTTTCTCTTGATAGCGATCGACCAACTGTCGACGGGTGAGGCTGCCAGGCAAGGCCGTAGGGCCAAATGCGACGTGCTGTAGTGCAACCGGATCACCTGCTTCAACCCAGTACCCCAGTGAAGTTCCCAAATCCATCAGGGGATCGCCGATCGTGGCCATCTCCCAGTCGAGCACGGCCACAACCTTCGTCAAATCGGCCGCGTCGAGCATCACGTTATCATACTTGTAGTCGTTATGGATGACTGTCGCCCCCATTTCGGGAGGCAGGTTTTCGGCCAACCATCGCGCCAGCCGGTCCATCGCGGGAACTTCAGCCGTTTGTGCTTGACCGTATCGTTTGGTCCAACCAGCCACTTGTCGATGGACATACCCTTCGGGTTTGCCAAGTTCCCCAAGCCCCGCTTGCTGGTAGTCGATCGCATGAAGTGCCGCAAGATTGTCAATCAATGCACACGACATTCGATGTGCGAGTTCGGGATGGATTGTCAGATTCGGCGGCAACGTCTTGCGAAGAATCAATCCATGACGGCGTTCCATAATATAGAACGGACAACCCATGACGGTGGCATCGTCGCAGAAGAGCTCAGGTCGCGGAGCAGGCGCGTATACCGAATTCAATTTCGACAGAATGCGATACTCGCGCCCCATATCATGGGCCGTTGCAACCTGATTGCCAAAGGGAGGGCGACGCAGGACGAACTCTCGCGATCCCAGACGCAACAAGTAGGTGAGATTTGAATGTCCGTGTGGAAATTGCTCGACAATCAGTGGTCCCAGAGAATCAGGCCATTGACGACGCAGCATGCCCTCAAGCGATTCGAGCGGAAGTTCTTCTCCGGCCCGAGTTGGTGTCGGGTTGTTCAAGTCGGCAGTCATGAACGCTCTCCCTTCAGTGGGGACAAGTGGACGAAATCGACTATCGGTACGTCCACAAATCGGGATGTTCAAGGTGCGGAACAGAATTGAAACTGTCGAGAGACAAGCGATCTTGATTGAAAACGAACTCCGTGAACGACGCATTTCGAACGCGCCAGTTCAGCTCTAAGGCCGTTGCGTCTGGAGCAGCAAGCGCCAAGTGCGCCGCGCAACCGATGAAACCTCCCGATGTAAAGAAGACGACACGGCGACTTCGTGCCGTTTGAGTCTGAACCCGCCGAATCACACCGTTGACCCGTTGTCGAAACTTCGCCCAGGTTTCAACGTCTGTCCGTTCCGATTGATCGGCCTGCCAATGTCGCAAGAGCATCTCGAACATGCGCTGGAATGATCGTAGCTTGTCGAGTTCGCCCGCGCTTTGCAGGTAAGACATTGCCATTTGAGCAAATTCAGAATTCACGGCGGCCAGTTGAGGGGCCACATTCTTTGTGAGCCCGTCCAGGTCATATTCATCCAATTCGTCCAGCACAATCGGTTCTGGCCAGGTCAGTCCCGCCTTTTGATACTCCTCACCCGCGAGTCGTGCCGAGTCGCGTTGACGCATCCGCGGACCTGTGAAGACCTCATCGATCACAAGTCGCTGTGCGGCCCAGTGAGTTCCCACGTGTCGCAATTGCTGCTCGCCAATCGCCGAGAGTTTGTCATAGTCGCTCGCAAAGAACGATGCCTGGCCGTGTCTGACCAGAACCAGCGCACTCATGGATTGGCTCCGAATTTTGTCTGCAAGCGTCGCATGCCGCGCAGCCAACGCTCGTAGTCGTCAGCTTTGTGGCGAAAAAATTCCGCGACCTGCGGGTGAGGAAGAATCAGAAAAGTTTCGGATGCAAGTCCCGCAATCACGGCGTCCGCCACTTCCGCGGGATCAAGGGCCGTTTCCCGTAAATGATCCGCGATGCCGCCTTCTGCCAGATCCAGCATGTCGGTGCGAACCCCTTGCGGACAAACACAAGAGACTTTGATTCCCGCCGACGCGTACGTGATCGACAGCCATTCCGCGAAGCCCACTGCGGCATGTTTCGTAACCGAATAAGGGGCCGACCCGATTTGCGTGAGCAAGCCAGCAGCCGAGGCCGTTTGCAGTAGATATCCCTGCCCGCGCGCCTGCATCCCCGGTAAGACTGCACGCGCTGCATAGACGTGGGACATCACATTCACATTCCAAATGCGCTGCCAATCCGCATCCAGCGTTTCAGGTCCACCGTTCAGAATGATCCCTGCGTTCGAACAGAACAGATCAATCGGCCCCAACGACGATGTGACGTGTTCCACCAGTTGCTGCAGGTCCGCTTCTTGCCCGACGTCCGTTTTAATCGCGATGCCGTCAATTTCGGCGGCCACTTCACGGGCGAGCGATTCATTCAAGTCCGCGACGACGACTTTTCGTGCCCCTTCTCGCGTAAAACGTAGACAGAGGGCGCGGCCGATTCCGTTGGCTCCGCCGGTCACGACCACGATTTTTTCACGAACGTCCATGATGGGTCCTTATGCAGCCTGTGGAACGAGCTGTGCCTCGAGTGCTTTGTCATGACGAAAGATACGGGTCGGGTGTCCGGGGCTTGACGAACGAAGTAATGAAAGCCCCGGGGTTTCGGCGAAGCTCTCCAACCCCCCCCCCGTCAACTCGAAGATTGAGATCTCACAAAATACTAGTGTTTCACATGGCGACGGAGTTCCAATTTTGCAATGGTTTCGCGATGGACCTCATCCGGCCCGTCGGCCAGCCGCAAGGTTCGCGACGACGCCCACGCGTCGGCCAGAAAGAAGTCACCGCTCACCCCGGCTCCTCCGTGTGCCTGGATCGCCCGATCGATCACCTGCAGAGCGACATTTGGCGCGACAACTTTGATCATGGCGATTTCGGTGCGAGCCTCTTTGTTGCCGACGGTATCCATCAAGTGCGCCGCCTTCAGCGTCAGCAAGCGAGCCTGCTCGATCTCGATTCGCGAGTTGGCAATGTCGGCACGAACCGTTCCTTGCTCGGCCAACGACTTTCCAAATGCCACCCTGGACTGAACGCGTCGACACATCGCTTCAAGAGCACGTTCGGCAAGTCCAATCAACCGCATGCAATGGTGAATTCGCCCTGGCCCCAGTCGCCCCTGGGCGATTTCAAAGCCGCGACCTTCCCCCAGCAAAAGATTGGCAGCCGGAACACGCACATTCTCGAACGAGATTTCAGCGTGTCCGTGCGGGGCATCGTCATATCCGAACACCGTCAACATCCGCTCAATCTTGATTCCTGGCGTGTTCATCGGCACAAGAATCATCGACTGCCGCTGGTGGACCGGTGCTTCGGGATTCGTCAGCCCCATAAAGATCCCAACTCGACAACGCGGATCACCTGCGCCGGACGTCCACCACTTGCGACCGTTCAAGACATATTCGTCACCCTGCCGCTCGATTCGAGCCGTAATGTTTGTCGCGTCGGACGAAGCAACGTCTGGCTCCGTCATCGCGAAACAAGACCGGATCGTCCCCGCCAGCAAGGGCTTCAACCACTGTTCTTGTTGTGCGGCGGTTCCATATCGAACCAGAACTTCCATATTCCCGGTGTCGGGGGCAGAACAGTTAAAGACCTCGGGCGCCCATGGAACCCGCCCCATGATCTCGCACAGACCCGCATACTCAAGATTCGTAAGACCCGCACCCTGATCGCTGTCGGGGAGAAACAAATTCCACAATCCGGCTGCCCTGGCATTGATTTTCAGCTCTTCGATGATTGGCCGCGGCTGCCAGCGGTCGGCCACCTGTCCTTGCTGATGGTAGGTGCACTCGTGCGGGTAAATTTGCTCCTGCATAAACGCAGTCAATCGCGAGCGCGCGTCTTTGGCTCGAGGTGAATGACCGAAAATGTCCGATGGGGCGTTCATACATTATCTCCTGCCTCACTTCAGCGTCGACCGAGACTCGTTTCTTGCTGAATGAACTACCCACTCAGGGTTTGTTGCGTTTCGAACTTTCGGTGTCGCGAGAATTCGCGTCGAACAGTCTGTTTCCCAAGGTGCTCGCTAACGTCACCTCGCGTTGATCTGTGCGACGCGTGAATCAGGCAGTCATTCCACCATCAATGACTAAGACCTGGCCCGTCACGTACGACGATTCATCCGAAGCCAGGTACAGTGCGGCGAAACTGATTTCGTCCGGCTGGCCGATGCGTGGGATCGGTTGATTGGTTTCGAGTTCACTACGGTACTGCTCATTCTTCCAAAAGTGCGCACTGAAATCGGTTTGAATCAGCCCCGGGGCGATGGTGTTGCATCGCACCCCATGCGGGCTAAATTCACGAGCCCACCCGCGTGTCATCATGATCAAGCCCGCTTTGGTGAAGCTGTAAAGCAACCCCTGTGGTTGCGGCTCAATTCCGGCGACCGAACTAATATTGATGATCGAACCTTTGCCGCGTTCGATCATCTTCGGAACAGTCAGTCGCACCAGTCGAATCGCGGCCTTGATGTTGATCTCGACGATCTTGTCCAGCATCTCATCGGTCACAGCGAGCGAAGGGCCCTGTCCCAGGTTCGTCGCACTGTTATTGACCAGGATGTCCACCGGGCCAAAGTGTGACTCCGTCTCACGAACAAGATTCTCAATCTCTTCCAGCCGACCGACGTGGCACGCAATCGGAAGGACTTTTCCAGGCAGGCCCGCCAATTCCGTTGCAGTTGCCTCCAGGTTCTCCAGCTTGCGACTGGCAATCACCACGTTCGCCCCGGCTTCTGCCAGACGCTTGGCAATCGCCTTGCCAATTCCGCGACCACCACCGGTTACTAAAGCCGTTTTCCCCACCAAAGAAATGCTGGTCGTCATCGAAGTGTTCCGTGATCGGCGAGTGAAGTGTTGGAGACGGTCGACAGTCTACCGTTGGATTTCCTGATTGAGTAGCAACGCACTCGGTAACGATTGCGGCAACTGATTGATATACTTCGCCCGCACGTGAGCGCTGCGGGGTCTCTCTCCCGGTTCAATTGGCCGCAGCGCGAAGCGGTCCAGCATCCATGGAAATGACGAAGTCTGGTTCGACTGATCCTCGGAATTCGCCCACTTGAAAAAGGCGAATTGGGACCAGTTCTTTGCGTTTCTATGAATTACCAATGTCGTTGACTGACAATTTGACGCAGGAATCCCTCATGTCGCGCGACCATGATCAGGATGAGTTTCCGTCACCAGGCTATGCCTGGTACGTCGTAGGTGTGTTGACCGTTGCCTACATCATTTCGTTTATCGATCGCCAGATCATCAACTTGATGGTCGGCCCCATCAAACGCGATCTGGATATCAGCGACACTCAAATTAGTCTGCTACAGGGACTGACGTTCGCTGTTTTCTATACTCTGTTCGGTATTCCCCTCGGTCGACTGGCCGACACGCGCAGTCGCCGTGGCATTATCTTTTTCGGTATCGCCTTCTGGAGTCTGATGACGGCGGGATGCGGACTGACGAAGCGATTCTGGGACCTGGCCCTGATGCGAATGGGTGTCGGAATCGGCGAAGCAACTCTCTCGCCAGCGGCGTACTCATTGATCGCCGACTACTTTCCACCCCATCGCCGTGCGACCGCCATGAGCGTCTATTCCATGGGGATTTATCTTGGCTCTGGCGTCGCGTTCATCCTCGGCGGGCTGGTGGTGAAGTTCGCCTCGACCCAAGAGACCTTCGCTGTTCCTGTGATCGGCGTCGTGCGATCGTGGCAACTGGTCTTCTTCATTGTGGGTTTGCCCGGGTTGCTGGTCGCACTCCTGCTGCTCAGCGTGAAAGAACCGACACGCAAGGGGCTCGTCGGGAAACAGAAATCACACGGCGCGACAATCAGCCTGACAGAAACGTGGCAATACGTCCGTGCGAATATGGCGACGTTCGTTTGTTTGAATTTGGGAATCGCCATGGTGACGATGAATTCCTATGCCAGCATCTCATGGATTCCTTCCATGTTTCTGCGTCGATTTGGATGGAGCCAGGGTGGGGTTGGTCTGGTTTACGGCACAATCATTGCCACCAGTGGCACCCTGGGTGTCGTGGCGGGCGGCTGGCTGTCGGACTTGTGGACGCAACGGGGATGCGCCGATTCACCCCTGCGTGTGGCGTGGCTTAGCACGTTGTGCGGACTTCCGTTTGTCGTCCTCTATCCGCTGGCTCCAACAGGTAACTTGGTGGCCGCGTTGCTTGTCCCGATGGTCTTCTTCGGCAGCGTCCCCTTTGGTGTCGCACCTGCGGCGATTCAACGCATGATGCCCAATATGATGCGAGCACAGGGAACGTCGATCTACTTGTTCGTCATCAACCTCGTTGGAATGGGGTTGGGACCGACCTTTGCTGCCCTGCTGACGGACAATGTCTTTGAAGATCCGAACCAGGTGCACAAGTCCTTGCTGATTGTCGGAACGGCTTCGTACGTCTTGGCCTGTATCCTGCTCGGTATCAGCTTGAGCAACTATCGCCGTAGCCTGGACTACTTGCAGCAATGGACCCACGACAAAGCACAGACGGCAGAGGTCGCGGCGACATAGCGGAGACGACGAACGCGTGCGATTGCTCCAACAAGGGCGCTGATCGGCTCGGTTCACCAGGCGCATTTCGCGATCGAACGTGTGCAAGTCACCAACTCGTCACGAGAGAATTCCGTGCACGATTTCTCCGTGAACGTCCGTCAGACGGAAGTCCCGCCCCGCGTACTTGTACGTCAGATTGAGATGGTTCAGGCCCAGCAGATGCAGCATCGTCGCATGCAGGTCATGCAGGTGGACCTTGTCCTCCACTGCGTAGTATCCGTACTCGTCCGTCTTGCCGTAGCGAATCCCAGGTTTCACTCCCGCACCGGCCATCCACATGGTGTAGCCCTGAGGGTTGTGATCGCGGCCATCTCCACCTTGGGCGACGGGCGTGCGGCCAAACTCACCGCCCCACAGAATCAATGTGTCCTGTAACAACCCGCGCGCCTTGAGGTCGGTCAGCAGTGCGGCAATCGGCTGATCGACTTCGAGTGCGTTCTTGGTGTGGTCCGCTTTCAGATTTCCATGTTGGTCCCATTTGTAGCTGTGAGTGCACTGCACGAACCGAACACCTCGCTCGATAAATCGGCGCGCCATCAAGCATTGCCTGCCGAAATTTCGTGTCTCGGCATTGTCTAATCCGTACATTTTCTGCGTCGCTTCAGACTCGTCGTGAATCTCCTGAAGCTCGGGCGCGGCGGTTTGCATGCGATACGCCAGTTCGAACGACTCGATCCGGCTCTCGAGGGTGTTATCCGGACCGGTCAGTCCAAGTTGATCGACGTTCATCTCGCGGACCAGATCCAGTTCCATTCGCTGCAGACGCGATGGTTGCTTTTCCGCGTTTTCGATGAAGGGAATCTTTGCTTGATCCGATGGAATGCTGGCATTGCCGAGAGGTGTTCCCGAATAGACGGCGGGCAAAAACGCCGAGCTGTAAGCATTCACCCCGCCATGAGTCAGCGTGGGGCACATTGTGATGAAGCCCGGCAAATCCTGATTCTCGGTACCCAGTCCGTAAGTGATCCAAGACCCCATGCTGGGACGGACGAAGGTGTCGCTTCCTGTGTGCAATTCGAGAAGTGCACCACCATGGCGTGAGTTTGACCCATGCATCCCGTTGATGATGCACAAGTCATCAACTTTCTGCGCCACATGTGGGAACAGATCACTGACCCACGCTCCGCTTTCACCGTACTGTTTGAAGTTGAATGGAGATTTCAGCAAATTCCCCGTCGGTGCTGAAAACACGCGAGGTTTGGCAAACGGCAGCGGTTTGCCGTTGTCGCGTTCCAACAACGGCTTATAGTCGAAGGTGTCGACCTGTGACGGTCCGCCATGCATGAACAGAAAAATGACCCGCTTCGCCTTCGGCTCAAAATGCGGCCGTTTCAATGCGAGCGGGTTGGCGCGTGCCGCGTCGGCACGGACTTCTTCACCTGCCAGACCGGCTAGTGCCAAACTTCCAAACCCGGCGGCACTCACCTTCAGCATGTCTCGACGATTGTAGACGGTGGTGAAGCGGTGACATGACTGACGTGACATGGACGGTGTCCTTTTTCCACAAAGCGTGAATCACATCGACAGAACGCTGATCAATTCAGACGATCGCATCGGCTAGTCAACATAGACAAATTCATTGGCGGAAAGCACCGCTCGGCAAAGGCTTGTCCAGACCCGAGATTCGATCTCGGCGGAATCAATCCCAGATTCGGTCATCGCCGCCCGCAAGCGATCAACATACCCAAGCCCTCGAGTGACTTCGGCATCCGTTGCGCGACGACTGAATACCAATTCGTAGAGTTGCTGAATGCGCCCCGTCTTGTCGAGATCGCTGCGTGCCAACAACGTTTGTGCGAGAGTCTGCGATTGCTCAAGCACGAACGCACTATTCATCATGAACAAGGCTTGTGGTGCCACCGTTGTTTGGTCACGCTGGCCCGCCAAAGTGCTTGGATCGGCGAAGTCGAACGCGGTGAAGACCTGAAACAACGCCGATCGAACGACGGGTAGATAAATGGATCGGCGCGGGCTGCCGTAAATGGCGGGGTTCACATTCGCCGTGCTGGTGACGTACTCGCGATTTCGTGTCGGCAGCAGAGTTCCACCCGGAGTCTCGTCAAGTCGGCCACTCAGTGCCAGCAGCGAATCTCGTAAGACCTCGACATCCATCCGCTGGCGATGGAATCGCCATAGCAGCCGATTTTCAGGATCGACGAGTGCCGCATGATCATTGAATTCCGTACTCTGCCTGTAGGCCGAAGATCCGATGAGCATTCGATGAGTCGACTTCAGGCTCCAGGCATTCGGGTTCGCATCGAGCTCATCGTCCTGCCGCGAGAATCGCGATGCTAGCCAATCCAGCAGCTCCGGATGAGACGGACGCTCACCTAAACGACCAAAGTTGTCGGGTGTTCGCACGAGCCCAAATCCAAAATGCCATTGCCACAAGCGATTCACCATGACGCGCGCCGTTAGCGGATGCTCAGGACTTGCGAGCCAACGTGCCAGTTGCAGCCGCCCGCTGCCTTCCGTGAACTCACGCGGCCCCGACCCAGCCAGGATCTTGGGGATCTGTCGCGACACTTCGCGACCAAGCGTCAAGTGGCTGCCGCGCAGATGAATCTTCAGCTTCTCAGGAGCGGTCTCTGCAACGGCCATCACTTCCGTGAATTTCGGGACCGCTGCTTCGTGACGAGCAAGCTCTTCGCGTCGCAATCGCAATTGCTCGGCCGCGACCGGTGAAAACGCCACTTCGATGTCGGCTGGAACCGCGAATGGTCCCTTCGGGTCGATCAGCAGTTGGCGTGCGGATTCGAGTACCGGGTCGGGCAACGCCGCGACATCCTTTCCGGCATCCGTTGCTTTCAAAGCCGTCCATGCCTGCGTTGATTCGGCGAACAGTCGCTGATACCGCGACTTGAGTTCGATCAGCGATGTCGGTTGCGAGTCGCCGAGCAATCGAGCAACGCCATTTTCGGGCAGGGACGCATCAACCGTCAGGGACTTTTGTTTGAGATACTGCTGCCATGCAGTCAGAATCGATTTGGGATCGGATTTGGCCGCGTCGACGGCCTTGCGCCACTGCAATGTCAATGACGACATCAAGGGTGAGCCATTGGAGCTCTCTGCCGAGGCGGCTATTTCGCTGAGTTCACTTGAGAGTGATGCCGCCCCTTCAAACGGCGTCATCAAGATTTTGTCAATATGTGGAAACATCCTTGGATGCTCCAGACGAATCACGTTCTGCCCTGCATTGAGCGTGACGAAGGCCTCGACGAACCAGGCCTGTCCATCGGGTGTCCACGAACCAGTCGCCTGGCTTGCTGCGTCTGTTTTCACGAGATTTCGATTGACGAACAGCTTGGTCGGTCGAGCCGTCACTGCGGCGTATCGCAATTCCAATTGATACATCCCGGCGCGAGCCACTTCGATGTCGTATTCGACGAAATTGGGGGCGTCGCCGCGATTGACGATCACTCCGATCTCTTTGCCGTAATTGTCGCGGTCCCTTAAGACGTTTCCACGCACGAATTCTTCCGCTTCAATCAGAATCGCACCCGGAATTTCTCGTGCCGCGGGGCTGGGGCCGCGCGGCTTGCTGACGCTTAGCACGCGAGCGAGTTCGACTTCGCGCGTGGCCGCAATGATGTACGCGCCCACGTTACTGCGAGCATCCGCCAGGATCGCTTCGGTCTGTTCGGTTCTGAGCTTCTCGACCGATTGTTTCGCAGCGCTGGCAATCTGTTGAAGTTCGTCCCGTGCCTTGATCTGTTCCGCCGATGCCAGTGGCCGTTCGTGCCAGCGGGCCACGACAGTGAACGTGTCCATCGTCTGGGTGCTCTTGAAAACCCCTGCCAGACCGTAGTAGTCCTCGGCGGTCAATGGATCAAACTTGTGGTCGTGACAGCGAGCACAGCCCATCGTCAGCCCCATGACAGCCCGCGCGATTGTGTCGACCTGTTCGTCGATGATGTCCATTTGCATCTTGACCGGATCGTCCTCGGCGAGCATTTTCGCTCCGAGGCTCAAGAATCCCGTCGCAATTAGCGGATCAAATGCTCCAGGTGCCGATGACGCTGCCAGACTCGAGCCGTGACCTGCAGGGGGAAGCAGATCCCCCGCAATCTGCTCGACCAGAAATCGGTGATAGGGTTTGTCGTCACGCATCGCGCGAACGACATAGTCGCGATATTGGAATGCGTTGGCATACGCCAGATTTTCGTCCAGGCCGTTGGAATCGGCGTACCGCGCAATGTCCAGCCAGTGACGCGCCCAGCGTTCACCATAGTGGGGCGACGCCAGTAGCCGGTCGACCACCCGTTCGAGTGCGTCGGGCGATTGATCGGCCACAAAGTCGGCGACCTCGTCCGGTGTGGGTGGCAGGCCGATCAGGTCCAATGTCACTCGCCGTAAAAGCGTCCGGCGATCGGTTTCGCGTGCGGGCGACAAACCCTTAGCACTCAGCTCCGCCAACACAAATCGATCGATGGGGGAACGAATCCAAGATTCATTTTGGACGACGGGTGGGGCAACGCGCTTTACCGGCTGAAACGCCCAGAATGCTTTTTGTTCGTCCGTAAATTCCGTCGGCGTGGAACTGGGGGCGGCCGAAGGTGTCGAAGGCTTTGAATTTGGCCAGGGCAATCCGCGGCGAACCCATTCCGTGAGAACCGCGATTTCTGCGTCCGGTAACTTGGACTTCGGTGGCATTTGAATCGAGTTGCGATAGCCAATCACATCCATCAAGAGCGATTCGTCGGGCTTGCCGCTGATGGCGGCAGGCCCGCTCTCGCCCCCAGCGAGAATCGCCTCGCGCGAGTCGAGCTGTAACCCGGCTTTCGGTTTGTCGCTTCCGTGGCACTCTTGACACTTCGCCACCAATAGCGGACGGATCTTCGATTCGAAGAACGCGTCGTCGCCCCCTTCGTCCCCGTAAGACACATTCGCCAAAGCGATCCAGCCGACTGCCAGCAGGCCACATACCCTAACTCGCATAGTGAATCTCGTCACAGGTTTCGTTCGCATCGAAAATCGCTGATATTGTAGACAGCAACCCTCACCTATCGGAAGTTTGATCCGCCCTTTCATGACGTCTCTACGGGAAGTCGCCTCGGAACGGAGGAAACCATCTGTCGCATCGTCATGACAGTTCTGCGGTGAAAATCCTTGAGAATCGTTTACCAATGCATAACCCGTTTTGAATTTCTTGCCAGGTTGAGCATGATGATCGCTCGTGTCGTCGCCGGCGTTGAATCGCATCGCTGAACGACTCTCGTTACGGAATTCCGCAGTCAGGAGAACCGATTTTGCAATCCAGCACGCATCCATGGCAGTTTGTGTTCCTGGCGTTACTTCTGGCGACAGTCAGAACGCTTGCGGCAGAACCGGAACAGGAATCAAAATCCGTCGCCACGAATGCATTGTCGACATCTCGACTGATCCTTCCCGAAACCATTCCGGCCGTCGTGGGGATCGAATGCAATCTCTATTTTGACAATGTGGTCCTGACAGCTCTACCGGGACGCCTTCTCTTTGATGTCGTCTGTGCCAAAGGGCGTCAACAATCAGAACGTTGGACATGGGTGCCCACTGAGGCTGATGTCGGGGCGCATCCGCTGGAGCTGATCGTTCGAGACGAAGCCAATCGCAAACTCATTTCTGCCCGCTGCATCGTTCAAGTTGCTGCGGCCAATCGCGGTACTGGAAAAAGTTTAACCGTCTTAATGATTGGTGATAGTCTGACACATGCGTCAACGTACCCGCAACGCGTCGTCGAACGCAGCGAGTCGTCTGCGGGGCCCAAAGTCGTCCTCGTGGGATCGCATACGCCGAAGCCCGAAAACCCGATGCTTCGCCATGAAGGTTACGGTGGTTGGACTGCGAAGCGATTTGTGACTCATTACACCGAAACCGCGAGGACGGGCGAGTACGCCAAACGGGGAAGCCCGTTTCTGTACAAACCTGAGAACGAGGCGCCGCGGCTCGATTTCACGGCGTACTGCCGTGATGTCAACGAGGGGCGTTTTCCTGACGTGGCCACGATCTTTCTGGGGCCGAATGACACATTTTCATTTGATGACGACACGATCGAGGCCGGCGTCGACGAGATGTTGAAGTACCTCGATCAGCTCGTCGAAATGCTGCAGACGGCGAGCCCCTCGACGAAGATCAGTCTGATGCTACCGGTGCCACCTGCCGCCAGCCAGGATGCCTTCGGCTCGAACTACGGCAGCGGTCAAACGCGATGGCAGTATCGCCGCAACCAGCATCGTGTCGTGGAACGTATGTTCGAGCGATATGGTCGCGCGCAACCGGGTACTGCCAAAGTGAATCCATTGCGCCTCATCCCGACGTATCTCGGACTCGACTGCGTCAATAACTATCCGACAGAGCAAGTGGCTGCGAATGGAACGACCGATATCAAGATCACGCGTCAGTCGAATGGCGTGCATCCCGCGGGGGCGGGCTACCAGCAAATTGGCGATATCGTGTTCGCCTGGCTGAAAAACGAAATGCCAGACTGAAATCCGGGTTCGTATCGACCGCAGACCGTATCGACCAGCGCCGAATACACGGGCGTCTATCCGACGTTTTTAGGTGCCGATTCGGATTTATTGGGGAGGCGTCCGTTTCACAGGATGCCATCGCCCCAATCATCCTCGGTCGTAACGTCCCGTTTGGGTTCAATTGTCACTTCTGAAATCGACTCCACGATCGTTGTCTGTGTTTTCGATTCGATGACGGTGACTTCCAATGCCTGGATCGTTTCTCGATCGACAGCCGACTTGATGATGGTGGCTTCGGGCTTAACCGGTGCTGGTGGCGGCGCCTCGATCCCGAAATCGATAGGACGTCGTTCGACATCGCTGGGACGCTGCAACGGCCGCGGAGCCATCACACGCTCGGCGACAATCTGCATCCAACTCTCCTCCTGACAACCGCAGTACAGCGTCGTGACATCTCCGGATAACTTGCGTTCCCGGCCACACTTCGCACAGCGCCAGGTCCGACGTACGTCGCCAGTCACTTTATAGCCAGGGCCCTTCATCGGACTGCCTTTACAGGAATGGATTTCAATTCGCGTGTTTCAATTGAGTACAAAGGCGTCATTCAAACCATGCCGCCGCTAAGTACCTACTTCGCCTTCGTCTCATCAATCCAGCGTTTCAGTTCGGCCAGCATCGTCTTCATTCGTTCTGGCTCGGTCATACTCAGATTGTTGGATTCTTCAGGGTCGTTCACAAGATTGTAGAGTTCCGAAGTCTGACTCTCTAGGTAGTGAATCAACTTCCAGGATTCGCGTTGGATTGCCGCAGACGCTTTGTGGCCCGAACCGTGGTCGTGAGGATAGTACCAACCGATCGAACGCTTTTTCAGATTTTCATCCGCTTGTCCGCGGAAGGCACCGGTCAGTGACCGTCCATCCAAATGCTGTGTCGGCTGCAATGGAAGCCCACAAAGCTCAAGCAAGGTGGGGTAGAGGTCTGCAGAGTAACTCGGTACATCGCAGGTCGAAGGCTTAAGACCGCTCGGCCACGAAATGTATGTCGGAATGCGAATTCCTCCTTCGTACGTCCATCCCTTTCCTGCGCGCCACGGCAAATTGCAGGTGGGGCCCACCTTCCGATTCGTCCCCATTGTACACAATCCACCATTGTCGGACGTGAACACGACGATCGTATTCTGCCGCTGACCCAGCTCTTCGAGCGTCGTCAGGATACGACCGATATTCTGATCCAAGTTCTCAATCATGGCCGCATAGTTGGGGTCATCCTGCCGACCGCGCGACGTCGAGCCAAATGGCGCGGGCCGTGTCGGTGTGTCCGAAACAGAAAAGAAGTCCTCTGCCTTGTCTCGATACTTTTGCGGCAGATCTTTTGGCGGTTGAATCGGGGTGTGAATTGAATAATGCCCCAGGCACGCGAAGAAGGGCCGCCGTGTGTCGCGCTGGTGCAGAAACTCGATGGCGGCCGTCGTCAACACGTCGGTCAAATACGACGACTCATCGACCGAGCCGAAATCTGGAACATCCAGAATCGAAGGCTTGTTGACGTGTTGATGAAACGGAAAATAGTACGAACCAGGTGATCCCCCTCGGTTCACGCCCTTGATCCACTCAAAGCCATGCTTGGTCGGCAGGCTGGCGTCATCCTCGCCCAGATGCCATTTACCCAGATACGCCGTCTGATAGCCCTGTTGCTGAAAGGCCTCTCCCAAGGTCGTTTCACTTGGAGGAAGCACAATTCCCGAGCCAGGATGAATCCAGTCCGTGATTCCCAGACGCTGTGGCACTTTTCCGGTCATGAGCGCAGCCCGCGTCGGCGAGCAGACGGGGTGAGCAGAGTAGAAGTTCGTCATCCGTACTCCGGATTTTGCTAATCCATCCAGATGAGGTGTTTCATAGAACGTCGAGCCATCGACGACGATGTCCGTTTTCCCCAAATCATCAACAATCATGAGCAATACGTTCGGGCGATCGGACTTCGCATTCTCTGCCGCCTGCAGCAAGTCTGACGAGAACAATCCACTGGCGACAAATAGCGCACAGATGCAAACGGAATTGAGACGCATGCATTCACTTTCCGCAAACGCGACAAACCACAGTGAATTGCCAGTAGCAACGGACGGCCAATGGCAATCGAAACGGTTGGAGCCAACAGTCGACTGGACCGGGCCAAATCGTAGCGTACCAGCATAAGGTTGGGAAAACATAACGGGTCTCGTTGGCGGTTTCTGAACGAGAACGGGAGATCGCAAAATCCTTGACCCGCCCAATTGAAACGCAGCGCAATCCGCCTGGCGTTCGACAAAGGGCTGACTCCGCCGGTAGATTGATGGGATGTCAGTTGATTGATTCCGGCACCTTGCGCCGAACTCTGTCTGGCCAGTGAAACGATACGTGGGGACGATGTATGACGCGGATTGGTCACATACGACAGGGGCTGCTCGTCCTGAGCTGCCTCAGCATGCTTATTTCGTGCAATGGGTTCGCCGCAGCAGCAGATGGATTGGTCTCATTCAACCGTGACGTCCGTCCCATACTGGCGGACAAATGCATTCATTGTCACGGACCCGATGCCACGACCCGCAAGGCCGAACTCCGTCTGGACACCGCCGAAGGTGTTTTGCACGGCAAGGCTCCCGCTGTGATCCCTGGAAAACCAGGCGACAGCCCACTGGTTCAGCGTATCACCTCGACCGATGAATCAGAAATCATGCCCCCGCCAGAATCGAAGAAGACGCTCACCGACACCCAAAAAGAGATTCTGAAGCGGTGGGTGGAACAAGGGGGCAACTACCAGAAGCACTGGGCTTTCGAGACGATCCGCCAGCCGCAACCGCCGGAACATCCGAACGCAACCAATACCATTGATCGATTTTTGAACCGCCAATTGCAGGCGGCCGGACTGTTGACACAGCCAGACGCCGCTCGCGAGACGCTCATTCGACGAGTGTCCTTCACACTGACCGGATTGCCGCCCACCCTCAATGAACAGGAAGAATTTCGCGCCGATGCCGCACCAGGTGCCTATGAACGAATGATCGACCGCTACCTGGCGTCGCCACGCTACGGTGAAGAGATGGCCAAACATTGGCTCGACGTCGCGCGCTACGCCGATACGCATGGCCTGCATCTCGACAACGAGCGGCAAATGTGGGCCTATCGTGATTGGGTGATCAAAGCATTCAACGACAACCTGCCATTCGATCAGTTCACGATCTGGCAAGTTGCCGGTGATCTGCTCCCCAATCCTACGACCGAACAACTGGTGGCGACGGGGTTCAATCGCTGCAATGTCACATCCAGCGAAGGTGGTTCGATTAACGACGAACTTCTCTATCGCTATGCCGTGGAACGGACGACCGCGGTCGCGCAAGTTTGGCTCGGCCTGACCGCCGGATGCGCCGTCTGTCACGATCACAAATACGATCCGATCACGACGAAAGAGTTTTACTCGCTGTACGCGTTCTTCAACAGCGCTGCTGACCCGGCAATGGATGGCAACACCAACGTCACCGCCCCCTTCATGAAACTGCCCCAGCAGAAGCAAATGGCCACGGCGACGCATGCGGCGAAAGTGGAACAGGATTCTCGCGAATGGATCGAGACCATTGTGGCCGACACCGCCTATGTTGATCCCGCCGAGTCCACATCCCCTGTGGCTCGGAAACCGGTTCGAGACGTCTTGTTCGACGACATCTTTCCCCTCGGGGCAGCAATTCGAAGTTCGTCGCGAAACCCAATCGACTGGATCACCGATCCCAAATTCCATGCGGCGTCGGGACGGCGTGTCATTCGGCAAGCATTCGGTGCCGCCTACAACGACCAGGTGGAGTTCAAACTTGCTCCGCTCGTCATCCCCGAAGAGGCCGCGTTCGAATTCTCGATTCGTGTCGAAGCGGCCGATCCTCCCACGTCGATCAGTTTCGGTGATACCGGCGGAAAGAGTGTGACTTGGACGAAGGCCGACAACAGCCTTGCCCGCGCGGGCGAGACGCCGTCAAAAATTGAACATGGAGTTTGGAATAAGATCACGATCCTCGCCTCGGACTTGGGCTTGAAGGCCGGAGATCGACTGAACGGAATCAAATTTACGCAAACCGGTGGCATCGCGTATTGGGACGCGGTCGTACTGACGGGGCAGTCGGTTCCCGCCAATGATCCGCTGGAATCCGTTTCCGTCTGGCGAAAAAGTTTGGGAAATAAGGCCCCTCCCGACTTGCCCGGCGAACTCAACCCCATCATCCAGGCCGGCCCCGAGAAGGTATTGTCGCCGGACGAGCTGGCAAAGCTGCGTCGATATTACCTGGGATTCGTCGCTCGTCCCCAGAACGACGAAATCGCGTCCGCTCGCAGCGCCTGGGAAACCGCTCGGACCGCCAAGGTCGTCGCTGAAGATTCAGCACCAGGAACGTTTATCTACAAAGACATCGACAAACCTCGCGAGTCATTCGTGATGGTTCGCGGCCAATATGACAAAAAGGGAGACCCCGTCGAACCTGCCGTGCCCGTCGTTCTGCCTGCGATTGCCAAGCCAGCGCCAGACGCACGCCTGAATCGTCTGGATCTCGCCAAGTGGCTTGTCGCCCCTGAAAATCCACTCACCGCGCGCGTTACGGTCAATCGACTTTGGCAGCAGGTGTTTGGAACGGGTCTGGTCAAAACCAGTTTTGACTTCGGGACGCAAGGGGCCGTTCCCAGTCATCCAGAACTGCTCGACTGGCTGGCCTCCGAATACCGTGCTTCGGGCTGGAACACGAAGAACCTTGTCAAACTACTGCTTGTCTCGGATGCGTTTCGGCGGCAAACACGACTGACTCCTGACGTCAAGGCGGCTGATATCGAAAACCGCCTGTATGCGCGGGGGCCCCGCTTGCGGCTTGACGCCGAACAGGTCCGAGACAACGTCTTGTTCGTGAGCGGGTTGATCGACCTGACGATGGGGGGCCGCGGTGTCCGGCCCTACCAACCGGCAAATATCTGGGAGCCTGTCGGCTATTCGGATAGCAATACCCGCTATTACCTGCAAGACCATGGTGAGTCGCTTTATCGTCGTAGCATTTACGTCTTCTTGAAACGGACGGCACCCCCGCCGTTCATGTCGAACTTTGACGCCCCCAACCGCGAACAGGTTTGCACCGTCCGCGAACGCAGCAACACACCGCTGCAGGCACTGCAACTGATGAATGACATCCAGCACTTCGAGGCCGCACGAGCTTTGGCTGAACGGGCACTCTCTGAAGGGGGCAAGACAACCGCCGAACGACTCACGTTTCTGTATCAGATCGTGTTGTCGCGCCTTCCTTCGTCCGACGAAATCCAACTGTTGACGGGGGCGTTCGACAAGCAGCTCGCCTTGTTCTCCAATGATCCCCAAGCCGCTCATCTGGCCATTCATGTTGGTGAATCGAAGCCCAAGGGCATTGCGTCCGAAGCCGAGACTGCCGCATGGACGATGATCTCAAATCTGATTCTGAATACCGACGAAGCGTTGAATCGGAATTGAACCCCGAACGTCAGGGGCCATTTGATCAATCGCGATCAAGGCACCGAACAAAGTTGAAGCCCGGGAAGTCTCTCCGTGTGATCGACACGGGCCGCACACGATTGAAACGATCGCTGCACAGACGCAGGCTGCTGAACGAGGAACAGACAACATGAATCCAATCAATGATCATCTGTGGGCACTCAATCGCCGTCAATTTCTGGGAAATACCGGAATTCGCCTGGGTGGGCTCGGCTTAGGGCTCTGTGCCGCGTCGTCCCTGAATGCCGGAGACTCGGTGAATTCGAACCGAATGCATGCCGCATTGCCGGGGCTTCCCCATTTTGCCCCCAAGGCCGACAGTATTATTTATCTGCATATGAACGGCGGGCCTGCACAGCTCGACATGTGGGACTACAAACCGAAACTGGCCGAATTTTACGATCAGGATCTGCCAGAAACGATTCGCAAAGGCCAACGCATCACGACCATGACCAGTGGGCAGACACGGCTTCCGGTCGCGCCGTCCATGTTCAAGTTCAGTCAGCACGGTCAGTGTGGTACGTGGGTTAGCGAATTGCTGCCGCATACCGCCAAATGCGTTGACGACATCGCGTTGGTCAAGTCCGTTCACACCAACGCAATCAACCACGATCCGGCCTGTACCTTCGTCATGACAGGCAGTGAAGTCCCGGGCAAGCCGAGCTTGGGGTCTTGGCTGTCGTACGGTTTGGGCAGCGAAAGCAACGACCTGCCGAGTTTCGTTGTGCTCACCCCGACCTGGAAATCGGGGGCCGCAGCTCAGGCCCTGTTCACGCGCATGTGGTCCAGCGGGTTTCTTTCGAGCAAATACACGGGCGTCGCCTTGCGCCATATCGGCGATCCGGTGCTCTATGTCCAGAACCCGCCCGGCGTCAGTGCCCAAAACCGACGTGCCATGTTAGACACGCTGGGGGCTCTCAATCAGCGGACACTCGACCAACTAGGCGATCCTGAAACGCTGACGCGTATGGCGCAGTACGAAATGGCGTACCGCATGCAGACCAGCGTGCCGGAATTGACGGACTTGAGCCATGAATCCGCCGCGACACTCGAACTCTACGGGCCAGACGTGACGAAACCGGGAACGTTCGCCGCCAGCACCCTGCTCGCCCGACGATTGGTCGAACGCGGCGTCCGCGCGGTGCAACTGCTTCATCGAGGTTGGGACCAGCACGGCAACCTTCCGCGCGACCTCAGATCGCAGTGTGAAGACACTGACCAGGCGATCGGCGCCTTGTTGACCGATCTCAAGCAGCGGGGAATGCTCGATCGAACATTGGTCGTTTGGGGAGGCGAATTCGGTCGGACTGTGTACTCACAGGGAACGCTCACCAAGGACAATTATGGCCGAGATCATCATCCCCGAAACTTCTGCATGTGGATGGCTGGTGGCGGCATCAAAGGCGGGCAAGTTTACGGTGAGACTGATGACTTCAGCTACAACGTGGTCGACAAACCGGTCCATATCAATGATCTCAATGCGACCATTTTGCACTGCCTGGGCATCGATCATGAACGTTTTACGGTCAAGTTCCAGGGCCTCGACCAGCGCCTGACCGGCGTTGAAAGTCCCGTCGTCGTGAAAGAACTTTTAGCTTAGCGGATGTCGCATGGCTCCGGTCGAAATTTTTGAAATACTTGATTTCCGAACTGCTCGAGACCAACTTCAATGTGTTTCTAATCTCACCTGAGGCTCGCCGCAATGACTGAAATGTCGTACGCCGAAAAACACGTTCACATCACGCAGTCAGGAACCCCATGAATCATCCGGCGCACGAACATTCGAATTCGGACCACGCTCATGATCGGCATGATCCCAAGCATCCTTATTGGAAGCGAGCACATCATGACTGGAAGTTCAGGATCGCGGTGTGCCTGATGCTCATTGGAATGGTGGTCTATGTTTTGACGCTGGATCTGTCGATCCAACCCGCTCAACCTCAATCGCCGGAATCGAAGCAGGCCGCGCCTTCGTGACGGGCGCGCAGCCAGTTGACAGAACGGGGACTGGCTCCATGCAGATCAGAAACACCACGATGTCCCGACGACCAAGGTGCCTCTCCCACTTACTTCAACGGGCTGCTCGATCAGGCTTATGTCACGCACCGACGGGTGGGATCGAGATTTCCACCTGAAAATCCGGGTCGCCGCTGCGCGCGTCGGGTGGGTAACACACGAAAAGGAATGGCCTTGATCGCGACGAATGGATTGGCGGTCGTCTACGACAACGCCCAAGGCGCGCGACTGGGACGCTCCAGCATCGACAGCGCCTCTGGATCACCCAAGATCTTCTCCGAGGCAGCGTCCCAGTGGATCTTTCTGCCGAGACGAACGGCGATGTTTCCGAGGTGACAAAGCGTCGCACTACGATGCCCAATTTCGACATCACTAATCGGAGCCTTCCGCGATTTGATGCAGTCCAGAAAATTCTGTGTGTGGTCGTTACTCACTTCCAGATGAACGGCGTCGGCTGCCAGCGGCTCTTTCATCAACTCTGCAGGGGTGCTTTCTATCTTTCCCCGATCGACGTACAACCGCCCAGCCGTGCCAATGAACGTTGCCCCCAGCGGGATGTCGTTCTGCAGTTGACCTACGGTCAACTGGACTCCATTTGCGAAGGTATGAGTCGCCCTGCAAGTCGACGTCACATCGTAAAGCCCCTTCCCATCGAACGTCGCTGTCCCTTCAATCTCGATGGGTCCACTATGATCCGCATCAAGTGCCCACTGCGCGATGTCGATATGATGCGCTCCCCAGTTGGTCATCTGACCGCCGGAATAATCCCAGAAATACCGAAAGTTGTAGTGAACCTGATTGGCGTTGTAGGGACGCAGCGGTGCGGGCCCCAGCCAGAAATTGAAGTCTAGCTCTGGTGGGGGGGCGGAGTCGGCGATCTTGGTCCCGCGGAACCTGACCTGCGGAATACCCACAAGGATCTGCTTCAACCGACCAAGCCTGCCGGAGCGAATCAATTCGACGGCTCGGCGGAACAAGGGATCTGACCGCTGTTGAGAGCCCGTCTGGACGACTCGCTCGTACCGACGGGCCGCCTCGACCATTTTCCGGCCTTCAGCCACAGTGAGTGACAGTGGCTTTTCCACAAACACATCTTTTCCGGCGCTGCAGGCATCAATCGTCGGCAGGGCATGCCAGTGGTCTGGCGTGGCAATGACAACCGCGTCAAGGTCTTTGCGTTCGAGCAATCGACGATAGTCACTATAGGCGTCGACCTGGCGTCCTTTGCTCTTCAAATGCTTGACGGCTTCAGCAAGATGTGACTTGTCAACATCGCAAACAGCAACCACTTGCTCAATGAATCCATCGAGATGTCCCATTCCCCGTCCGCCGACACCGATGTGTCCGGTGCGAATCCGATCATTGGCACCAAAGGCCCTGGCCGGCACGAAATACGGCAGCGCCATCGTTGCGGCAGACGAGGCCGCCAGAAACTGGCGGCGGTTGACTCGCGGACTTGGGCTCTTGGTCATGATCGCACCAACTCCTCTGAACGGCGGACAATTGGAATCTGCGTACTACTGAGCCGCAATGGTTTCGCTTCGTCAAGACGGCCGCCAGTCTTTGAACTTTTTCTCTGTGTCTCCGTGGCTCTGTGTCTCCCGCACCACCCGAAAGCGCCCAGAGAACACATGGCGCCCAACTGGGGCCAGAGCGACGTGAAGGATGTCGAGACTCTGCAGCCACGGATGTTGTCGTCACACCGGGGGCAGAGTCTTCATCGACTTAGGCGAGCAGACGCAATCAATCATCAAGCTCAAACGTTTCCTGATTCTTTCCGCCGGATTTGATCTCGGCGGTCAAGCCCGATGAATCCGCTTTCGCGTACTTGGCTGGTAACATCTCTTTGGGAAACTTTGCCACCGATCTCTCTTCAGGAGAATCGTACTTGGTCGGCTTTTTCTCGTAGACCGTCTTGCGAATCGAGACCTTATGCGTCCCGGCGATGGCCCCATCCCCCTCATCAAAGGTTGTGAGCACGAATCTCCCAGCCGCGTCTGTCAGGCCACGCGCGGTCTGCTCTCCGCTTTGATACAAGACAATGGCACCTTCGACCGGTTCACTTTTGTATTTTACGACACCCGAGCTTTTGAAAAGCTTGGGGCGATCCTTGGTCCATTTGTCACCGTTGCTCGAGCATCCCATGAAGACGACCGAGCCCAACATCATCAAGCCGCACCACCAAACATGACGAGTATTTTGCATCGGAAATGCCCTTCAAGAGTCGTCCTGAAAAACGGAGGAGCGCAATTCCGTATGGAGTGCGCTCCCTCCAAAACCGTCTGCCGACATCGCCATCCTGACGTGTCGCTCGGGCGGCACGTCAAGATGGCGTATGGTCGAAGAATGGCAAAACTGCCTTAGAATTCTCCAACGACTTCCCCGCCCGATTTCGTTCCCAGTGCGCCCCAGACGCCATAGGGGCTGACACCCGAAGTGACTTCCACTGCTCCGGAATTTCCGGCGTGAATGTTCTCGCTGACAAATCGAACGGCACCATCCGCCATCAGGACTTGAACTCCGCCTGCGTGGCGGCTCGATGCGCTCAACACACCGCCCGTCCATTCGTTGTCGGCCTCAATACACGACGCGCTATTCGGAGGAAGCATCGTATTGAATCGCGTGAATAATGCTCCGCCGTCAGGCCATCGCGATCCTTGGAATCCGTCGTCACCCTCAATGTCTCCTTGGACATAAGTTCTCGTCGTCCGATTGTACTGTGACGCGCACACTGACGGCGGGTTGGTGGATTCGCCGTAAGTTTTCAATACCCATCCCAGCGTATTCGATCCCGATGGTGTCACATGTTCCGACATCGCGATCGTGTTGCTTGTACCGTCAGTGATATCGCCGATCCGCGTACGCGACTGCTGGCCGAACATCCCTCGTGTATTTGTACAATCACGACCATCGACGAGTTCGTCAAACGAGCACATGAGCCGCGAGCCATCCCCGTTGCAGAACAAGTAATTCGTGCTTGGCATCCCGACAAGGGAGGAAGACGAGTCCAGCACTCGATTGATGTCCGATGGGCACATCAGCATCGCAATCTTGGTGTTCCAATAAGGATGCGGCTTCAAGGTCGCAATCTGTTGACTCCAAGGTGCTGTGGGTTGTGCAGAGTACTGGTTATACAGATTCACTTGGTCGTAGTAAGGCAGCAGTGGCACAAAGGCGCTGATGCGGCTGCGCCCCGTTTGGGCCGTCGGACAGGTGCTTGACGAGCGGCAACCCGATCCATTCGTCCCACCAGGAAATGTCAGGGCCACGTCGTGATAGTTATGAAGGGCCAGCCCGAACTGTTTCAAATTGTTCTTGCACTGCGTTCGACGGGCGGCCTCTCGCGCCTGCTGTACAGCGGGTAAGAGCAAGGCAATTAATACCGCGATGATGGCAATGACAACTAACAATTCAATCAACGTAAAGCCAAGCCTGCGTTTCGTCTGTGACACAGTAAACTCCTCACAAAAAGTTCGGAAAAAGGCACTGGAACCAGAACGTAGGAAGCCAGATAACTCGTAACGTGCTCGAGCGAGTGAATGGAAAGACATCATCGTGACGTTGGAAGCAACGACCGATGGACTCATTACGTGAGAAATGCGTTACCGAGAGCCTTTAGGAATGTTGCGTAGCAACTCCTACAGACTTGGAAACCACGAATGATTGAACTGCGAATCTGGGAAATGAGACGACGACATCGAGTCTTCACTGACGTTTTGATAACGGCGATGAAGTCAGGTCATCAAGAACGAAGGAACTCCGCTGCACGACGCGAATCTGTCGACAAAATTGCCTTTGCGAATTCACCCTTCGATGAACAGCCACAAACAACACCCCGTCATCAAATCAAGTGTACAGGACTCTTCCTGACGATATCGACGGAAAACCGAATAGTCAACATATTCTGACATTTCTGTCTGTGCCGTGATAGACCATCGCCGCGCCGGTCTTGCTAATCGTGATACAGTTTTGACGTCGGACAGCCGCCACGAAGTCTCGATACGCCCCTAATTGATCTGCCGCGATTGATGTGGGTGATCAGTATTGAGACAAGGCATAGAGTCAGCGAGCGATCGTACCCAGTTCCCAAGACAGCCAGCGACGATAAGCGATTCCGATCATTGCCAGCGCAAGAATCCAGAGCGGCCCCCACCAAACGGGTGGGCAGTTGAGCCAAGCCTCGAATGCTGGTTCACCGTGCACGGAGACGAAGATATAGGCCCCCGTACAAATCATTGCAACGAAAGCGATGAATGCCAGGATCACGCCGAAAAAAACTGGACCGGAGAGTATCGTATCGAGACTGGCGATAAGGACTAGCAGGACTGCATAGACGAGTCCAATCATCGGGAGTCCGAGCATCGCTACGTGCCAAGCCGACCACCAATGTGACGGAGCTTGAGACGCATAAGCGATGAGGCTGATTCCGCCCAGAAAGACGACCGGAAGAAAATCATGCGCGGTTTCGAGAAACACCAACTGAACCCACTCTCGTCGACCAAGCGACATCAGCAGATGGCGTGACAAGTACGGCCGCCACTGCATCAGAGCCATCCAAGGTCCCATGACCAACATGAACAGGGCCTGTTGGAAAGTCATGTACCCCACCGATCCGTGCAAAAGCTCATGCAGGAAAAGATTCATGACGTAGCCGACCAGCAACATGACCAACGTTGCGATGCAAGCAAATCCGAACACTGATATTGGCGTTCCCGCCCGCCAGAGGCGGGAGGCGTATTTCGACGATTCTCGCGGACACCGCAGAGCCGCCCGAAGTCGCGATTCCGGGCCGAGTGAGGACAGCCTTACGAACCACGAATCGGGGCGGCTCAATTGGCCTTGTGCCACCCAGCGTTGCCAGGCGGCAACGTTCCATATTTCATAGGGAACGGACCCCGCCGCCATTTCAGTCAAATTTCGCGAGAGCCGCGCAAAGAATCGATAGAACCCCACGACGGATATGACTTCCAGTGCGACGAGCACAACGATTAGATCCGGCCGCTGGCCTTGAAACATCCAATCTGCTTCGGCTCGGTCAGACAGGACAGTCAGCATGACGAGCATCATCGAAAAGACGATGGCCACTCCCATGGACGGGGCATTGATGAATCCCGCAAAACGAATTGTCCGGGCACTCGCCATCGTAATTGCATATGCGGGAATCAGCACCGCGCCCGCCATCGCGATGGCTGCCCAGATGTGAAAGCCACTGCCCCAAAATGCCAGGAACTGGGTCACCACGAGCAGGGCGAAGATCGAAAACGCGACGCCGAAATGATCGAGGTGAAATCGAGGGATGAGTACCGAGGATGTCGCGGCGAACTGGAGCGAAAGGAAATGCAAAATCAAAAACAGCGCGATCATTCCGACCAAAACCAAACCGGTTGCATTTGTAACACGATTCGATTGATAGCGGGTGGGACGGACGGCGACTCGAGGCAGTTCGCGCTGAATCTGTTCTGCATATTGCGGGTCAACATAGACGCGTCTTAACGTCGGGATGCTTTGCAAAACGTCTCGATCGATGTTTCGGAGTCCAGACGTGGGGCTTGTGAAGAGCTGCAGAGTCGTCGTCGTCAGGTTCGGCAATCCGCGCAGGATCTCTAGGTGCGAACGAGTGGAGTCGCGATCCATCACAATCGAGGAAAACGAAATATCCAGGCTCTCGATCGTTTTCGGCAGGCGGACGACGTTCCAATCTGGTAAATCCAGCGAATGAATCTGCAGGCGTTTCAGTGGTTGATGCTCGAGCGCGGCCCAGCCCCCTTTCTGCATCGCCCCCAGATGGCGAATCGACAGCGACTCTAGACGCAGGTGTCCTAGCGCATCAATGAGCTGCGGTTCCGTCAATGTCAGCGATCCGTCGATGACGAGATGCTTCAGGTTGGGAAGGCTTCCGAGATCGCCGAGTCGAGAGGGGGCTCCATTGGTCGCCTGATGGAACTCGCCAACGTTCAGCGTCAGGCGATCCACCTGTCCGCGCTCATGCGGCAGGTTGTTCAGCCTCCAGCGACCGCCCGTGATCTCGAATGGGGCGACCGCGTTCCAGTGGATCGTTTGACCATGAACAAGCACCAGGTCCACAGTGAGCACCAGCGTGACGACAGCCCAGGTCATCCATGACGTCGCGTAACCTCGCAATATGACGTAAATCGCTTGCCTGTGTGGTGTCATCGCAACCCCCCAACGTGTTCCGATGGCCGTTGATGAAGTTCCACGAAGATATCTTCCAGATTGAGATCTTCGACCGAGATCGTCGCGTTAAACTTTTGACGTAGCTCGGCCAGCAGGTCATCGCTCAGGTCGGTCACAGTCGCCAGCGCATGACAGCCGTCAACCTGCGTCCGAATCGCAGCACGAATCATCAATCGTTCGGGAAATGGAGAGCTTGCCGTAAGTCTGAGGCGTTTCACGCGGTCTTTGACGGAGTCCAGTTCATCGAAGAGAACGATTTTTCCTTCGCGTAGGACCGCCACATGCGTCGCGATCCGTTCGAGGTCGGACGTGATGTGTGTGGAAAACAGCACGGTATGTCGATTGTCGAGCGCCAGCTCCATCAGCGTCGCCAACAATTCCCTGCGGGCGATGGGATCAAGGCTCGCGACCGGTTCGTCGAGAATCAGTAGCGAGGGGCGATGTCCCAACGCCAGTGCCAGAGCCAGTTTCTGCTGCTGACCGACCGAAAGCGGACCAACTCGCTGTTCGCGGGGTAGATCCAATCGCGTGAGCAACGTCTCCGTCCAACGATGATCCCAATGCTCATAGAAGGCCGCAGTGAAGTCGAGAAGTTGCTCGACCCGCATCCAGGGTTGAAGCTGCACCGTCTGTGGCACATAGCCGAGATTTGACTTCGCCCGTGCACTTAGGAACCATGGGTCTTCGCCCCAGATTCTCGCGTTTCCTCCGGTAGGTTTGAGTAGTCCCAACAGGCAATTGATGAGCGTCGATTTGCCGGCACCGTTCGTGCCGACCAATCCCACGACGGCACCGGCAGGGATCGTGAGATCGACGCCGGACAGGACTTCATGGTGCCCAAAACGCTTGCGAAGCCCCTCGCAAACGATGGGCGGCAGTCCGGAGAATTCGGCCTCAGAACCAACAAGCGGTGAGGCCGGCAATGGGCGCGACAATGCGTTCATGTGGGGCGATCCTTGAGTTCTTGTTTGACGAGTTGCAACACCTGTTCGTCGGTCAGCTTCAATTGCCAGGCCAGGATCGACAGTTGCTCTGCCAGCGGACGAAGTTGCTCCAATCGTTCGGCCTTCGTCCCACCGGACTGCGGTGGTTTCACTCGCATTCCAATCCCGCGGTCGCGCTCGAGCACTCCGTCAGCCTCAAGTCGGGCGTAGGCCTTGGAGACGGTCATCAAGTTGACTTGAAGCTCTTCCGCCATCTGCCGAACGCTGGGAATCAGCTCTCCCGGCGCGAGTCGGCCGCTGGCAATCAGCGTGCGCAGCTGGTCCATCAACTGCCGATAGATCGGCACACCCGATGACGGGTGAATCTCAAACTGCAATGAAAACCGGGAGCTCATGAGCATCCCTTCGTGAAATCAAATCAAATGACTCGCATAGTGTATTGCGACTGTAATACACTATGCAGGGCGATGTCAAGTGGGCGCTGACGTTTCACTGGAATCGCGCGCTGATCTCGGTTGCGGAATGCCTCCGAATCCCGGCTGGGGGCTTTCGCGGTCGAATATTCATCGGAAACGGGATAGGATCAACTACGTTTCCATTCTGGTGACGAGGTCCGTCGCCGCCCCTTTCGCAGGGATCAAGCCATGGCTCGCGTTTCCCTTGTCGCGCTGTTTCTGCTCGGGTTTTCGTCCAAAGTGTTCGTCTTTGCTGACGAACCGACTGGTGTTCCTTCTGCAATTCCATCGGCTGCGGTGGAGCAGGTTCATCAGACGATTGATCGCGCGATCGGGTACTTGCAGGCGGAAAGCGCGGCCTGGCTAAAGACGCGGAAGTGCGCGGCCTGCCATCATCTCCCCATGCCACTCTGGGCGTTGAGTGAGGCGGCACAGCAGGGGTACGCGATCGATCAAAAATACCTGAAGGAGACGACCGAGTCGCTGCTGGGGAGCCGGGAGAAACTGATGTCGTCGAGGATCTTTCCGAATCCCGCAGACACCCCTGATCCACGTCCTCAGGGGCGGGGTCTCAATATGGGGCTTCCATTTCTGGCAGTGGCTTCGCAGGCGATGCCTGAATTGGATGAGGGGCAGAAACAGAGTCTGAAGTTGATCGCAGACGAGATTGTTAGCAAGCAGCAACCCGATGGCTCGTGGGAATTCTTCGCGACACTTAGGCGGCCGCCGATCAATGAGTCTCAAACGACCGATGCCGCCTGGATCATCATGGCGCTCACGGCGGAGGCGGGGACCGACGCACCCGAATCACGCCGTGTCGCCCTGGCAAAAGCAGCCACCTGGTTCGACGCCGCACTCCCTTCAGCAAACCTCCATCAAGACCGTGCCCTGAGGCTGCTATTGGGCGTACGGGCTGGAAAGTCGCGCGAATCACTGCAGGTCACGATCAACGAGCTACTCGCCTTGCAACGTCCCGACGGCGGATGGAGCCAAACGGTGCCTGAGCCGAAAAGCGACGCGTTCGCCACGGGTCAGACGCTGTATGTGTTGTCTCTCGCGGGACGCGCGGCGAACGAGCCAGAAATCAAACGAGGGATTGATTTCCTGGTCGCCACGCAAACGCCCGATGGCAGTTGGCCGATGATCTCTCGCTCGACCCCCGATGGGTCTCCCGGCAGTTCCAAACTGATGTCGCCAATCAACTGTGCGGCAGCCTCCTGGGCCACACTCGGTCTGGCAAAGCTGTCGCCGAAGTCGCGGAATTGACGACTGCATTCAGCGACTCGGGGCAACTATTGCGGTGCGCCCGCACCGCCGGTCTTCAGCTTCTTCTTCGAATCCAATTCGAAGTTTAGCGTCGAAGTGTCCGCTTTGACGATCGCCCCTTCCACGACTCGTGTGGCATCGAATTTGGTGTAAATCTTCGGCATTTTTTCGACGGTCGCCACGCCCGCTCGCGTTTTATCCGGAGGGATTGGCGATCCATCGCGTTGAGTCACCTTGGAAAACGTGACCCCATAGTTCCCTTCTTCAACCCCCGGCTTCTGAGACGCAGAGGCGTGAGTCAGTTGGTACGATCCATCGTCACGAGTGATTGCGTAAGCACCCGTCCCACGCGTATTGGGCAAGGGGTTGAAAAAGATGGATACCCCTCCCACCGGCTTACCATCGAGTTTCACAGTCCCTTGGACCGGGACGAGTTTGACGGATCGGCCATCACTTTTTCCGCAACCAACAAATGTCGAACTAATCATCATCGATGTCAGGACAAATATCTTGCAAACGTTTCTCATCATATTTCACCTTGGCTGCTCCATTGGCGCCACTTGACGGGCCATTCGGAGTTGGTTTCTTCGATTTTCACGCATCGAGTGTTTGCAGGCGCCGCAGGAAAATGCGGCCTGGCGACTCTTGCACGCGATTCTGAGTCCGGGCGCGCGACGAACTCCTTGTCGCATCGAAACAATGAGACCGCGTGCTTCGCGCATGCGTTGACATTCGCGAAGCCAGTGTGGCGGTCTCCTTTTGGTGCAACCGTTCATAATCCGAAGCGGGGGACAGGCACAATTCCCCACCGTCATTGGAATCCACTGTGCATCGACCAGAGCCGTTCTTCCCTTTGCCGCGGGAAAAATGAGCGACTCGCCAGACTGTGAACGGTGCCCCCTTGATCGTTACAGGCTGTTAAAACTCTCCCAGTACGTTTCCGTCCGAGATGTAGCTGAGGTTGCGTCGCGTCACCGAGTCCATGGTCTGGTTCAAGAAGCGAACAGAGCCGTCCACCAGAAGGCAAAAGCAACCACCCGCATGGGAACTTCCCGGCAGGTTGAAGTCGCCATTCTTGCCCAAAATGCGTGGCCGCGAGTTGGGGACTGGGTTGTCCCACCCACAGCAGACCAGCATGTTGATCCCACGTGCGTCTCCAAGGAATACACCGTTTCCGGCATACTGGCTACAGGCCCAGACGTTTCCGTTGCCGTCCCACACTTCGCGTGTGGTCTCGACGATCGCGGCGGTGTTACTCGTCCCGTCCGCGACGTCGCGAATCTTGGAGTGTGAGTTTTGTCCGAACAGGCCACGCGTCGTTCGACCTTCGTTATCCCACAATCCCCAGGGACCGCCATCGGTGTCGCTGAAGCCATAATTGATCAACTGACTATCGGCCACTCCGCAACCGTAGTACGAGGTCGCGGACGTATACAGCTCGGCGCCGGCATCGCTCGGGCAACTCAAGACCGACAGGCGGACAGTGGACAAGGCCATGTTGGCATTCTGTGCAGTCGTCGTTCCAGCCAAGGTTCCTTGACTGCTACTGTCCCAGCCACTGAAAAGGCTATTACGCGTCGCCGCAGTAAAGTCAAACTTATTGTACAGCGGAGTCTGGTCCAAATACGGCAAGAGCAATGGCCAGCCGGAGTGGTTGTTGACCGTCTGTCCGGCTTGCGTGAATGCCATGGCATTGTGGGCCGAACCGTAGGGGAAGATCGACATAGCATCATGGTAGTTGTGCAGTGCCAGGCCAATTTGTTTGAGGTTGTTCGCGCACTGCGAACGACGCGCCGCTTCGCGCGCCTGCTGTACTGCCGGAAGCAGCAACGCGATGAGAACAGCAATGATGGCAATCACCACGAGAAGCTCGATCAAAGTGAAGCCGCGATGAATTGATTTTGACATGGTAGGACTCATGAAAACGTTCTCTCTAAAATAGGAAAAGTGATCAAACGGTCAAAAATTGACAAATGAACAAGATTGGTCTGAAGAGTGTGAAACGAATCTCGCGAAAGTAAGGCTCAATTGCTCCTTTCTTTTTGCTTTCTATTGTGCTCGTTATATTTGTGTATATTGCGTGTTTCAATGTGCGCGTGATGTAATAGGTAGTAGTGTCATGCAGGTTGCTGATTGCATAAAATAAACGTCGTGGTGTCGATGCATGCCCACGCAGAATCGAAGGTCTGATCGCGCAGCGAAGTCACCAGGACAGATCTCTGTCGCTAATGACAGCAGCAGGCTGTTCACGTTTCGAAGCGATGCGGGATGTCCCACACGTCCGTTGAGCGGCCGAACGCTCCGCTGTGGCGGTCCGTGATGAATAACTCAATTTGATGTGCTTTTGCCGACGGCACATCAATTCAAAACCGAAATGTGATCTCAGTCTGAAGAGATTTCACCTACGATCACAGATGTATTAGGTTGAACAGTATGCCGAAGTTCGGATGGTGTTTCGCTCGGGCGAAAATCCCGTCCACCTCTTGTTCGCCGTCTATTTCTTCTCCGTCTGCTGAAACGAAGGGACACAACCGTTCACAGGTCGGCGACTGGCTCATGTTCCCGCAGTAAAGGGATGGATTTCCCTGGTCGATGCACCGCGGAATCCAATGAGCCGGAAAGTTGCGCCTGTCCCCCTCTCTTCGGGCAGCGAACGGTTGCCGACGGGACTGACGCCGTACCGTTTCAATAGTCGCCATCGCATCGGGACCGTTAAGGTGCCTATTCCCCTGAATTCAGCAGACGGATCGATGTTGTCTTCGTGATTGTGCCGCTATTGCTCTGTCTAAGTGTTGGGCCGTGTGTCGTGGTTGGGGCATCGCAGATATTGATGTCTTGTTGGCATTCGAAATGAGCTCAACGTGTGGTGACTTCCGCTGAGTCATTTAGAAGTTATACAGGTATAAAAAAGTTCGCAATATTTATTTTATACGATATGAAAAAAATCTGCCTCCTCACCAGAATCTGTGGGTGAATTCTGGTTCTGGCAGCTTTCCAAGTTGATGGTACAAAGCGATTTCGATCGCTTCATAGGTGCGAAAACCATAAGCTTTTTTGGTAGTCAGTTTCGCCTTATTGTTGAATCCCTCGACGACACCTGCGGAAATCGCTCCCCGCGCTCGGAACCAGTTGAGAATTAGGTTGCGATGGTTTCGCAGCATGCGAGCGACCCGCTTCATCGGTTCCAGGCGAGACCGCATCGTTCGAGCGCACCATTCGTCGAGAAACTTCCCAGCCCAACCTGCCGAAGCGTATTCCCAGAACCGCTGAAACTCTTCTCTCAACAAGTGCGATCTCACCGAACGCAAATTGTATTTCATCAGTTCCGCCAGCTTCACGACTTGCTTTGGA
>NZ_JH636434.1:1939801-1946271 GCF_000255655.1 Schlesneria paludicola DSM 18645 | reverse complement strand
CTGCGCGCTCATTACAATGAGGCGGTTATGAAATGCTCTCTAGTACAAGCATAGTGATGAAATGTAGATCTCACACATCCAGATTACCCGGCTCCGGAACACTCGTGTATCGACAGATCGTGGATGGCGTGACGTCTACCTCACGTTCTCCTTCTGAATCTGCCCCGCTACAATTCCCTGAAAATGATTGACAACAAGACTTGCGCTGCATGTGGGAAGAGGCTGCCGGCCGCAGACTTTAATGGCTCGGCACAGACAGCCGACGGGCTCGCTCGCACTTGCCGGGCGTGCATCAATGCCCGCCGGCGCGAACGCTACCGATCGGGAGTCAAACACCCGCGAGGAAAAGCCCGAGCGACGGTCATAGCGGCAGCACTCCTGCACGGCGACGTGAAGATGGTCCAAGAGCTGCTCGATGCCGGCACAACAGCGAATTGGGACTGGATTTGCGAGACGATGCGAGAAGGTCATATCGCCCTAGCTGAGACGCTCCTTCAAGCTGGTATCGAGCGTAACATTTTCACGATGGCGGCGATGGGGGATGTAAAAGGAATGACGAATAGGCTGAGGCGAGCTCGCGCAGACGCACGCCTCACCGCGGATATGGAACCGGCCAGCAGTCGAGTGACCCCGCTGCACGTCGCGTGTGCATCCGACTGGAAATCTCATGGGCACGATCGAATGGCAGTTCAGGCGCAAGCGGCAATGACTCTCGCCGAACATGGTGCCGATTTGAATGCGCTTGCGTGTTATCGAGGTATTGGTGACGCGACGCCTCTGTTCTGCGCGTGCTGGTCTTCTGAAAGCCTTATGCTTGTCCGCTGGCTCCTGGATCACGGAGCCGCAGCCACAGATGCGTGTCTCCCGGCCGCGCTGGGCCATCTTCAACGTCACGGCCGAGGGGCGTATGATGTCGCCGAAGCGCTCGTATCCCACGGCCTTGCAATCGATCATGGAGTTGGCACAGGACGCACTCTTCTGCAAGCATTCGCAAATCAAGGCGATCATCGTACTGTGGCGTGGTTAATCGGGCACGGTGCAGATGTTAATGCGCACAGTTCCAGTGGGCGAACGGCCATCCATTATGCGGCCGAGAGAAACACGGTGCCGAAGACTCTGGCACTGCTTGTTGAAGCGGGAGCTGACCTGTTGGCCCGCGACGCAGACGGACGCACGGCCCAAGAGATCGCCGAGCTTAATGGGAAGCCTCGCCTCGTTGAGTGGATTGGGACGCGGCTTCACGCGAATCGTCGGTGATTTACCCAACCGGGGCGCTCGACCCGCCCATACCGCAGAGGCACAACGTTATTGAAGGACAGGGATTCCGTTCTCGATCCGTCGCCACAAACCCGCATCCCAGCCGTAAACGCTGGCCAAAAATGTTCTAACGGTGTCCTGTCAACTCGACTATTCTTCAAGAGCCGTCCTTCGTCGAGTCAAGCTCTCGCCTGCACCGGACGCGGCTGTCTTTTAGAGTGAATCTCTCAAATTCGCGGGGAAAAATGCAAGAATGGTGCGTCACGATGGCTCTATATCAGTATCGGTTGTTCGATTGCCACAGCAGTAGGGCGCGGTGCATCGCGACCATGGTGAATCATTCCTGGTTGTTAAGTGTGTACACGGCTACTGGAAATATGTGGAACTAGATGCGCCTGTTCCAGTTATTTCAGTTGTTCAAGCCTGGGCGAAATTGATGGAAAAGTCGGGACTGACACTGGAAAGCATCGATCCGCCTTCTGGCGAATCCGAAGCGACGACCGACCAACTGCTAAAGGCCTTCGTCGAACGTCGAGATCAGACGGCCTTTGAACAGCTGACTCGGCGCTTCGGGCCATTCGTATTCGGGGTCTGCCAGCGAATTCTTTCAAACCATCACGACGCCGAAGATATCTTTCAGTCGACGTTTATGTCACTCGCCCGCCACGCCGGGGAGATCCGACATGGAGAAACGCTCGCCATCTGGTTACATCGCGTCGCTTATCGCACGGCACTCAGGGCAAAGTCAAAGGTCGATGCCCGAGTACAAAAGGAACTACGAATGTCCGAGATTCCTGAACCGTCGACCACCGAAAAGAACCTTTGGGGCGATCTTGAACCGATTCTGGATCAAGAATTGGACAAACTGCCTGAGATTTACCGTCTGCCCGTCCTGCTGTGTGACATTGCTGGGATGACGCAACGTGAAGCCGCCAATCAACTCAATTGTCCCGAGGCAACGATCTCGACTCGATTAATGCGCGCTCGAAAACTGTTGGCCAACCGTCTTACTCGACAAGGTCTGGTGTTTTCGTCGGCAACACTCACCGTGTTGCTGTCACAGAATGCCGCCTCGGCCGCCCTGCCGACGTCGTTGATTGCATCGACGTTGACTGCGGCTTCGACCGTCAATCCCGTTGCGGTTACCACGATGGGCAACGTGTTTGCACAATTCAAAGCACTATTCAGTTCGGTCGGCCAATCGTTTGCCGTTGGCAAAGCGGCGATCATTGGCGTCGCCGCGACCACGGCACTTGCAGCCGGCATCACCACTCAGTTTCCGGCCGACAACACGCAGCCCGAGTCGGCTTCGAAAAAGTTGGTCGCACCTTTCGAAGAAGTTGCGGCCACGTATCGCAAAAACTACGCCGCCATCAAGTCGCTGCAGCTGGTCACAAAGTCCGATTCCGAGGTTTTGACTGATCCGGAAGTTTATTACACAGCTTTCAAGGACGCCGACAGTCTGATCAAGCTTGAGGGCGACCGCACGACGCTGGTCATTGATGCAGACAAAGTCATGCTGAACCGTCAGCGGAAAGGAAAGACTTTCAACGGAGTCATGAACCAACTCCACCAAAAACATCCTGGACTGTATCCCCTGTCGGAACGAATCACGATCCCGACGTATCGAGAGATCACCGAACAGCTTCCCGAGACACCGACGGAAACTCGCGAGTCGGTTCGAGTTTTCAACGGAGACGTTTTGCTGGATAACAGCCGTGGAGGACGCATGAACTTCAGCGCGGAAGATCGTTCGTTAAGGCCACAGCACAATATCCAGAAGCCATCTCACCTCAAAACGCAGGAATTTTTTTATGAGGGGAACTTTAACTATCTCGATCTGATGCTCTATGGCATCACCGGAGCCAAGGTTCCCCTCGACCACCTGCAACGAGCGAAATTCCGGCTGCCCGACTTGTTGGCAACTGGAAAGTGGCAGGTTGTCGCGAACCATGAGCTTCTGGATGGCGCTGACTGCCTGGTCATCAAGTCGTCAGACAAAAATCAATTCTGGCTCGACCGTAATGCCGGTTTCGCAGTTCGTCGCTGGACGACGGCCAGTCCAATTCAGTCTGATCGAGAGTATCACGATCTGCGTCAAGTCGCTGCCAGCTTCTGGATGCCGCAATCCATCACGATCACCTGGTTTGGGAACGATTCCGCGCCGAGAGAACTTCGAGGCAAGCCAACGCTTCGACAACGATACGAGGTCGTCTCCTGCGAAATCAACCAACCAGTCCCTCAATCGTCATTTCAATTGGTGCCGAAGCCCGGCGTCATTGTTTGCGATCTGACGATGCAGCCACTCGATGCCAACGGCAATCCGATGGAGGTCGGTTCGAATGAGGAGGGAATGTACTTTGGCCGCTATATTTATCCCGATGATTCGAAGCAGCTTCCGGAAGTTCTGAAGATGGCGGCGATCGAATTCGGATCTCTCCTATCCGGTACCCGAAAACTCAAGGCGCCGTCCACCACTGGAGTGGCCGGAGCCATCGGACGGGCCGCAGTCGCGGGATCAGAAAGCCCTATTCAGACTCGACGTGTGATCGCGAATCCGATTTCTTGGTTTATCGCGGCAAACGCGCTGTTTTTGCTGGTCGTGGCCGGCTACTTCATCTACCGACGACGACTTTCCTAGGAACGAACCGCGCGAGAATTCGGTTCACGGCTAGAGACAATGGCAGCAGCAAAACCACAGAACCCGGCAGTGACCAATCAAGCCAGACTTCGGCAAAGTCACACCGTGCCGCGTCTTCCGTGCGGCAAGACCTTCTCGTGTCGGCGTCTCAGCCGAACGTTATTTTTTTCGGACGCCGAGTCACCCACTCGAAGCGATGATGGCCGACAGGTACCTGCAACTCGCACGCGATCAGCTGCAACAGGGTGACTCCTCGCGATAGGGATCAGAAGGCGTTCCGTCAGGACAATGCAGATTTCGCCCAGCATCGCGAAAAGTCGCTTTACGAGCCTGACTTTCCCAGCGTTTCCAGCAACCCGATCGCAACCCAGGCGGTGCCCCAGTAATGATAGATTTCGTCGCGAACCCTCAGGCGTTCAGGATCGGTGGACTTCGTGAAGTTCTTGGCCGGAGTCAGCCAGGAACCGTCGGATTGCTGCGACGCGAGCAGCCATTTGCGAGCGTCTCGAAAGACTGACGAGTCGTCTCCAGCTCGGACCTTCGCCAAAACGTAGATCGCCAGGCCGGTCGTGAGGGCATCGCTTGGTACACCTTTTTCCCACCCCCACACGCCGTCGCCGTTCCGAACATCCAGCAATTGTTGACGCAGTTTCGCGACAGTCTCGGCCGACCCGAATTGATGCTCAAACAAGAGCCGCATCGCCAACCATTCGCGATTATCGGGATTCGGCGTCTGTTGCCGTTGATAAGCAATGGCTTTCTGAATCGACGCAGATCTCTTCAGATCTGGTGTGTCGTAAGAAGCAAGTGCGAGCGTCGTCCACATCGTGGTCGTTTGATATGCCGTAGGAAGCGTCCAGCGGCGCATTCCGGCGAACTGACCACCCGTCGTCCACGAGCCGTCCGCCAACTGAATCTGGCTCATCAGGTCGATCACGCCGTCGCGAAATTCAGGTTGAGTCAGAACACTCGCAGTCCCTTGACTTGCGATCAGCAATGGGCCAAGGGCCTCGAGACCGCCCCCAACGCGATCGAATATGTCAACTGTCCGCTCGGAAATCTTCAGCACGGTCGCCCGATGCGACTTCATTTCGTCTTCAGTCAGCAGCGGCGTCAGCTCCGCAAGGAATTCAGCTTCAGCTTGGAACGGGCGTGCGATCAGCGGCTTGAGCTTGTCTTTCACGGCCAGCGGCAGCGTCGCCGCTTCGGGTCTGCCGAGGTCGTAACTCCGCAACCGGAACAGAATGCGATTTGCGAGCGAATCCTTCCGAGTCCACTCGTCCCACTCCGCCAACTTCTGGGAATCGACCGTGAAGCCTTGAGCCTGCGCCGATCGATGCGACCACAGCAGGAACGGCACATGATGGCAAGACATGCAGCCGTGACCATCCATCCAGGCCACTCCCTCTTTTTCCAGGAAGGGAAGGCTGCGTGACACGGCATCCCGAACCGCAGTATCGTTGTCTTGTGCCGGATCACCGGCCCAGACTATGGAGCTGAGAGTACCGAAGAAAAACAGGGTCGCAAAGATCACGCGGGTCATGCTGGATCTCACTCGTTTAACGGTTCCGCTTCCGAGTCATGAGAATCCTCGACCAAGCTGCGCGTCGCGTCTGTCGACAATCAAGAGATTCAGACGACAGTCTACCGCCGTTCAATGGCACTGTGAACCCACGTCCACAACGTGCCTGTGGTCTGAATAGTTTTTCGGGATGGCCAGAAGATGACTCTCTTGCCAAATTCTGACGGAGGGGGGCCACCCTTGTGCACAAGCGGCAAGTCCATATCCAATTCGATCGATATGACCGAGGCAGTTTTTATTAGAGGTGGTTTCACAACCTGATGAGAAATTTCTGCCGAATGCGGTTTTCCAAGTGGTTTTCCACCAGCAAAGGCTGCGAGAAAAGGGTTTTGAAACTACCTATAGCCTTCAAGTCGCGGGGTAGCAGGGGCAGGTTCCCGATGTTTGAATCCGACGACTCAACCTAAACGCTGTCTTTGGATGACTCTCTTGGACGCATAAAACTTCGAAAAGTACATCGTCATCCCATATCGCGCCTTCAGCTCGGTATTAAAGATCAATCTACAGACGACACTACGTTGGCGAGCATCACTCCGTTCTGACCGGTGTCTTCTCTATAGCGAAAGTATTGTTGCCTGCGTCAAATCATGAAGTGGACCCCGTTTTTCGGACCACCGTCTTAGATAGAAAACGGAGTTTGGATCGAGGATTATTGAGGCATCGTGTCGAGCAATTGAGCGGGAGACAACCGTGCCTCGGAGCAGACGTAAATTCGACGGACCATTTAAGGCGAAAGTTGCCTTGGATGCGATTCGTGGATTGAAGACGACGAGCGAATTGGTATCGATTCATAAAGTTCATGCGACGCAGATTGCACTTTGGAAAAAGCAGCTGTTGGAAGGAGCGATTTCGATTTTCGAGAGTCCTTCAGCGAGCAAGGCCACCACCGACGAACCGAGTTCCGCAGAGCTCTATGAACAAATCGGTCGACTGAAGGTTGAGCTCGATTGGCTCAAAAAAAAAGTGGCCGAGCACGGTGGCTGAACGTCG
>NZ_JH636434.1:1935151-1939779 GCF_000255655.1 Schlesneria paludicola DSM 18645 | reverse complement strand
TCGTCCCGATGCGTCGAGGGTACCTGTATTTGACGGCGGTGATGGACTGGTACAGCCGGTACGTGCTGGCTTGGCAATTGTCCAACAGCATGGATGTGGAGTTCTGTATGGAAGCTCTCGACGAAGCGTTGAAGTATGGTCGTCCCGAGATCTTCAACACGGACCAAGGATCGCAATTTACGAGTCACGAATTTACCAAGCGACTCGAACAGGAGTCGATCGCCATCAGCATGGATGGGAAAGGGCGAGCGATTGACAACGTGATGATCGAACGACTTTGGCGAACCGTGAAATACGAGAACATCTACCTCAAGGAATACGTGACAGGAGCCGATTGTCATGAAGGATTGAAGGCGTACTTCCAGTACTATCGCCACGAGCGACCTCACCAGGGTTTGGCCAACCGCACTCCCTGGCAAGCCTATCAAATCCCTCGCTCCAGACCCCGGTGAAGACCATCTAAGAATTGGCTCCCGGTGGTCCGAAAAACGGGGTCCACTTCATCAGGACACTCGCCAGCCGCACCCTTGTCTCGGTTTGGCGTCAAAACGGAGCGATTGCCGTAGACTTGATGCCATGCATACTCCCACCATTCGATCAAACGCCGAGAAGTGCTTGGACCGCTTTACTGAACGGTCGGCGGAAACTCGGAGGTTGTTCCATCTTTTGGAACACCACACCAAGACTCAGAAGATTCTCATTTTCGCCGTAATCGGGCTTGCGGTATTTGATCCCACGATGGCGTTCATTCTCGCGCCGTTTTTCATCCTGCAGATGCGTGCGGTGGTCGTCAAAATTCGACTTCGTCGTCAACTCGATCGAGCGTCACTGGCGACTGAGTTTTATCGACGCGCCGTGAAGCGCATTGAGAATCACTGGATCGGCGATGGCAACACCGGTGCGCAATATCTCGGCGCCGACGAAGTCTTTGCGGACGACCTGAACCTCTTTGGCAATGGTTCGCTTTTTCAGTTTCTCTGTGCCTCGCAAACGTCAATCGGAGACAACATGCTTGCCGCGTGGTTGACTCAGCCTGCGAATGCCGACGAAATCCGCGAACGACAATCTGCCGTTCGTGAGATGAGCAACAATCTGGATTTGCGTGAACAATTGGCCGTGCTGCCATTGGATCGGGGCAAGTTTCAGCCGCAGGCGGTTGCCGAGTGGACGAGTGCGCCGGAACTTCTGCCCAGTCGGATCGCACGTGCCACTGCCTTCGCCCTGGCAGTGGCTTTCGCAAGCGTGATCCTGAGTTTTTTTGGTGGCTTTGGGCCTGGCGTTGGAATCACGATCTTAATCGTCATTCTGGAATTGGCATTCTACACACTTTTTCGAAGCCGCTTGAGGTCGATCAGGTCCCACGCCAAATCCGTGCACGCAACGCTGATTTATCTGTCGTTAGTGCAAACGGTCTTGCAGAAGTCTTCGTTCGAATCACGGCATCTTTCCAACATTCGATGCATGATCGCTGCAGGCGCCGTCATGCCACCGTGGCGAGTCTGTGCGGTGTACCGATTTCTCATGCACGAACCGCTCTTGGCGATTCTACTTCATCAATTCGTCCCGTCTGTCGATCGCTGGCGACGCGCGTGTGCCCAGCCCGCGGACGCAGGTCTTCTGGCGCTGGGAGAATTGGAGGCCATTTCGAGTCTCGCGCAGTATTCGTTCATTCGGCCAGAAGCAACGTTCCCCACAGTGGTCGATACCGAGAAGTGCTTCGAAGCGATTGGATTGGCTCACCCTCTGGTTGGTGCCGATCAGCGCGTCGAGAACGATCTTCAGCTGAATAGCACATCGCAATTGCTTTTGGTTAGCGGCTCAAACATGTCCGGAAAAAGCACGATGCTTCGTACTGTCGGTGTCAACGCAGTGCTGGCTCTTTGTGGAGCGCCCGTCTGCGCCAAGCAACTTCGGATATCACCGTTCTCGATCGGCACCGCAATGCGATTTCAGGACTCGCTGGACAATAGAACCTCGCACTTCTACGCGGTCATCGTGCGTCTGCGCAGAGTGATGGACCTTCAGGAAGGCAAACGGCCATTGTTATTTCTGATCGACGAAATCCTGCAAGGGACCAACTCGCATGACCGGATTCGTGGCGCCGAGGCTGTCGTGCGGAAGTTAATCGAACGGGGAGGCGTAGGGCTGATCACGACGCACGATCTCGAATTGACTCGAATTGCCGACACGCTGGGCGGGCGAGCCGCCAACGTCCATTTCGCGGACACTTTGATGAACGGCGAGATCCGCTTTGACTACAAGATGCGCCCCGGCGTCGTCGAAAGTCGCAACGCACTGACCTTGATGCGCAAGATGCGCTTGATCGACTGACATTCACGACATGCCAAAATGTGCCAGGAACCCCCAAAGCGGATTCGGTTCCTGGCACATTTGCCTACCCAATAATGAGAAAGCCCTTCGGCGTTTTGGCTGAAGGGCTTGTTTGGAAAGAAAGCTGAGAGGACAAAACACCGTTAGAACTTTTTTGTGGCGGATTGGAGAGCTGGGCAAACTGCGTGAGACTATATTCCATGGTGCCTCGGTCGATGTGACCGAGATACCGGTGAAGCGATGCCAAACGAGATCAGATACCGCGTTTCGCATTCGCCACCCCAATCGACATTGTTCTCGAACCTGGCTGTCCAGTGCATGGCGGACTGCGGCTCGACGACGATTTTCGTGTAGGCTTGCATGGATTATTACACAAGGAGTGGCTTCAATTTGGCGGCGTCATTTACTTCGAGGTTGAACCGCGGAGGACACCGCTGTGTTTTGTTTGCGTGTCGTCTCGCAGGGTAATTGCTTAAACTGACGCCATTCTTCATCGCCACGGACTTCTTTGAAAGTCGAGCATGCATTTCTCTCGCGTGATGATCGGAGTTCTTTCTGTCGCGGTATTGTTTACTGCAAACACAATCTGTTCTGCACAAACCAATATCATCAACACGCCTCGGATGCAGGTCATCCATCATGCAGTCGTGAACGACACGGTTGTCGATGCGCAGACTCCGAGTGGATTGGTAAGAGATTTATCTGACGGCAGCTTGGTTCTCGCATTTCAAAACAAGGGAGACGTCGTCGCGGGAACGGTCACGCTATTTGTCCGGAGTACTGACGGCGGCCAAACGTGGAGTAAGCCATTCGCGTCGTACCAGGACCCTGACAAATCGGTCGGTACCGCAGTCGGGTTCGTTCAACTTCCCACTGGCCGCATTCTGGCCGTGATGATGGAGGTGGCGCACACGGACATCTCTGTTGAAGGATTCAAAGCTCCGCGAAAGTCTCGCACGATCTTCGCCGACTTTGACCCGAAAACGGCCGCACTCACATATGTCGCAACAATCCCACAGCCGCCCGATTCACTTGTGGGTGCGATGCCAACGAACATCATCCAACTCTTCAACGGCGATCTCATTCTGCCCGCGTATCTGATCCCGATGGATTTCGCGAAGCCCACACCGGGCACCGTCTACGGATCGGGTTTGTATCGCAGCACCGATGACGGCAAGACATGGGGCCAGTTCGAACTGGTCTTTGCCAAGCGTGCCGATCATCCAGAGATTTTCTACAACGAGTCCGCCATCTTTGAAAAGCCGGACGGCACCTTGGTGGCGTTTGCACGCTACGACAACGAAACACCGGCACACAAACGGTTTATGGGCAAAGCCGTCTCACTCGACCAAGGTCGCACCTGGAGTGTCCCTTGCGATAGCTCGATCGCCGCAATCTGTCCGGCAGTGCTCAAGCGAGCTGACGGCAGTTACCTGATGTTCGCCGGAGCACTCGACGAACGCATTCCCAGAACTAGCATGCTCTACTACAGCCCGGATGGTGAGCAGTTCACAAAACTAGGGCAGCCCTACTATTCCCGTACGGATGGCCATCCCTGGAACACCGCCACAGGAGGGTCGCAGCTACTGATCCCACTAGGCGACGACCACTATTCCATCGCTTTTTATTCGGCAGACAAGGCACTTCGCGGCCGCGACAAGACGTACATCGACAGCAACGTTGTGAAGATCAAATGAGCTTAGCTCCTGATGTCGCTCATGTTCCGATGTTGATGCTTTAGGACGGTGCGGCGTATTCGTGCAATCGCAGCCAGTCGATCGCTCACTGCTGCCAATCGGTTGGCCCAAATGGCATTGGGCCGCGAACGTATACGGAAGCCGTGGCCGACTTTACTAAAGAGCGGACGTTGTGTTGTCTGTGTCTCCAAATCGATACGCCGGAATATTGCGTGTTCGTCTGCTGGTTGTTGAGAGAGGAGCAGGACAGGTCCCGAGCAAGGCTTCTTGACAGCCGGACAACATGGCTATCCCTTTGTCGACTGGCGTATCGCACCAATCGGATTCAAAATCCCCAGTCCCCAAAATACGACGCTCTAACACACGAATGGCACTTAGATTTCGCGACCAGCACTTGGCCACCGAGGCAAATCTCGTCCCGTTCTTGGATGCCGCGAAGTCGTGGCCAGGTCGCGAAGTCTCCGTCCAAACTCTCGGGCGTTACCGTCGCGTTGGAATCCGTGGCGTGAAATTGGAGAGCTGCCTCATCGGTGGGTTTCAAAGCCGGTCAATACTCGAAAACAATTGGCAAAGGCGGCGGGGGTTCCCAGCAGGAAACAG
>NZ_JH636434.1:1930364-1934687 GCF_000255655.1 Schlesneria paludicola DSM 18645 | reverse complement strand
CCGACACAACGTCACTTCGACGAGGGCTGAACTAAACTATTACGAATCGTTCGGTTGGCGGATTGACGAAACGAAAAAAAAAGAAATCGCTCACCTCCAGCAGTTGCCACAGTCAGTGGATGTTCATGACTTTGTTTCCGAAGATGATTTCGTTCTTTGTATTTACTCTATGGCAAAGCCCGGAAATGAAATCATCCTCGCAAAGACATCCCCGAGTGCGACGCTTAAGGCAACATGGGATATCGTGGCGGCGAGATTACATCCGGGTTAGAACTTTTCCTGGCTGGGAGCAAGAATTGGGCAATCTGCACAAGCCTGTTTCATGGCAATTCACGTCGGTTCATGTGACTGGTTCGCACATTCAACGTTTGGCGGCGCGACAATTCCGCAAATTCAAATCCTGCTAGTCCGATCGAGGGGGGATTCATCTGAAAAGTGGAATGTCCCCGTTTTCGTTTCCCGGCGGCAGTAGCAGCCCACTGAACACCTCCGTTGCTTCGCACAATTAAGTATTCCTGCGTCAGGCGACTAACTAGGAAACATATCTGCTCCAACAACAACGCAAACGCCACATTAGCGAACACGAACACACACACTACTGAACATAAATGAGCAACAAGAAGACTCATTATCTGTCTTTTCCGACATATTCTTTGTCCGCAACTCCGTTTCCTGCTTGAAATCTCGACACTGCGGCTTTATACAGCCATAGTGCATTAACATGCTCACCCAAATCTCCCTGTATCAAAAACAATATTCGAGTTGTGATGACGAGGTGCGAGATGGTCTGGAGATCAATTGCCTGTGCCGTAATTTGCTGCTGGCCCATTTCTGCGGCTCTGGTATCTCTCCGGCCTTATCCGCTGATGAACCCCAGGCGGAAGAAGGCGCGATCGGCGCTCGATGCCACGTACGCTCAATATGAATGAGACGAACTTCACAACGGCTGAGGATGTGTATCGCTGGGCCAGGCGGTTGATGGAAGTGGAATTGCAAGGCGGTACTTAAGGAGACACGACCGCGAGCCATCTCGTTCAAATGAGTGGACTTCAGGAAATCGTCTCTATCCGCCACAAGTAGAGAATCAGAGGAGGCGAAAACGCAACCCATCAGACAGCAATGTACGACCTCGTGGAACCCCATCTGTTGCATAAACATGGTTCCTCGTCCGGCAAGTAAGTTCGTGTTCAACCGTTTTGACTATGCCCGATATTTTTCGTGAAGGAGAAAAAAATGTCACCTGTCATCACGTTGCGTCGAGTTTTGGGAATTTCAGGCGCCCTTCTCGCCATTGCGACAGTATCTCCTGGATTTTCGGCGTCTTGCACGTTGAGCCCCGAACAGGCACAGGAGGTTTGGGGGGTTGCCTGCGATAAGACGGCGTTTACCCATAGCTGCCAGGATGTCACCGGGTGCTTCACAGCGGCCGCGGGTGCTTGCGCCGGGGGTAACTGCAATAGCAGTAATACTTGGACCTACTTGTTAACGGTAACGAACGGCTCCGAGTACGCCGTCGATCAGGCCGGGGGTCTCGATTGTGGAAAAAAATACGGCACTCCTGGAACTTGCGGCGCAAATCAGGCTCAAAATGGTTGCACCTGCTCGAGTGGGACAAACCCAACCGCGGACGGTTGCACAAAGGATACTTACAAGCCGGCTCAGGCCTGCCCAGGCGGCTGACAGTTAAGTCCTCACGACTTCGACACTTCTTGGAGCAGGATCGGTTATGCGCTCTCTTGCCATGCACGCGTTTCGTTGGATGACGCTCGTTGTCAGACGCTTCATTAGTCGATCAATTTGCATCCCAATGGCCGTGCTCATGATCGGATTTGCTCCTCAGACTTATGCAGATTCTGAGACAGAATCCGAGTTAGATCGGGTGATCAGCGAGCACGATCGGGGCGTACGTGCCGTGGCGACGTACGACCTGAGGTACCGCATGGAGGAGACGGTCTACCTCGTAGAAGATCCGGCGAACTCCGAGCAGCGGAAGGCCGATGCGAATCAACCCGTCCGGTATATCCCAGCAGGACCTGATACACCCAAGCGGACGTTTCGCAGCCGCCAGTGGTTTGATCGCGGTCGAGTCCGCGTGGAATCGTACGACGGGTGGGACGGTTCGTTTGGCGAGGGGCAGCGCGTCCTGCTTTGGGACGGAGAACTGCAGAAATCGTTCAACGAACTCAAGAAATCGGCGTTCATCAATGCCAACCAACGTAACTCGTCGATCACAGGCGAGCCGGTCCCGTTTTATGAGCTTTTTTATCGGGCGGTATTTGGCGACTACACCTACGCTGAATTCGTTCGGGCGAGGAAGAGTTCTTGCACAAAAATCGACGGTCTCTATGAAGTCATCGCGCCGCCCTTGCCCGAGGCCCAGGACTGGCTTAGCAAATTCACTCTCAAGGTGGTGTTCGATTCGAATCGGAATTACCTCCCAACGCGATTGGAGTTCAGCGATATCGCGAGGGGTAACGTGCGCCCGATTGTACAGATCACTTCTGAGCCGGAAGAGATCCTTCCAGGTGTCTGGGCTCCAACCCAGGGGAGGCTGATATTCCCCGTCGCGCAATACGCTCCCCCCTCTCCCGATAACGGGAAGCCGTACGCGATGTTTGAGCTGGCTGTTGACCAGGAACGAAGCCGATTCAACATACCGATCCCGGAAGAGCAGTTTGTGATCGACTTCCCCGTTGGAACTTTGGTCAACGATCGGCCGCACGACGTCACTTATAGGGTGGGAGCCGAAACTCAGGAGGGGACGTTGGGCCAGTTGATCTCCGATGGAAGGCTACGCGTCCGGCCAGGAGAGGCTCCGGCAGGCCCATCTCCAAGATTCCGGTACCTGGTTTTGTTGAACATTGCCCTGCTCGTCGTTGCAGGGATTGGAATTATGCTTAATCGCCTCTTTGCCAGGAAATAGCCAAACCGCTCTCTGAAGTATCGCGTCTGAAAAATAGTCACCGAGAAAAATGCCCATGCCCACTCGTCGCCTGACCTGGAAGAGAGAAATACTGATCAGAGCTGGTTTAGCCTTTCTCATTTGCCAACTGCTTGGGCGAGAATGCTGGGTGAGCATAGCGCAGGCGGAGCCGAATTCTGGCACCGCGCATGTCGATTTGACGGACTACCGGGCCTGCGGCGTAGTCGCATTGTACGCCGGGGGACGCCTCCTCGGCGCTGATGTTGCACTAAGTCAAATCCGACAATCGGCTGATCCGGATCACAATGACGTGACCAGCTTTGCGGACTTACAGCGCGCGAAGTCGGAATTGTCGCCAAGTCGTGCATGCTTGACTTTGACGATCTGCGTCATCTCGGCTGCCCAGCGATTGCCCATTTGCGACCCAATCCGATCACAGGTGGCAGGCCGCATTTCACCCTTATTCTGGGAGTTGAAGCGAACGGTCGTGTCGCCTCGCTCGATCCTCCAAATCCGATGGGATTCTGGAAGGCAGAATCATTCCGGCGCGTGTGGACTGGAAATACGATTATCCTGTCACGAAATGAACGCGAATCCGCCGCAGTACTGAGTAGGATCCAGCGACGACGAGGGGGTGTTGTATTGCAGATCATGGCTTGCCTGCCGCCGATCCTTGGAGCCTGCGCGCTCTTTGTATGGTGGCCGGTTCTGTGGCACGTGTGCTATGGGGCGCGGATGGCGACTGTGAACGTCCTGTTTCTGGCCTTGGTCATGACTGCCACTGCGGGTTGTGGAAATCGTGGCAGTTCGAGCGATCATGTCGGCCCCACTCCGAAGTTGGAGTTTCCGGGACTCAAGGAGGGTGAAGTACTCGAGCTGGGTGTGGTGCCGTTGGACCGCAGAGAGATGTCTGTCGGCGTCCTCAATACGGGGGACGTACCGCTAGAAATCAACTCTGTACGCGCGTCGTGCGCATGCACAATTGCCAAATTCCCTCAAAAGATGCCTCCTCACCAGAATCTGTGGGTGAATTCTGGTTCTGGCAGCTTTCCAAGTTGATGGTACAAAGCGATTTCGATCGCTTTATAGGTGCGAAAACCATAAGCTTTTTTGGTAGTCAGTTTCGCCTTATTGTTGAATCCCTCGACGACACCTGCGGAAATCGCTCCCCGCGCTCGGAACCAGTTGAGAATTAGGTTGCGATGGTTTCGCAGCATGCGAGCGACCCGCTTCATCGGTTCCAGGCGAGACCGCATCGTTCGAGCGCACCATTCGTCGAGAAACTTCCCAGCCCAACCTGCCGAAGCGTATTCCCAGAACCGCTGAAACTCTTCTCTCAACAAGTGCGATCTCACCGAACGCAAATTGTATTTCATCAGTTCCGCCAGCTTCACGACTTG